>JAPPHR010000024.1 GCA_028820995.1 Rhodospirillales bacterium
CCCCATAATCTTTGGCGGGGGGGCGCACCACCCGCGCCGCCGAGCGCGGGGCGGAAACCGGTGAGGTGATGCGGCTGGATTAGGCGGCGGCTCCGGCGGGCCTTGCGCGGACGATCCAGATAAACTAAGTTTATCAGACTAAGTTCAACGGAGCGCCGCCATGCGTACCGTCAATATGCACGAGGCCAAGACCCAGCTGTCCCGTCTTGTCGCCGACGCGGCCGCCGGCGAACCGTTCGTCATCGCGCGTGCGGGCAAGCCACTGGTGAAGGTGGTCGCCGTGGATGCGCCGGCAGCCGGTGCGACAAGCCGGCTCGGGTTCATGCGAGGGCAATTCACGATACCGGAGGACTTCGACCGCATTGGCGCCGCTGAGATCGAAGCGTTGTTCGACGGCGGCGAGTGAGGCTCCTGCTCGACACACATGTCTTGCTCTGGGCGGCGGTTGATCCTGATCGGTTGCCGCGCGATGCGCATGCCCTGATGGAAGTGCCGACGACCGAACTCGTCTTCAGTGCAGCGTCACTGTGGGAGATCGCGATCAAGAACAGCCTCGGGCGGAGGGCGTTCAGCGTTGACCCGCGCCTGCTGCGCCGGAACCTCTTGGAGCGAGACTACCGCGAGCTTTCCATATCCGGGGCGCATGCGACCGCCGTGGACCTGCTTCCACCGATACATAAGGACCCGTTCGACCGTATTTTGGTTGCGCAGGCCCAGATCGAGGGGCTCACTCTCTTGACGGCAGACGCTACGCTCGCCCGCTATCCTGGGCCGATCCGCGCGCTCTGAACGCGGGCGAACCGCCTCCCCTCAGCGGAAGTTCGGAATCACGTGGTCGCCGTAGTCGGCGACGATGCGCTCCTCCGCGCCGTTGGTGAGGTAGATCGTGAACTGGGTCACGCCCGCCGCCTCCAGCGCCTTGAGCTTGGCCACGTGCTCGTCCGGCTCGCCCAGGATGCAGAAGGAGTCCGTGATCTCCGGCGTGATGTAATAGGTGTTGTCGGAGACCTTGTCGGCGTGCTGGCGGTAGTTGTAGCCCTCGCCGCCTGCGCCCGCGCCGCGCCTCGCCTCGATGTAGGCGGTGAGACTGTCGGGCACGAGGTCGGTACCGGCGCCGTACTTCTCCACGATGTCGGCCACGTGATTACCGACCAACGCCGGGAACCACTTGGTCTGGTTCACCCCGGTCTCCTTGTCGCCGACCCAGACCGGTGCCGCCGAGAGCACCCGGAAGCCCCCCATGTCGCGGCCCGCGGCCGAGCCCGCCGCCTTGGCCTGGCCGCCGAACCATTCGCAGAGCCCCACGTCGGCAAGCTGGATGATGAGCCCGTCGCCGACCTCGCCTGCGGTCTTGAGCGCCTTGGGCCCATAGGCCGCGAACCAGACCGGCATGGAGTGGCCCGCGACCCAGTCCATGTAGACGGGCTCGGGGCAGTCCGCGTACTGCACGGTATCGCCCGCCACCATCTTGCGCATGGCGTCGCAGAACTCGGTGGTGTAGGCGAGGGTCGCCGGCGACTTGCCCATGACGCGCATGGAGCTGTCGCCGCGCCCGACCGCGATGTCGAAGCGCCCGCGCCCGATATCGCTCAGCGTCGCGAAGAGGCTGCCTGCCACCGACCAGTCGCGCACCTTGGGGTTGGTGACCAGCGGGCCGTAGCGCACCCGCTCGGTATGCGCCATGCAGACCGCCATCTTGGTGTAGCAGTCGGACCAGAGGATGTGGGAATCGAAGAACCAGACATAGTCGAAGCCCGCCGCCTCGCACTGGCGCGCGATCGCGATGGTGCGCTCCATACCGATGTCGCCCTTGAAGGCAATGCCGAACTCCATGCCGCTTCTCCTCCGGTCAACTCACGTTGTGCTCTGGCCCGCGCCGGCACCGTTCCCCGGCGCCTTGAGCAGCCGCCCCAGCGGATGCACCTCGCCCGGCCCATATCCTTCTGCCGCAGACTCGCCGTTCGCGCGGCGCGCCGCCGTCGCCGCTTCGTCGATACGCAAGGGGTCGCCTGCTCCATTGCCGCCCGCGATTGCCACACCATAGACCTGCGCAGCCTTCTCCCGCGTGATCCAGCCCTGCTCGACATCGGCCAGCACCGCCTCGGGCGCCCTGGCGTGCGGGTCGCCGAAGCCGCCCCCGCCGTTGGAGCGGTAGATCAGCCGATCGCCGGGGGCGAGCCGGATGCCCATGGCGTGCATGCCGAGCTCTTCTTCCTTGTCAGGCGAGGCCGCGCGGCGGAGGCGCAGCGTATTCGGCCCGCCGTTGGTGCCGCCGGCAAGCCCGAAGGGGGTCACCTCGGCGCGGTCGCCGTGCATGGTCATGGTCATGGCGCCGAGCGTCTTGAAGCTGCGGTCGATCCCGACCCCGCCGCGCCAGGTGCCGTCCCCGCAGGAATTGGTCACCCCTTCGCAGTTGGTGTAGAGCAGTGGATACCAGCGCTCCAGGATCTCCACCGGCTGGTTGGTGGCGCCGCCGATGAAGATCATCATCTGGAAGGGGTTGCCGTCCTTGTAGCTGCGCGCGCCCTGGCCGCCCTCGTTCCAGAGGTAGTTGACGTAGTGCTTGCCGGTCTTGGGATGGACGCCGCCGATGCAGAGGTTCGCGAGGTTGATGCCGGCGGCGTACATGCGCTTCGGGTTCACGTCCTGGAACGCCGCCGCCCAGCAGGCCATGGTGACCGCCGCGACCTTCTCGTAGGCGCCGCTGGCGTAGCCGGAGGCGGGCGTCGGCTCCTCGATGTGGACGCAGCTCCCCGGCACGGACAGCACGTCCACCGCCCGGCTCAGCCCGTGGTTGAGCGGCGCAAGCTGGGGGAAGCAGTGCAGCGTGCCGTCGAAGACGGCGGTCTCCAGCGAAGCGCGGGGGAAGCCGAAGGGGCCGACGGGCGCCGCGTCGCTCTCGCGGAAGTCGAAGCTCGCGCGGTCGCCCTCGATGGTGAGCCGGCAGTGCACCCGGATGCGCGGGTGCTCGGGGTGCATGATGTCCTTGTCGGAGAAATCCTCGAACTCGTACTCGCCGTCGGGCAACAGCGCCACCTGGGCGCGGAAGCGCTCCTCGGTGTAGTCGAAGATATCCTCGAACAGCGCCTCGACGGTCTCCGCCCCGTGGCGGTCGTAAAGCTCCAGCAGGCGGTCCTCGATCAGCGATCCCGCCTGCCGCTGGGCGTGGATGTCGGCGATGCGCTCGCGCCCGGTGCGCATGTTGTACTCGATCAGCGTCATCACCGTGCGGTCGAGCTCGCCGTCGTGGAAGAGCCGCATCGGCGGCATGCGCAGGCCCTCGGAGTAGCAGTCCACCGCGCGGGGGTTGAAGCTGCCGGGCAGCGCGCCGCCCACATCGGGCCAATGGCCGGTGCTGGAGTTGAAGGCGACGAGGCGGCCCTCGTGATGGATCGGGCGGATCAGCTTCACGTCGTTGCAGTGGATGCCGCCGGTGTACGGGTCGTTGAAGATGTAGATGTCGCCCGGCTCGAATTCGTCTCCCACCCAGTCCTTCACCACCCGCACCGAAGGCTCGAAGGAGCCGATGTGCGGCGCCTGGTCGCGGTTGCCGTGGGCGACGAGGCGGCCTTCCGCCGTCAGCAGCGCGCAGGAATGGTCGTGCCCCTCGCTGATGGTCGGCGCATAGGCGAGGCGGGCGATCATCTCGCTGCCCTCGTCGCACATGCTGCCCAGTGCGTTGCGCAGCACCTCGAAGGTGATGGGGTCTAGCTGCATGGCCTCACCCGCTCGTGCAGATCAGATTGAAGCGCTCGTCCACCCGCGCGCGGGAGCCGGGGACGAGAAGGGTCGTGCTGTCGAGCTGCTCGACGATGGCGGGACCCGGAAGCTCGAAGCCGGCCGGGAGCGCGGTGCGCTCGTAGACCGGCGCCTCGACCCAGCCCTCGGCCTCGTCGAACATCTTTCTGCGCCCGCGCGGAGCGGGGTCGCCCGTGCCGTTCGCGCCGAACGCAGGCTCCGCACCGCCGGTGGCGCGCGCCTCCGCCGCGACGCGGGCGTTGACGATCTCGAGCTCGGCAAGGTCCTCCGGCAGGGTATAGCCATAGTCCTCGGTGTGGCGCTCGTGAAACGCGCGGAAGAGCCCGCGGACATCGTCGTCAGCGAGCGCGCCCGGCTTGACCGCGAGCGTCAGGCCGCCCGAGACTTGGCCATAGTAGCGCACATCGATCTCGCGGCGGAGCACCACGTCCTCCGCCGCCACCCCGTCCCGCGCGAGCCGCGCCATCGCCCGCTTTTCCAGTTCGGCGAAGGCGTCGTTGATCTCGCCCGCATCGAAGCGCTCGTTTGTGGCGAAGATCGACTGTACGAAGTCGTGCCGGACCTCCACGTGGAGCACGCCCATCGCCGAGCCGAGGCCGGGCCGGAACGGCACGATCACTTCGGGGATGCCGAGCTCGCGCGCGAGCTCCACGCCATAGAGCGGCCCGGCGCCGCCGAAGGCGACAAGCGCGAAGTCGCGCGGGTCGTGGCCGCGCTTCACCGATACGAGGCGGATCGCGCCCGCCATGTTGGCGCGCATGACGCGCAGGATGCCGGCCGCAGCTTCCGCGCGCGAATATCCCAGGGACTCCGCAATCCCGTCGATGGCCTGCTCGGCAAGCGCCGGATGCAGCGCCACCTGGCCCGCGAGCCTGGTCTCGGCGCCGAGCCGGCCCAGCACCAGGTTCGCATCGGTCGCCGTGGGCTGGGTCCCGCCCAGGCCGTAGCAGGCCGGTCCCGGCCGGGCGCCGGCGCTGGCGGGCCCCACTTTCAGCACGCCCCCCTCGTCGATGCGGGCGATGGAGCCGCCGCCGGCGCCGATGGCCGTGACATCCACCGAGGGGAAGCTGATGACGATGTTGAACTCGATGTTCCACTCGGGCCGGATCAGCGGGCGGCCCTTGCGGGAGAGCGAGACGTCGGCGCTGGTGCCGCCCACGTCGAGCACGATCACGTCGGGCCTCTCCGCAAGCCGACCGATGGCAGCACCCGCCATGACGCCCGCCGCCGGCCCCGACTGGCAGATGCGCGCCGGGATGCGCCGCGCCGCCTCGATGGACATGACGCCACCGCCGGAATGGGTGATGAGGACCGGCCCGTCGTAGCCGATGCCCTCCAGGCGGGCGAGGAGCGAGGCGAGATAGCGCTCCAGCACCGGGCCGAGATAGGCGTTGGCGACGGTGGTGCTGGTGCGCTCGAACTCGCGGATCTCGGGCAGGATGTCCGACGAGCGGCAGACGTAAGCGCCAGGCATCTCGCGGCTCAGGATCTCCTGCGCCCGGCTCTCGTGCGCATCGTTGATGTAGCTGTGGAGGAAGCTCACGGCCACCGCCTCGATCCCGCGCTCGCGGAGCCGGGCCGCTGTCTCCCGGAGCCCGGCCTCGTCGAGAGGCTCCAGCACCTCGCCCTCGTAGGTGGTGCGCTGGGCGACGGTCATGGTGTCGCGGCGGTCGACCAGCGCGGGCGCCGGGTCCCAGTCGGAATCGTAGAGCGTGGGCCGGGCCGCGCGGGCGGCGTGGAGCACGTCGGTGAAGCCCGCCGTGGTCACCAGTGCCGTCCGCGCGCCGGTGCGCATGATGACCGTGTTGGTGGCGATGGTGGTGCCGATCTTGATGAGCTTGATGTCGGCAGGCGCGGCGCCCACGGCCTCCATGCCGGCCAGCATGCCGTCGATGAAGTCGGGCGGGGTGGAGGCGGTTTTCGCGACCTCGACCGCACCCGTTTCCGTGTCGTGGCGGATCACGTCGGTGAACGTGCCGCCGACATCGACGGCAAGCACGTAGCGCGCGGCCGTGGCGTCGTCACTCATTTGGCGCAACGCCGTTGTCTTGCGGCGTACATCTCTAGCCTAGATTCCCGGAAAGTCGGCACGGTCGCCAGTTTCTGGTCCAATGTTCATCGGACTGCACGTGGTTACCGCGAACGCTCTTACAAACGGCGTCCTGAAATTCAGATGCGGTGAATCCACGCGCCAGCCGCAGCACAACGCCTTCCCTCTGGCCGCCGAGCACCGAGCACTCGGAGTGAGCACGCTCCACGAACGCGCGAATCTCTTCAAGCGAGTTGAAGCGTCCTTTGTGCAGCACCGGAACGACTGGAATTCGCTGCCGATTTGCGTAGGCCTCTAGCTCATCGAATGGCGCGAAGGCACCATCTCCATCCCGAAGCGCAAAGGCATAGAAGGTCTGGGCCTCCAGCACCGGGCCGTAGGCGATGCTGTGCACGCCATATATGTCCTCGCCGTACAGATAGACATCCGGCTCCGTCACCTTCCAGGCATGGTGCTTCTTCACCATCCCCAACCACTTGGCCTCACTCGGTGCGGAGATGCTGCGACCATAGACCTTGCCCGCATGGAGAAGCGTGTTACTGCCGTCCAGCTTCTCGGTCACAACGACGGGTACACCCACGAAGCGGTCCGGGTGAGGGTGTGCACCGTCCTCCCGGCCGATGCTGGGTGAATAGGGCCAGTACGGCGTTCTGGGATACTTCGCGTTCAACAGCGCCTCACCCGGGCTCTCACCTTCTCCGCCCCTATCTTTCGTTGAGATGTTGTGGGCAAAGCTCTTCCACCCGCACATTCAATTCTTGCATCAACGCCTCTTGCTCGCTCCAGTCGTTATCGACTGCGTTGAGTACGACGGCGTTCGCAACCACTGCGACCGCCAAAAACTTTCTATCAGAGCGATCGAATTTGTTCCGGGGAAGTTCTTCGAAGCCTCTCCTGTCGTCTTCGGATGGTTTCACGGCGACTCTTTGCACTCGGTCATCCCTATATTGATTGTCAAATACATACCTCGAAAACGCATCACCCACGCCGGGAGCACCCGCAAGGCTCAATCTTCTTCTATATTCATTAACGATCATCCCCTTGTCATCAATGGCGACAATTCCCTGCTGAATTACGCTCTTTAGCGTTTCGACACAACGTAGCTGGCAACGCATGTCAGCGTGGGTCTCGCGGCCGTTTGCGGCCATGGGAACATTGGTGTCTACGACAAACGCCACCATCAGGATTTCTCCAACTTCCGTCTCAGGGACGCCTCGGCGATAGCTGTGATCTCCCCCATTTCGTCGCCGAAAAAATTCTCCGGCCAGTTCTCGATCTCACCCCACTCGTTGAGGGCCAAATCGGAAACTTGCGCCCCGCGTCCACTCGCGGAAACGAAGTACAGCTTCACATCATCGGCAGATGCTTCCTCCTCAGCTACCCGGCGCTGCAGACGCCGCATCAAGTGCTCGCTGTGGCTCTCTACGATGATTTGCAGGTTTCGGACCTCGGCGACGTTCAACATGACGTCCGCCAATCCGCTCTGCACGGCGGGATGGAGATGTATTTCCGGCTGCTCCATCAACACCGTCGAACCCTCCGGAACATAGTAAAGCAGGACCAGTGCAGGCAGCACCTGGGACACGCCGAAGCCGACATCGGTCAGCGCCGTCGGTACACTCGAAGCGGATGTTTTCGCGATCGCTTGGTACAAGTTCGTTCCCTCCGCGATCTCTTCAAGACGAAACTCGTGGATGAGGCCCAGCTTCCTCAACCTTTGGGCGATCATCGCCTGGAAAGGTTTTCTTCGCTTTCTGTACCCTAGTTTCCTCATCTCACCGTCGCGGGTCGCAGCGAGCATCGCGTCCATCGTGCGTTCGCCGCGCTGTCCCACATCGTCAGGGCTCGAACCGCCCCAGTGATATTCTCGACGCGGGTATTCGCGCAGGGGTCCGAGATAGTAGATTGAGTCCATCAGGTTCTCATAGGCAAGCTCGAAATCCCCGAGGAAGTCTGCGTTCTGGTAGAAGCGCTTCATCTCATTAGGAAACAGATAAGACTTGACGGGACGAGAAAGCGGCCAAGCGCGGCCTTGGTTGCGTATGAACCTGATGGCAGTGTTAGCTGTTGCCAACTCGAAGTCTTTTTCACGACCAGCCTTCGGTTGTAGAGTGAAATCCACTCCTTCGAACCGATATACCAACTCGTACGGCCAGAGCCTCGCTTGTCTAAGGCCAACCTCGCACCGCATCTGAAGGCAATCACCCGCAAGAGACTCGTCGTCAGGAAATCCAATCCAATGATAGATGAACAGCTCCTTGGGCAACGTCCATTCTAGGAGCCAGCTTATTCGTTCCTGCTCGTCATGCCGGTGGACCACGTCCTTGAACGTGCCAAGATTTACCAAGTCCGATGGGCCGCCAAAATCGAGAACCAGGCCGCGATCCGTTGCGTTCTTAGTTTGCTTGAGCAACAAGAGGAGTTGAATGAGGCTGCTCTTGCCGGCGCTGTTGGTTCCAAAAAACCCCGTCACCTTGCCCAATTCTAGGTCTGCTTCCCGCCATGCTTTGAAATTCTCGAGCCTCAGGCGTTTGAGCATCATTCTATCTCCTGCCGCGGGGCGGAGGCCGCGGTGGCCGTGCCACGCAGGCGCATTGTAGGCCCGGTGCTAGCCGATTTCTGAACTTAGAGGAAGAGCCATCAGGTACGAGTCACCGCTCTACCAGGAAACGACGCTCAGGCGAGCGTTGTTCCGGCGGCGTTACGATGCCGCCCTGCCCTCGCAACGTCCCTCTATCAGAGCGAGGATGGCGGGCGGGTCGAGGGGGACGGCGCGGACGGTGGCGCCGAAGGGTTCCAATGCGTCCTCCACGGCGCCAGCGAAGGCGGCGAGCGCCGGGATCGCGCCGCCTTCGCCCACGCCCTTGACACCCAAAGGGTTGAGGCTGGAGCGGCTCTCCATGTGATGGATCTCGATGGGCGGGATCTCCATGGCCGTCGGGATCAGGTAGTCCATGAAGGTGGTGACCAGCGGCTGGCCCGCCTCGTCGAAGCGGAGCTTCTCGTAGAAGGCGCCGCCGATGCCCTGCGCCGTGCCGCCCAGGATCTGGCCGTCGACGATGGTGGGGTTGATCATCACCCCGCAGTCGTGGACCACGACGTATTTCTCGATCTCCACCATGCCCGTGGCGGCATCCACCATCACGATGAGCCCGTGGACTCCGCTCGCGAACGCGCCGTCCGGGCTGCGGTAGTAGTCGGCGGCGCGGAGGCCAGGCTCGGTGCCCGATTCAAGCGTGTTGATGGGATCGGCCGCGTAAGCGAGCGCAGCGAGAGGCACCGCCATCTGCGGCGCGCCCTTCACGTGCACCGCACCGTCCGCCAGCACCAGGTCCTCGGGCGCCACTTCCAGCTCGTCCGACGCAAGCTCCAGCGCCCGCGCGCGGACCGCCTCGGCCGCGCCGAGCGCTGCATTTCCCCCAACCACGGCCGCGCGGCTGGCGAAGGTGCCGACGCCCCAGGCGAAGCGGTCGCTCCGACCGCTCTCGACCACCACCTGCTCGGGCGGGACGGCGAGGGTCTCCGCCACGATCTGTGCGAGCGTCGTGTGATGACCTTGCCCTTGCGAGGGATAGCCGGTCGTCACGTGCACGTGGCCGGTGGGCTCCACGCGCACCTCGACCCCCTCGTAAGGCGAGATGCCGGTGCCCTCGACGAAGAAGGCGATGCCGGCACCGCGGAAGATGCCCTGCTCGCGTTCCGCCGGCTGGCTCCGCTTGACGCCTGCATAGTCGAGCGCCTCCAGCGTCTTCGCGAGTTGCGCGGGATAGTCGCTGTCGCGGTGAATCAACGGCGTGTTGCCCTGGAAGATACGGCCCGAATCCCAGGGGCAGTCCTCCGGCCGCACCAGATTGCGCCGCCTGATCTCGGCTGCATCCAGACCGAGCGCACGGGCGACGTGGTTCATGGCCGCTTCCATGACGAAGTTGCCGTGCGGCTGGCCCGCGCCGCGGTAGGGGCTGACCACCGGCGTGTTGGTGTAGACGGCCTCGTACTCGGTGTGCACTGCCGGGATCTTGTAGGGGCCGGGCAGGATGGCCTGGGCGCACTGGGCATTAATGGGGCCGTAGGGGCAGTAGGCACCGCTGTCGTAGAGGAAATGATCCCTGATCCCGAGGATGCAACCGTCCGTCGTCGCCGCCACCTCGATGCGATGCACCATCAACCGCTCGTGGTTGGAGCCGATGAAGTGCTCGCGGCGGTCCTCGATCCACTTGACCGGGCGGCCCAGCATGCGTGCCGCGAAGGGGACGAGCAATTCCTCGGGGTAGACCAGGAATATCTTGACGCCGAAGCCGCCGCCGACATCCGGCGCGATCACGGTGACGGCGGCCTCCGGCAACCCCAGCTTGTCCGCAATGACGCCGCGTGCCGAGACCGGCGCCTGGGTCGTGTCCCAGATCGTGAGCTGGTCGAGGCTCTCGTCGTAGCGGGCGACGACGCCGCGGGTCTCCATCGGCTGGGCCGCGCCGCGTTCGGGTCGGAGTTCCTCGCGCAGCACGAAATCGGCGGCGGCGAAAGCGCCCTCGATATCTCCGTTGCTGTCGGCGGTGCGGCAGGCGACGTTGGAATCGGTGTCGTCGTGGACCAGCGGCGCGCCGGGCTTGGCCGCAGCGACGAGATCGACCGCCGCCGCCTCGGGCGCGTAGTCGACCTCGATCAGGTCGAGCGCGTCCTCGGCGAGATAGCGGCTGTCGGCAACCACCAGCGCCACCGCCTCGCCCACGAAGCGGACCTGACCCGGCGCCAGCGCCTGATGGGTGCGCGGATGGATGAAGCCGGGGTCCTCGTTGAGGAGCGGCATGGGCGTGTTGGCCGTGCCCAGATCCTCGTGGGTGATCACCGTGTGCACGCCGGGGAGCGCGAGCGCGGCGGCGGCATCGATGCGCGTGAACCTGGCCTTGGCGTGGGGGCTGCGGAGCACGGCGGCGTGCAGCATGCCCGGCAGGCGAATGTCGTCGATGAAGCGCGCGCGCCCGGTGAGCAGCCGCGCATCTTCGCGCCGCTCGACCGGCTCACCGATCAGCCGCGTGGTCACGGGTCTTCTCCCCGCAGCATCGCCGCAGCCCGGCGCACCGCCGCCACGATCTGCTGATAGCCGGTGCAGCGGCAGAGGTTGCCGGAGAGCGCTTTCCGTATCTCGGCATCGCTCGGCGCCGGGTTGGCTTCGAGGAAAGGCTTGAGCGTCATCAGGATGCCGGGCGTGCAGTAGCCGCATTGCAGCCCGTGCTCGCGGCGGAACGCCTCCTGCAACGGATGCAGCGTCCGGCCGTCCGCGAGCGCTTCGACCGTCTCCAGCGAAGCGCCGTCCGCCTGCACCGCGAACATCAGGCAGGAGCGCACGGGCGCGCCGTCCACCAGCACCGTGCAGGCGCCGCAGACCCCGTGCTCGCAGCCGACATGGGTGCCGGTGAGCCCCGCCTCATGCCGGATGAAATCCGAGAGCAACAGCCGGGCCTCCACCGGACCCTCGTAGTCCTCCCCGTTGATGGTGACGCGCACCGTGTGCTGCTGGCCGGCCATTCAGCGCCCCATCCTGATGACCGCCTCACGGCAGGCGCGCCGCGTCAGCGCCGTCACGAGTTTTTGGCGGTACCAGGCCGGCGCGTGGGGGTCGTCTGCCGGCTCGGAGGCTGCGGCCGCGGCGTCGCCCGCCGCCTCGCACGCATCGGCGTCCGTTCCCCGCTCGGCCACGACTGCCTCGGCCGCTTCCATGTGCGCGGGCCCGTCCCCGGTCCCGGTGACCACGACGCGGGCGCCGTCCGGTTTCAGCACTACGGCGACCGCGACCAGCGCAAAATCCCCCTGGCGCCGCGCCGCCTCCTGAAAGCCCCAGCCGGTTCCCTCGGGCAGCGCCGGCACCCGGATCTCGGTGAGCAGCTCGTCGGGCCTGAGCGCCGTTTCCATCGTGCCGGCGAAGAATTCACGCGCAGCGATGGTGCGCTGCCCCTGCGGACCTTGCGCGATCATCTCGGCATCGAGCGCCAGCATCACCGCCGGCAGCTCGGCCGCCGGATCGTTGTGCGCGAGGCTGCCGCCGACGGTGCCGCGGTTGCGAATCTGCGGATGGGCGATGTGCCCGATGGCCGCGGGCAGGATCGGCCAGCCGCGCGCCACGTCCGCGTCGGCCTCGACCGCCGCTTGGCGGGCCATGGCGCCGATGCGGAGAGCACCGTCTCCGACCCGGATGCGGGCAAGCGCCTCGATCCGGTTGAGATCGACGAGAACGGCGGGCCGCGCCAGGCGGAAGTTGAGCAGCGGCACCAGGCTCTGCCCGCCGGCCAGCGGCCGCGCATCCCCGCCGTGCGCCGCGAGCAGGGCCACGGCCTCGGCCACGTCGCGCGGGCATTCGTAAGCGAACGGCGGCGGCTTCATTGCCTGGCGTGACCCTGCGGTCGATCCGAAGGCCCCGATCCTATACCGGCGCGGGGTTGGCGGTCAGTCCGGGGACTCATCGTCATCGAGCTCGGCGCGGAGCGCGTAAACGAGCTCCAGCGCATCGCGCGGCGTGAGGTCGTCGGGATTGATCTCGGAGAGGCGGGCCCGCAGCGGATCGGGCGCAGGTTCCGCCTGCGCCGGCACCGCCGACGGGCGGGCCGCAAAGAGCGGCAGATCGTTGGCGAGCCGGGCGGCGGCGGTGGCCTTCTCACCCTGTTCCAGCAGTGCCAGCACCTCCTCGGCGCGGGCCAGCACCGCCTCGGGCAATCCTGCGAGACGCGCCACGTGAATGCCGTAGGAGCGGTCTGCAGCGCCCGGCGCCACCTCGTGCAGAAAGACGACCTTCCCCTTCCACTCCTTGATCCGCATGGTGTGGCAGGCGAGCCGGTCGAGCTTTTGGGCAAGCGCGGTGAGCTCGTGGTAGTGGGTCGCGAAGAGCGCCCGGCAGCGGTTGCCATCGTGCAGGTGCTCGATCGCGGCCCAGGCGATGGAAAGACCGTCATAGGTGGCGGTGCCGCGCCCGATCTCGTCGAGGATCACCAGCGCGCGCTCGCCGGCCTGGTTGAGGATGGCGGCGGTCTCCACCATCTCGACCATGAAGGTGGAGCGCCCGCGGGCGAGATCGTCGGCCGCGCCGACGCGGGAGAAGAGGCGGTCCACCACCCCGATACGGGCTTCCGTGGCGGGCACGAACGAGCCCATCTGGGCCAGCACCGCGATCAGCGCATTCTGGCGCAGGAAGGTGCTCTTGCCCGCCATGTTGGGGCCGGTGACCAGCCAGATCCGGGCCGCCTCGCCCAGGTCGCAATCGTTGGGGACGAAGGGGGCATCCCCGCCTGCGCCCATGGCTTCCACCACCGGGTGCCGGCCGCCCTTGATCTCGAATGCCAGCGTGCGCTCGACGACGGGCCGGGCATAGCGGCGCTCGGACGCGAGCTGCGCCAGCCCCTGGGTCACGTCGAGCGCAGCCAGCGCGGCGGCGGCGCGCGCGATATCCTCCGCCCGGCGGACGACATCGGCGCGAAGGTCGTCGAAGTGCGCCTGCTCGAGGGCGAGCGCCTTGTCCGTCGCGCCATTGAGCTTCGTCTCCAGCTCGCCCAGCTCCACGGTCGTGTAGCGGACGGCGCTGGCGAGCGTCTGGCGGTGAATGAAGGCTTCGGGCAACATCTCGGCCCGCTGTGGCGGCACCTCGACGTAGTAGCCGAGCACGTTGTTGTGGCGCACCTTGAGGGCGCCCACGCCTGTCTCGCTGCGGTAGCGGGCCTCCAGCGCACCGATGAGGCGGCGGCTGTGATCCCGCAGTTCCACCAGCTCGTCGAGCGCCTCGTCGTAGCCCCGGGCGATGACGCCGCCGTCGCGGATGCCGGGCGGCGGGCTCTCCACGAGCGCGCCGGTCAGGCGGTCCACGAGGCTCTCGTGATGGCCGAGCGCCTTGAGGGAGACCGCGAGCGCGGGCGGGGGCTCCTGCAGTGCGCCCGCAGCGTCGCTGCCGAGGGCATCGCGGATCGCCGGTATCTGGCCGAGCGCATCGCGCACGGCGGCGAGATCGCGCGGCCCGCCGCGCCCCAGGCTGAGCCGCGAGAGCGCGCGCTCCACGTCCGGGCAGCGGCGCAACAGCTCTCTGAGGCCGCCTCGCGCAGCCTCCGCCTCGACCATGAAGCCGACGGCATCGAGACGCTCGGCGATGGCATCGGGGTCGGTGAGCGGTGCGGTCAGGCGCGCCCTCAGCAGACGGGCGCCCGCGCCGGTCGCAGTACGGTCGATGACCGCGAGCAGGCTGCCGTCGGCGCCCCCGTCCAGTGTCGCCGTGAGCTCCAGGTTGCGCCGGGTCGCGGCGTCGATCGCCATCGCCGCGCCGGTTTCCGTCGAGCGAAGGCGCGCAAGCCGGGGAAGCTGGCCGTTCTGAGTGAGCCTGAGGTAGCCGAGAACGGCGCCGGCAGCGGCGAGCTCCGCGCGGCCGAACGAGCCGAGACCGTCGAGGGAAGCGATGCCATAGAACGCCGCGAGCGCGCGGCCGGCGGCGACGCTGTCGAAGAGCGAGCGCGGCTGGGGGGTCAGGGCCGCTTTCCACTCGGCGAAGAGCTCGAACAGCGCCGGCGCTTCAAGCAACGGCTCCGGCACCAGGATTTCGCCGGGGTCCAAGCCTGCGAGCGCTGCGGGAAGAGACGCCTCCGAAACGCCCATAACCGCGAACTCGCCGGTGGACATCTCGGCCCACGCCAGTGCCAGCGCGCCCTCGGCCTGGGCGAGCGCCGCCAGGTAGTTGGCCGCGCGTGCATCGAGCAACGCGTCCTCGCTCAGCGTCCCCGGCGTTACCAGCCGGATGACCTCGCGGCGGACGACCGCCTTCGCGCCCCGCTTGCGCGCTTCCGCCGGGTCCTCGACCTGCTCGCAGACGGCGACCCGGAAGCCCTTGCGAATGAGCCGCTGGAGGTAGCCCTCGGCGCTCACCACGGGCACCCCGCACATGGGGATCTCCTGCCCCTGGTGGAGACCCCGCTTGGTGAGCGCGATGTCGAGCGCCTCCGAAGCCTGGCGCGCATCGTCGAAGAAGAGCTCGTAAAAGTCCCCCATGCGGTAGAAGAGGAGGTGGTCCGGGTGGGCGCCCTTGATTTCGAGATACTGGGCCATCATGGGCGTGGCCGGCTCGACGCGGCGGTCGCTTGCGCCTCGGCGTCGTTGGGCATGAAGCGACAGTAGCACAAGGCGGCAGCGAGGTTCCGGGGCCGACGGCGCCGGCGCTGACCCCCATTCGTCGCATATTCGTCATGCTTTGGGCCGAGCCCCTTTGGTAGACTCAAGCGTCGGGCACCACGCTCCGAAGGAGAGCCGATCGATGGCGACGCGTGTTGTTCCGCTTCGCCGGTGGGGGCGGCTCAGCGTTGCGGCATCGTTGCCACTTGGAATCGCGTTCCTCGTGCTTGCCGTACTGGGCTACATGCCGCCTGTCGTGGCAGCGCTGGCCTGGGCCGGGCTAAGCCTGCTTACTGCCGGAGTCACAGGCCTGATTCTGGGAGAACTCGGGGCGCTGGCGCGCCGCGTGGAAGCCACCGCACAGGGCGAGACTCCCAGTCAAATCGCGCCGGCAGGGTTCTTCACCGGCGAACTCGCGGCATCGGTCGAACGTCTGGCCCGGCTCGGCGCCGAAGGCCGGGCGCAGCTCGCGACCGAGCGGGCGGAGCTGGAGCGCGTGCTCGACGCGTTGCCCGAGCCCCTCCTCCTGCTGGATTCCGACCGCAAGATCGTGCGCTCCAACCGGGCGGCCAGATCCCTCCTCGACGGCGAGGTGACCGGACGTCACATCGCGGCCTCGCTGCGCAATCCGCAACTGATCGAGGCGGTCGAGCAGACCTTGGACGGCGCCGGCGGACGCGACATCGAGTTCACGCTGCCAGCACCTGTCGAGCGCACCTTTGCGGCGCGGGTGGAGCCGCTGCCGGAGTCCCGGGAGGGCGGCGCTGCCCTCCTGCTCGCGCTTGTCGACTTCACGGCAGTGCGCCGCACCGATCAGATGCGGGCAGACTTCGTCGCCAATGCGAGCCACGAGATCAGGACGCCGCTCGCCACGCTGATGGGATTCATCGAGACCCTTCAAGGATCCGCCCGTGACGATACGGCCGCTCGAGAGCGCTTTCTCACCATCATGGACCAGCATGGGAAGCGCATGGCCCGCCTGGTCGAAGACCTGCTCTCGCTCTCGCGCATCGAGATGAACGAGCACACGCCACCGACCGAAGCCGTGCCCCTCCCTCCTCTGCTCGCCAACGTGCACAACACGCTGGCATGGCGGGCGGAGAAGCGCGGCGTGACCATCGTCATCGATGCCGAAGACGACCTGTCGCCCGTGATCGGCGACGGCGACGAGCTCACCCAGGTGTTCCTCAACCTGGTCGACAACGCGATCAAGTACGGCGACGCCGACGGGACCGTCAGCGTGACGGCGCACCGGGTGGCGGAGGCGCAGGCGGCCGGCTGGATGGCAGGCAGGGACGGCGCGGTCTCGGTTACCGTCGCAGACCGGGGCGCGGGCATTCCGCGCGAGCATCTGCCGCGACTGACCGAGCGCTTCTACCGCGTGGACAAGGCACGCTCGCGCGAGCTCGGCGGCACCGGCCTCGGGCTCGCCATCGTCAAGCACATCGTCAACAGGCACCGGGGCGCGCTCGCCATCGATAGCACCCCAGGCGAAGGCAGCACGTTCACGGTCCACCTGCAGCCGGCCCCGGTCGCCGAAGACGCCGTGTCGGCCGCCGCAGCGCAGCCCGCAGGCAACGCGGCCCCCGGTTGAGCGGAGGCGGCTCGGGTCGTCGTCACAAATTCGTAACGAAACTGACTTATCTCTGAACCGGCCCGTTCCTAGGGTCAGGCCGGTGCCCGCTTGACCGGGCGCGAGGTGCAAGGGCGGCCGACGGCGTGCAGCTCACCATCCTCCTCATCGCGATCCTGGCGCTGGTGGTCATCGGCCTCTATTTCGGCCGCCGCCGGGCACTTCGCGCTGCCGGCAGCAACCTCAGCAAGCTCCACTCCATGCCGAGCTACCACGGCTGGTACGTGGCGCTCTGGTGCGGCATTCCGTCGGGCATCGTCCTCATTGTCTGGGTGATCATCGAGGCGCCGATCCTGGAGGCGCTGCTGCTCTCCTACCTCGGCCCCCTGGTGGCGGAGCAGTCCGAAGCGATGATCGGACTGCTGATCAACGATGTCCGCAATCTGGCTTCGGGCGACGTGGTGAGCCGCGAAGTCGACCCGGCATTGCAGGCGGCGGCGGAACGCTACGCCAGCATGAAATCGACCGCGCACGCGGCAGTACTCGCGATCGGCGTGGCCTTAGGGGGTGCCGGCTTCGGCTGGGCCTGGCGGCGCATCTCGCCCGGCCTGCGCGCGCGCAACAAGGTGGAGCGGGTGGTCAACATCGCGCTCATCCTCTCCTCCTGCGTCGCCATCGTCACCACCATCGGCATCGTCCTATCGGTGCTGTTCGAGTCGATCCGCTTCTTCTCCATCATCCCCTTCTGGGACTTCCTGTTCGGCCTGCAATGGAGCCCGCAGACGGCCATCCGCGCCGATCAGGTGGGCAGCACCGGCGCGTTCGGCGCCATCCCGCTCTTCACCGGCACGCTGATGATCACGCTGATCGCGATGCTGGTGGCGCTCCCGGTCGGCCTCTTCGCCGCGATCTATATGGCCGAGTTCGCAAGCCCCCGGTTCCGCAACATCACCAAGCCCATCCTCGAGATCCTGGCCGGCGTGCCGACCGTGGTCTACGGCTTCTTCGCGGCATTGGTGGTGGCGCCCGCGATCAGGGGATTCGGCGAATCGATCGGCCTGGATGTGGCGTCCGAGAGCGCGCTCGCCGCAGGCGTCGTCATGGGCATCATGATCATCCCCTTCATCTCGTCGCTGAGCGACGACG
>JAPPHR010000093.1 GCA_028820995.1 Rhodospirillales bacterium
CGGCATACACCGACATACGGCGACTGGAGCCGACATGCTTGTTCAAACGGCCGGACAGCGCCGCGCAGACCATGACCTTGGTGAGAAATGCGGGCTAAACGATGGATTAGCGTTCCAAAGTCGGGTATTGGACGCGCAATACCGTTCTCACCAAGCTGCCGGCCGTGGTCGTCCGAATATGCTCGACCCAAGACGCCGGAAGCCACACGGAGCGCAAGGCTCTCACGCGACCACCTGGGACATGGTGCCGGATCGAGGGGGGACCCGGCACGGGCCAGGGCGAGGGAAAACCATGAGCCGGACAACGAAAGACCTGATCGCAAGTGTCGTGGTGGGTGCTGGCATCATGGCGGTGTTCGCGAGCTTCGAGCTCGTGGAGATCTGGTTTGACTTCACGCGAGCTTACGAACGCTGGGAACTGGACGAGATCATCGCCTGCTTCCCGGCGCTCGCCATCGTGGCGACATGGTTCGCCCTGCGGCGCTGGCGCGAGGGCTCCCGACTGAACCGGGCGCTCGACGAGCGGGCCCGAGAACTGGCCGACGCATTGGCGCAGCGCCGGGCGATGGAGGAGCAGCTTCGCGACGGATACAAGGCGGTGGCCATGGGAGCGCTTGGTGGCGGTTTCGCCAGCGAGCTCGGGCGCCTGCTGAGTCCGATCGGAACACTCGCCGAGGAGGGAACCGGCCGGGCCGCCTCCGGCAAGAGCGTCAGGCGCCGGCTGGAGCAGATCGCGGAACTGGCCAACAAGAGTCTTTCCGTCGTCAATCGAATGGCCGCTTTCGGTGACGGAGGTACGCGGGAACCCGAGGCGATCATCGCAGTCGACGAAGTGCGGGAGAGCGTCTTGCTCGCCAGGCACGAGTTCGATGCCTCCCTCGATGTGGCGTTCCGGATGGACGACGAGGGCTCCCGCGTTCGCGTCAACCGTTGGGAGCTCTTCGAGGTCACAACACAGCTCATCGCCAACGCGGCGGAGGCCATGGGTACGGGCGGGCGGCTAGACGTGAGCGTTGAGCGAACGGCTATCGATGAGCAAACGGCGACGGCGCAGGGTCTTGCCGCCGGCAGCTACGTCCGCGTCGTTGTCGAGGATACGGGGCCGGGAATCCCGCCGGACCTTCGGAGCCATGTATTCGAGCCCTTCTTCACGACCAAGGGAGCGGGAGACGGCAAGGGCCTCGGCCTGACGATCGCCTACAGCCTGGTCCGCGGATGGAACGGGAACCTGACGGTACGGTCCGAACCCGGACAGGGTGCAACCTTCCAGATCCTGATCCCGACCGACGACATGAACGTAGACTGACGGGGCAAGGGCGGAAAAAGCGCAAAATCACAAAACGAAGCCAATCTCTCAGAACCCATTGATCAGGAATGATATTCGAACGATTCCCGCCCATACCGCCTTCCGACCGGGAGGTGGTGCGAACCAAGACCCTGGCGCGATATCCGGGCTAAGCTTTACGGCGGGACCGAACGACAGGGTTGAAGGACCGCCTTCATGGGGCCGCTTCGGCTTGCCAGGGCGTTGCTGTGGTGTTGCCTCGCCGGCGCTGTAGTTGCGCCTGCGCAGGCGGGCGACGACGACCTCGACCGCGCGCTCGAGCGCGTCATCGCGGCGCGCGGGCTGGAGCCCCTGGAGATGCCGCCGCTGGTGCCCTCGCCCAAGTTCCGGCTGGGCCAGGTGCTGTTCTTCGACCCGATCCTCAGCGGCACGCGGGACGTGGCCTGCGCCACCTGCCACCTGCTGGGCCGGGGCACGTCCGACGGTGTCGATCTGGCGGTGGGCGTGGATGCCGCGGGTCTGGCGGAGGAGCGCCGCCCGCTGGGTGAGCCTCGCGTGCACCCGCGCAACTCCATGGACCTCTGGAACCGCGGGCACCCGAGCGTGCGCAACATGTTCTGGGACGGACGGGTGAGCGAGATCGAGGCGCCGGTGAGCCGATTCCAGACGCCGATGATGGATTATCTACCGGACGGGATCGAGAGCGTGCTGGCAGCGCAGACCCTCTTCCCGCTCGCCGGCGAGGAGGAGATGCTGGGCCTCGCGCACGACCGCTCGGCGCCCGATCTCCCCGGCGGCCACGGTGACAGGCCCAACGAGATCGCTCTCGCGGCGGCGGGCCTGGACGAGGACGAGCCGGAGCTCTTCGTCGCGGTCCATGCCGCACTCTTGCGCCGACTGGTGGGCCAGGCCGGCACGCCGCTTGCCGACTGGCAGATCGCCTACCGCAGGCTCATTGCCGAGGCCTTCCCCGAGACGCTGCTCGGCGCCGTCACCATGGGCGATCTCGCCAACGCCATCGGCCACTTCCAGGCCTTGGCCTTCGTCACGCGGGATACACCGTGGGACCGCTATCTCACAGGCGACAAGAGCGCCATCGGCCCGGCGGCGAAGCAGGGCGCGCTGCTCTTCTACGGCAGGGCCCGCTGCGCCGCCTGCCATAGCGGCCCGCTCTTGAGCGATTTTCAGTTCCACTCCCTCGCCGTGCCCCAGATCGGCCCCGGCATCGATATTCCCGACGACGATCGCGACGACCAAAGCGGCGACGACCGCGGGCGCTATGAGGCGACGCGGATTCCCCGCCACCTCTATCAGTTCCGCACGCCGCCGCTCCGCAACGTCACGCTGACTGCGCCCTACTTCCACAGCGGCGCCGTGGCGAGCCTGGAGGACGCGATCGCCCTGCACCTCGCCCCGCCCGAGCGCTCGCCCTACGAGTCCGAAGCCGAGGCGGCGCGACGGGCCAGTTTTTCGCCCATGCTGCGGCGCGGAATCGCTCTCGACGCGGCCGAGCGAGCGAGCCTGCTCGCCTTCCTGCAGAGCCTGGAGGACGACCGGGCCGAGAGCCGCGCGCTCATCGTGCCCGACAGCGTGCCGAGCGGCCTGCCCGTGCCGGCGCTCGACGCACCCCGCTGATCCTGGGCGCCGGCGCCGTATCGCGCCGGTATCTTCCGCGGATGTAACCGGTTACAATCCCGCGCCATGGCCATATTCGAACGCATCGTGACCGTGCGCGAGCGGGGTCCGTCCTCGCCGTGCGTCTCAGAGCGAATGCACCCTGGCCGCCCCCTGCATCCGATTGCGGCAACAGGCGGTATCTTTCCCGGGATCGCATCGATACAGTCACCCCGGGCGTTGAGCGGAACAGGCCGACCGGGGAATTAACGTGTTCACCAGCAATCCCTTCGCGGAACTCTCGGCGACCATTCCGTCCGAAGTCATCCAGATCTACGTCGGCGTCATGATCGCGCTGGTCGTGGGCGGCACCCTGTTCGACGTCTGGCACAAGGGGAGCGCCACCTACTTCTTCGACAGCTGGCGGAAGGCGCGGGGCAAGGGCACGCAAAATGTCGGCAGCGGGAGGGTCGCATCGCTCGCGGTCCAGACCGCGATGGTGGAGGTCGCGACGTCCGCCGAGTTCGGCAACGGCCGCCGCCGGGTTGCCCATCTGCTGACGATGTACGGCTTCCTGCTCTACGTCGTGACCACCGTCGTCATGGTGTTCTGCTACTCCTCGCCCGATTCGGCGACGCCTGCCGTCCTGCCCAAGCTGTGGGTCGCGGGCAGTCTGCTGGTCCTGGTCGGCGGTTGCTGGTTCTGGTTCTTCATCCGCGTCGACGTGTCGGCCGAGGGCCATACGCCGTTCCGCATCATGCGCGCCGACCTCTTCATCCTCTCGCTGCTCGCCAGCGTGACGCTGGGGCTGATCTGGGCCGGCCTGCAGTCGATGGAGAGCGCGGGGACGAACGCGATCCTCGGACTCTATCTCATCGCCACGACGGTGCTGTTCGGCTCCGTCCCGTGGTCCAAGTTCTCGCACATGTTCTTCAAGCCTGCCGCGGCCTTCGAGAAGCGGGTGTCGGAAGCGGCGGGCACGCGGAGCAACCTGCCGGCGCCTGCCGACAAGCCCGAAACCTTCGGCAGCGCCCGCGAACGGCCCAGCCACTACTGATCGGCCCCGTCAACGGTCTTCGATCGAGGAGATAACCCAATCTCATGCCGACCTTCGTCTACATGACCCGGTGCGACGGCTGCGGATACTGCGTGGACATCTGCCCGTCGGACATCATGCACATCGATAAGACCTACCGGCGTGCCTACAACATCGAGCCCAACATGTGCTGGGAGTGCTACTCCTGCGTCAAGGCGTGCCCGCAGCATGCCATCGACTGCCGCGGCTACGCCGACTTCGCGCCCATGGGCCACAGCGTCCGGACGCTCCGGGAGGAGGAGAAGGGCACCATCTCCTGGAAGATCAAGTTCCGGGACGGCACGGAGAAGGACTTCGTCTCCCCGATCCGGACCACGCCCTGGGGATCGATTCCCGCGCCGGCCGACTTCGACGCGCCCACCGCTGAGGCAATGAAGTCTCAGGAACTGGCCCACGAACCGGACGCACTCAACGTAGACGCGTTGCCCGCGATGGCGCCGGATCGCTTCAAGGAGGGACTCCTCTAGTGGCCCTGTTCTCGCGCCGCAAGACGGTCTTCGTCGATGCGGACATCCTGGTCATCGGCGGTGGCATGGCCGGCTGCGGGGCGACCTACGAAGCCGGCTACTGGGGGCGCGACCTGAAGGTGGTCTGCGTCGAGAAGGCGAACATCGAGCGCAGCGGCGCCGTGGCCCAGGGCCTCTATGCGATCAACTGCTACATGGGCATGCAGTGGAACGAGAACCAGCCCGAGGACCACGTCCGCTACGCGCGGAACGACCTCATGGGGCTGGTACGGGAGGATCTGGGCTACGACATCGCGCGCCACGTCGATTCCACGGTGCACAAGTTCGAGGAGTGGGGCCTTCCCATCATGCGGGACCCGGAGACCGGGCGTTATCAGCGGGAAGGCAAGTGGCAGATCATGATCCACGGCGAGAGCTACAAGCCCATCGTCGCCGAAGCCGCGCGCAAGGCCGCCACGGAAGTCTACAACCGGATCATGGTGACCCACCTGCTGATGGACCGGACGAAGCCCAACCGCGTCGCCGGCGCCGTCGGCTTCAACGTTCGCAACGGGGATTTCCACGTCTTCCGCGCCAAGGCGGTCATCGTCTCCGCTGGCGGCGCGTCGCACATCTTCAAGCCGCGTGCCGTGGGCGAGGGCATGGGACGAACCTGGTATGCGCCCTGGAGCAGCGCCTCGGCTTACGCGCTGCCGATCCTCGCCGGCGCCAAGATGACCCAGATGGAGAACCGGATCGTCCTGACCCGCTTCAAGGACGGCTACGGCCCGGTCGGCGCCTATTTCCTCCACCTCAAGACGTACACCGAGAACGCCTATGGGGAGGAGTACGAGTCCAAGTGGTACGACCAGACCAAGGCGCTGGTCGGCGACTACATCGACATGCATCCGGTGCCGACCTGCCTGCGCAACCATGCCTTCCTGGAGGAGGTCAAGGCCGGCCGGGGGCCGATCCGCATGGTGACGAAGGAGGCCTTCGCCGACCCCCACAAGGAGCAGGTCGGCTGGGAGAATTTCCTCGGCATGACCATCGGGCAGGCGGTGGTCTGGGCGTCCCAGAACATCGACCCCAAGCACACCAACCCGGAGCTGACCACGTCCGAGCCCTACGTCATGGGCTCGCACGCCACCTGCTCGGGCGCCTGGGCGAGCGGCCCGGAGGACTGCGCGCCGGCGGAGTACCAGTGGGGCTACAACCGGATGATGACTGTCGACGGGCTGTTCGGCGCCGGCGACACCATTGGCGGCTCCGCCCACAAGTTCTCGTCGGGCTCCTACACGGAAGGCCGGATTGCCGGAAAGGCGGCGGTCAACTACGTCAACGACCTGAAGGGCGAGCATCCTCAGGTGAGCGAGAAAGAGTACGAGGACCTCAAGAAGGTCATCTATCAGCCGCTCGAGACCTACCGCATCGGCCGCAACGAGATCGTGGCGGGCACGGTCTCGCCCAGCTACATGCTGCCGATTCACGGCCTCCAGCGTCTCGAGAAACTGATGGACGAGTATGTCGGCGGCATCAGCGCCGGCTACACGACGAACGAACCCATGCTCAGCCGAGGGCTGGAGCTACTAGGCATGCTGAAGGAGGACCTCGACTATCTCGGGGCCGAGGACCTTCACCAGCTTCAGCGGGCGTGGGAGCTACACCACCGGGTGCTCGCCTCGGAGTCCGTGACACGTCACACGCTGTTCAGGACGGAGACGCGGTGGCCGGGCTACTACTATCGGGGCGACCATCCGACGCTGGACGACGCCGATTGGCATTGCTTCACCCTGTCCCGCTACGATCGTGACTCCGGCGAATGGGCCATGGAGAAGGCCCCCGTCTACCACATCATCGATTAGCCCGGTCTTCTAACCACGGTCGCGGCCGGTTACGGGGCTCATGAGCCCCGCTGCTCGTCGAAGAACCGGCAGAGCTCGCCGTTCGGCACCTGCCCTTCGGAATAGGTAAAGGTGCCGCGGTCTCGCATTTCCTCTGCGGCCCGGCGTATGACGCCGAATGTAGCCCGGGCCAGCGAGCCGCCGATGCTCACCCGCTTCACGCCCAGATCCTCGAGCTGGCTGACGCTCATCGGGCTGCCGGAAAGACCCATGACCACGTTGACCGGCCCGTCGACCTCCTTCACCAGCCTGCCGATGGTCTCGGGGTCCTTGACGCCGGGCACATAGAGGCAGTCCGCACCCGCCTCCCGGTACATGTTCACCCTCGTCACCGATTCCTCGAACGGGTTCGGATGCCCCATGAGATAGCACTCGGCTCTCGCGGTCAGCGTGAACGGGAAGGGAAGAGCCGCGGCAGCGGCGGCCGCAGCCTCGATCCTCTCCACCGATAGCGCCCGGTCGTATAGATCGCCCGTGCCGTAGGCGGCGGCATAGTCCTCGATACTGGCCGCCACCGCGCCGGTCCCGGCCGCCAGGCGGATGGTTTCGGCCACCTCTTCCGGCGTATGTCCGTAGCCGTTTTCCGCGTCCATGCTGACGGGTATCCCAAGCGCGCCTGCAATCCGTGCGGTCTCCTCCAGCGCCGCTTGCCGGGTCAGCACGCCTTCGTAGTCGGGGAGACCCAGACAGAATGCGATACCCGCGCTGCTGGTGCCGACGGCGGGGAAACCCGCTGCCTGCAGCATGTAGGCGCTACCGGCGTTCCATGCGTTCGGCATCACGAATATGCCGTCGGCCAGATGCAGGTCCTTGAACAGTTGCCCTTTGCTTGTCTGCGCTTCGCTCAACGAATCGTCTCCTGCGTTACCGGGGGCCGTTCAACTGCCGGACTCCACCGCGTCCACGAAGGCGTCGACGAGGTTGTCCGACGCGTTGACGATGTGCTCCGGTCCGGGGAAACGGCCCTCGTGGACATCGGCGACGAATTCCCGGAATCCGGCCAGACGCTCGGCCTGCATCGCCTCCTTCATCTTGTAGAGGTGCCGGTACTGCTTCGAGTGCCGGGGGTAGGGAGGCGGGTTGTTGCCGAGGATATCGTCGGCGAACAGGAACTGGATATCCCCGCCGCTGCCCGCCCCGATGGAGGAGGTGAGGAGCCGCGTGCGCTTGCTGATCTCGACCAGCAGCTGCGCGGGGATGACCTCCACCTCCACCGCGTAGGCGCCGGCGTTCTCAAGGGCCTTGATCTCGCGATACACCCACATCGCCTCGTCGAGGGTCTTTCCGACTGCGCGCAAGCCCCCCGTCCAGGTGCTCTTTCGGGGGACCAGCCCGGCGTGGCCCTGGATCGGGATGCCCGCGTCGGCCGCCGCCGCCACGAAGCGGGGGCTCCACTGGCACATGATCGCGTCCGCCCCGAGCGCCATCGCATCGTAGCCGATGCGGACCGCTTCGACCTCGCTCGCGGCGGCGACGAGCGGCACGGAAAAGGCCATGAACGTGTTGGGTGCCGCGCGCCGGATCGCCGCCGTGAGATCGGGTTGGCGGGGATCGAAGCGCGCCTTCATGGTATCGATGCCGGCCTCCTCGGCGGCCGCCGCTTCCTCCGGAGAGAACGGCAGGGTCTCCACGAGCACGCGCTTTCCCTTCCGATCGCGCAGGTCCTTCACGGTGTAGTTGCGGGTTCCGTACGCGCCCCCGAGCGTCATGACCCGCTTCAGCCCGCGCGCCTCGGCGTCTCTCGGCGGAATGCCTCCGTCCCCGGTCGCGTGGCTGCTCATGGTTCTTCTCCCTACTCGCAGTGCTTTGCGGGTCACGTTACCAGAGATTGCCGAGGGCGTTCCTTCGCTTGGCCTGACCGCGCGCATGGCGGCCGCGTTCGGTTGGGAACCGGTCCGCGCCGGGCCCGAAAACGCGCTGCGGCGGCACCGGAAACCGGCGCCGCCGCTAATCACGCGAGACCGCCCTCAAGCGCCCGCGGGCGCGCCGGCCTCAGGCGGGGCTGCCGACCGCTGCATCGACCGGCGCGCGCGCCTTCACCCTTGGGGTCCGAGCACTCTTGCGCATGTCGGTCTTCACGTACTTCGTCGAGTAGCCGTTGAACAGGTGCCCGAGCAGGCCGCGATCGAGATCGGAGGTTCCGAACATCCAGTCGGCGATGGGGAACGTCAGGTTCATGTTCCGCTCCATCATGATCGACTGGTTGTGGTGCGCCGCGTGGTGGCGCCGGATCGTGTTCACGAACGGGCAGTAGCGCACGAACCGGTTCTCGCCGATGTGGCAGCAGAAGTGCATGAACTCGTAGAGCAGGTAGAGGCTGGTCGTGGTGGTGAGGACGAGCCAGCCCACGTTCGCCGAGACGACCCAGCCTGCGATCAGCGCCGGCGGCGTCGACATCAGGATGAACACGACAAGCGCGTAGGGCGGGAAGACGGTCACCCGCCAGTCGTGCTGGCCGGCGAACCGCATCTCCTTGTCGGTGAAGAACTGGTGATGCATGAGCATGTGGCGCGTGTAGATGGCGCGGAACCCCTTCCACTTGCGCGGCCGGTGCATCACCTGGACATGCAGCAGCCACTCGAAGATGTTGCTCGCCAGCAGCACCACGGGGATCGTGAGCCACTCCCACCACCGGATGTTCCCGAGATGGGAGAGGCAGACATAGAGCGCGCAAGCGCCGATGAGGTAGATGATCGCGACGTGCAGATAGCCGTTGTACCAGGCCGCGATGCGCTCCCGGTAGACCTCACGGTAGATCCGCTGGCGCTCTTCCATCGGTGAGTTCGCGAGTTCCATGGTCGTGCCCCCTGAGCTTGTGCGTTGGCTCGCCAAGCCGTTCCAAGCATAATATATTAGTTACATATCAACCACAAGACGCGCATGCTGCAGCCTTGGTCGAGAGAATCGCGGCGTGCATGTGCAAGGGCTTCGGTGCCGCCATGTCGCTTACCAATCCACCGCCGCCCGAGTGATCGATTCGATGTATTCGAGCAAGGCATCGCTCGCCGCCGCCGCCGCCGCCTCGTCTCCTGCCGCGATCGCGTTGGCGATGTCGGCATGGAGTTGCGCAATCAACGACAGATCGCCGTCCTGGCGGTGGTGCATGAACCAGAACCGCCGCGAAAGGCCGGCCATCAGCGAGATCGCTTCGGATGCGAACTCGTTGCGGTTCGCCTGGCTCACCAGCACGTTGAACTCGCGGTCGAGGCGCATGAAGCGGATGTCGTCGCCCGCATCGGCACTCTCGTATATCGCGCGGGCGATTGCCGCGAAGCGGGCGCGCTCGTCGGCCGTTGCGCGGGACGCGGCAGACCGAACCATGTGGCGTTCGAGCTCTCGGCGTACCTCCAGCATGCGGAGCTGCTTGCCGACGTTGAACTCCGAGACGAGGATCCCCCGCCGGGGAAGCACGGTGACCAGCCCTTCCCGCGCCAGGCGCTGCAACGCCTCGCGCACCGGCGTGCGTCCGATGCCCAGCGTCTTCGAGAGCGCACCCTCGGAGAGCACCTCGCCGGGCTCGAGCCTGAGCGTGCAGATCATCTCCTCGATCACGACGTACGCACGGTCGGTAAGGCTGCGGTCCGGGTCCTTGCGCAGTCCCGCATCCGACCCTCTCTCACTGTCGCTCACGTACTGCTCCGATACTCGAAAGCATGATGGGAAGACGGATGCTTCTGCGATTGCGGCAGCGCCTCGCGGCTGCCGCGATGTCGGCATGCTAGCGACCGAAGGAGCGCATCACAAAACCGCGGCGGCGCAGCGATGGGCGGTCGATTGCGCGCCGGCCGGACGGGTGCGCTATCGTGGCTGTAGCGGCGGCGCGGACGATTCTACGATGGGTGACGTTCAGCCCCGCTTCGGAGCAGCGCCATGAAGACATACGCCGGGGATCGGACCATCGACGGGGTCATCGCCACCGTTGACGGCGAGCCCCTCGACCAGAGGCTCGACATACGCCGCTTCAGCGAGAACGGCTTCGAGTGGACCTATGAAGGCGCGGAGTCGCGTCAGCTCGCGCTCGCGATCCTGGTCGATCACCTCGGTGCGGGCGAGGAGGCCCGCGCCCTCGATCTCGTCGAGCCATTCATGCGCGACGTGGTGGCGAACTTCGACAACACGTGGGAGATGACGAGCGCCGACGTGTCCGCGGCAATCGACGCGTTCGCGTCCACCTGAGATTGCGAAGGAACCGAGCGATGCCCAACAACTACAAGATCCTCGTCTCCGTGCTCGCCCTCGCGCTGTGCACGGCGGTGTTTTTCCTCGACGACAGCACCGGGATCGTGCGCTGGGTGACTCTCGCCGCGGGGCCGCTGATGGCCGGTGCGATCTGGGTCCTGCCCGAAGCCAAGTCGAAGGAGATTCGAAAGGAAGTCGCCAACCGGCGCTGACGACGACCCATGCCGACCCTGATCCCCCCGCACGGCAGCGCCGCTCTGAAGCCGCTGCTGCTGCCCGAAGAAGAACGCGACGAGGCGCTGAAGCGGGCGCGCTCGCTGAAGAGGCTGGCGCTGTCTTCCCGCGAGGTCTCGGACCTCTTCATGCTCGCCATGGGCGCCTACACGCCGCTTGCGGGCTTCATGGGCGCGGCCGACTGGCGCGGCGCATGCCTCGACATGCGCCTGGAGAACGGGCTCTTCTGGCCGCTGCCCATCACGCTTTCCTGCGCCGAGGATTTCGCCGCCGCCATCGGCGACGAGGTGGCGTTGACGGACGCGGACGGGGACATCCTCGGCGTCCTCGCGGTCAGCGAGACGTACGCCATCGACAAGGCCCTCGAATGCCGCGAGGTCTACCGCACCGCCGACGAGGCCCACCCCGGCGCCGCCAAGATCATGGCCCAGGGCGCCGTCAACCTGGCGGGCCCGGTCTCGGTCCTCTCCGAAGGGCACTTTCCCGAGACCTACCGGGGGCTCTACCTGCGCCCCGCCGAGACGCGCGCGCTCTTTGTCGAAAACGGCTGGTCGACGGTCGCCGCCTTCCAGACCCGCAACCCCATGCACCGCAGCCACGAGTTTCTCGCCAAGGTCGCCCTCGAAGCCTGCGACGGGGTGCTGATTCACCAGGTCCTCGGCGCGCTCAAGGCGGGCGACATCCCGGCGGACGTGCGGGTGCGCGCCATCGACTGGCTGGTCGCCAACCACTTCCCGCAAGGACGAGTGATCCAGGCCGGCTACCCCATCGAGATGCGTTACGCCGGCCCGCGGGAGGCGCTGCTGCACGCCCTCTTCCGTCAGAATTTCGGGTGCTCGCACTTAGTTGTCGGGCGCGACCACGCCGGGCTCGGCGGCTACTACGGGCCCTACGACGCCCACCGCATTTTCGACGAGATCGGCGGGGACAGCCTCGCTATCCGGCCGCTCAAGATCGACGACACCTTCCATTGCTTCGACTGCCGGGGCATGGCGACGGGGAACGTGTGCTTCGCCGCCGATGGCGGGAAGGACCCGCCCGGCGAGAAGGAACGCTACCGCGCGGTGGCGGCGGTGGCGACGGGCGACGCCCAAGGCCGGCCCTGCCGACACGGCGACGCTGGAAAGCTCCGTATCTCGGGCACCCGGCTGCGCGAGATGTTCGCCAATGGCGAGGCGATCCCGCCCGAATACAGCCGCGACGGCGTGGTCGCCATCCTCCAGGCCTATTACGACGGCACCCCGTGACGCTCTATGATGACTGACCATCGCCACGACAGGTCGGCGAGCGGCTGACGCGCGCGGCGGAGCAAAGGGAGGACATCATGGCGGAGACATCTTCGGGCGGGCGCGATTTGGTGGGCTACGGCGCGAACCCGCCGGCAATCCCGTGGCCGAACGGCGCGCGGCTCGCGGTCTCGGTGGTGGTCAACTACGAGGAAGGCTCGGAGTATTCCCAGGCCATGGGCGATCCGACCCAGGAGGCGCTGACCGAGTTCGGCAACTACCCGCTGCCCGAGGGCTACCGCAACCTCGCCATGGAATCGATGTTCGAGTACGGCTCGCGTGCCGGCGTCTGGCGCATCCTGCGGCTCTTCGAGGAGACCGGGATCGCGTCGACCTTCTACGCCTGCGCCGTCGCCTTCGAACAGAACCCCGAGGTCGCCCGCGCCGTCGTCGGCGGCGGGCACGAGGTGTGCAGCCACGGCTGGCGCTGGGAGGAAGTGTTCCGCCTCAGCCGCGAGGAGGAGCGCGAGCACATCCGGCTCGCCATCGAATCCTTCGAGCGCACCTGCGGCAAGCGGCCGGTGGGCTGGTACTGCCGCTTCGGCCCGTCGGTCCACACCCGCGAGCTGGTGGTGGAGGAAGGCGGCTTCCTCTACGATTCGGACGCCTACAACGACGACCTGCCCTTCTTCGTCGACGTCGGCGGCACCCGCCACCTGGTGGTGCCCTATACGCCGGACTGCAACGACTTCTGCTTCTGGACGGCGCCGGGCTTCCTCACCGCCGAGCACTTTTACCAGTACTTGAGGGACAGCTTCGACACGCTCTATGCGGAATCGGCGACCTGCCCGAAGATGATGTCCATCGGCCTCCACGCCCGCATGATTGGCCGCCCCGGCCGCATATCCGGCCTCGCCCGCTTCATCGCACACGCGCAAGCCCACGAGGGCGTCTGGTTCGCAACCCGCGAAGAAATCGCCCGCCACTGGCTCGAAGCGGCGGGATAGGGAGGGGGGCTAGTCGGAGAGCGCGCCCACCGCGTCCACAAGGGTGCGCACCGCGTTTACGGAGTGCGCAAAGGCCGCGTGCTCGTCGTCGTTCAGCGCGATCTCGACGATGCGCTCGACCCCGCCCGCGCCGATGACTGCGGGCACGCCGACATAGAGGCCGTCGACGCCGTACTCGCCGTCGAGCCAAGCGGCGCAGGGCAGCACGCGCTTCTTGTCCTTGAGGTACGCTTCCGCCATCTGGATCGCGGCGGACGCCGGCGCGTAGAAGGCCGAGCCGGTCTTGAGCAGGCCCACGATCTCGGCGCCGCCGTCGCGGGTGCGCTGCACGATCTCCTCCAGCCGCTCCGCTGAGAGCCAACCCATGGCCACCAGGTCGGGGAGCGGGATGCCGGCGACGGTGGAATAGCGCGCCAGCGGCACCATGGTGTCGCCGTGGCCGCCGAGCACGAAGGCGCTCACGTCCTCCACCGAGACGCCAAGCTCGACCGCGATGAAGTGGCGGAAGCGCGCTGAATCCAGCACGCCGGCCATGCCCACCACGCGGGCGTGCGGCAGGCCGCAGGCCTCGCGCAGCACGTAGACCATCGCGTCCAACGGGTTGGTGATGCAGATGACAAAGGCGTCCGGCGCGTGCTCGCGAATGCCGGCGCCGACCTCGTTCATCACCTTGGTGTTTATCGAGAGCAGGTCGTCGCGGCTCATGCCGGGCTTGCGGGGCACGCCGGCGGTGACGATCACCACGTCCGCGCCCGCGATGGGGGCATAGTCCTGGGTGCCGGCGAGCGCCGCGTCGAAGCCTTCCACCGCGCCGCTCTGGGCGAGGTCGAGCGCCTTGCCCTGCGGCACGCCCTCGACGATGTCGAACAGCACGATGTCGCCGAAATCCTTGAGCGCGGCGAGGTGAGCGAGCGTGCCGCCGATGTTGCCCGCGCCGATGAGCGCGATCTTGCTGCGTGCCATGGGGAGTCCTTGCGGGTCTGCTGCGGCGCAGGCCTCAGCGGCGGGCGACCATCATCTTCTTGATCTCGGCGATGGCCTTGGCCGGGTTCAGGTGCTTCGGGCAGGTGCGGGTGCAGTTCATGATGGTGTGGCAGCGGTAGAGCCGGAAGGGGTCCTCCAGCTCGTCGAGCCGCTCGCCCGTCGCCTCGTCGCGGCTGTCGGCGAGCCAGCGGTAGGCCTGCAGCAGCGTCGCGGGGCCGAGGTAGCGGTCGCTGTTCCACCAGTAGCTCGGGCAGCTCGTCGAGCAGCAGGCGCAGAGGATGCACTCGTAGAGGCCGTCGAGCTTCTCGCGGTCCTCCGGCGCCTGCAGCCGCTCGGCGGACGACGGCGGCGCGGTGTCCGTCTTCATCCAGGGCTCGATGGAGGCGTACTGGGCGTAGAAGTCCGCCATGTCGGGCACCAGGTCCTTCACCACCGGCATGTGCGGCAGCGGGTAGATGCGCACCTCGCCCTTCACCTCGTCGATGGGCTTGATGCAGGCGAGCGTGTTGGTGCCGTCGACGTTCATGGCGCAGGAGCCGCAAATCCCCTCGCGGCAGCTGCGGCGGAAGGTGAGCGTCGCGTCCACCTCGTTCTTGATCTTGATGAGGGCGTCCAGGACCATCGGCCCGCACTGGTCGAGATCGAGGTCGTAGGTGTCCGTGCGCGGGTTCTCGCCGCTGTCCGGATCGTAGCGGTAGATCTTGAAGCGCCGGGTCCGGCCCGCCCCGGCGACGGGGAAGTGCTTGCCCTTACCGACCTTGGAGTTCTGCGGGAGCGTGAGTTGCGCCATGGATCGACCTTGCCGGGGCCCTAGTAGACCCGCGCCTTGAGAGGAACGGTCTCGACCTCGTTGCTGAGCGTATGCATGTGCACCGGCCGGTAGTCGAGCCGCGTCGCGCCGTCGTCGTCATGCCAGGCGACGGTGTGCTTGAGCCACTTCTCGTCGTCGCGGTCCGGGAAATCCTCGCGCGCATGCGCCCCGCGGCTCTCCTCGCGCTTGAGCGCCGAGTGCAGGGTGACGCTCGCCTGGCGCATCAGGTTGTCGAGCTCGATGGTCTCGGCGAGGTCGGAGTTCCAGATCAGCGAGCGGTCGGCGACGCCGATGTCGTTGCGGAAGCCGTCCCAGACGCCATCCAGCTTGCGCGCGCCCTCCTCCATGATCTCCTGGGTGCGGAAGACGCCGGCGTGCTCCTGCATGGTGCGCTGCATGTCGAGGCGGATGGCGGCCGTGGGCGTGGCGCCCTTGGCATGGCGCAGCCCATCGAACCAGGCGAGGCTCTTGTCGAGCGCGCCGTTCCCCATCGGCTTGTGCGGCGCCCCGGCCTCCACGATCTCGGCGCAGCGCTGCGCCGCCGCGCGGCCAAAGACCACGAGGTCGAGCAGCGAGTTCGACCCCAGCCGGTTGGCCCCGTGCACCGAGACGCAGGCGCCCTCCCCCACCGACATCAGGCCAGGGACAACGGAATTCGGGTCGCCGTTCTGCACCGTCACCGTCTCGCCGGTGTAGATGCAGGGAATACCGCCCATGTTGTAGTGGACGGTCGGGATCACCGGAACCGGCTCCTTCAACGGCTCCACGCCGGCGAAGATGCGGGCCGTCTCGGTGATGCCGGGGAGGCGCTCGTTCAGCACCTCGGCACCGAGATGGTCCATCTTCAGGTGCATGTGGTCCTTCTCGGGCCCGCAGCCGCGCCCCTCGCGGATCTCCATGGTGATCGCGCGGCTCACCACGTCGCGCGAGGCGAGGTCCTTGGCGTTGGGCGCATAGCGCTCCATGAAGCGCTCGCCCTCGGAGTTGACCAGGTAGCCGCCCTCGCCGCGTGCGCCCTCGCTCATCAGGCAGCCGGAGCCGTAGATGCCGGTCGGGTGGAACTGCACGAACTCCATGTCCTGCAGCGGCAGCCCTGCGCGCAGCACCATGGCGTTGCCGTCGCCCGTGCAGGTGTGGGCCGAGGTCGCGGAGAAGTAGGCGCGCCCGTAGCCGCCGGTCGCCAGGATCACCATGTGCGCGCGGAAGAGGTGCAACGTGCCGTCGTCCAGGTTCCAGGCGAGCACGCCGCAGCAGGCGCCCTCCTCGTCCATCACCAGGTCGAGGGCGAAATATTCGATGAAGAACGCCGCCTTGTGGCGCAGCGACTGCTGGTAGAGCGTGTGCAGGATGGCATGGCCGGTGCGGTCGGCGGCGGCGCAGGTGCGGTGCGCCTGCTTCTCGCCGTAGTTCAGCGACATGCCGCCGAAGGCGCGCTGATAGATCTTGCCGTCGGGCGTGCGCGAGAAGGGCACGCCGTAGTGCTCGAGCTCGATGACCGCGCGCGGGCCCTCCTTGCAGAGGTATTCGATCGCGTCCTGATCGCCCAGCCAGTCCGACCCCTTGACGGTGTCGTACATGTGCCAGCGCCAGTCGTCCTCCTCCATGTTGCCGAGCGCCGCCGAGATGCCGCCTTGCGCTGCCACCGTGTGGCTGCGGGTGGGGAAGAGCTTGCTGATGCAGGCGGTCTGCAGCCCTGCTTCCGCGAGGCCCAGAGTCGCGCGCAGGCCCGCGCCGCCGGCGCCCACCACCACCACGTCGTCGTGGTGCTCGGCGATCGGGTAGGCGGCGGTCATGCGCTCAGCCTCCCACCGCGATCACGATCACGGAATAGAGTGCGGCCAGGCAGAGCACGAGGCACAGCAGCGTGTTGAGGATCAACAGCACCCACTTGCACTTGCCATGCACGTAGTCCTCGATCACCACCTGGAGGCCGAGCTTCAGGTGGTAGAAGGTGGCGCCGAGGAAGAGCAGCATCAGCACCGCCGCGACCGGGCCGGAGAGCCAGTCGACCAGCGCGTCGCGGTCCGCGCCGCCCACCACGATCGACCAGAGCGAGCCCACGAACCAGAGCGAGAGCGGCACCAGCAGGATCGCGGTGAGCCGCTGCCACCACCAGTGACTAACCCCCTCCTTGGCGGAGCCCAGATGGCGGACCTTGGCGAGCGGTGTCTGCAGTGCCATGGCGCGCCTCAGCCGGCGAGGTTGCAGGCGAGGCCGAGGCCCCAGGAGAGCCCGGTC
>JAPPHR010000019.1 GCA_028820995.1 Rhodospirillales bacterium
GAGTCCGGCAGCTCCCAGCCGCGCTTGATCTTGATCAACATCGAAGGCCCTCCGCTCGTGCCATTTGCTCCTGCCCGGCGCCCGTGCGCGGGGCTCTTGCAAAGAGAAATGGCATCGGCGGGCGCTCACGGCAACTCAACGCTGCGTGAGCGGCCCGCGAGTTCAGGGCTGGTGCCCTGTTTCCAAGGTTAGTTCGCATATGGTTGGGGCAGTGAGCGATCTGTCCGACCGCGCCTCTCTCACACATCGTCATGCCCGGACCTGTTCCGGGCATCCACGTTCTTTGTCTCTGCCACATGAAAAACTCGTGGATGGCCGGAACAAGTCCGGCCATGACGAGTGGGGGGTGGTTAGAGCGCTTCCTTGCGAAACGGAAGCGCTCTATGAGAGGGCTGCGGCCGCCCGCTGGATGCGCGCACAGGCCTCGGTCAGCGCCTCAGTGGAGGTGGCGTAGGAGATGCGGAAGTAGGGCTCCAGGCCGAACGCCGCCCCGAACACCACCGCCACGCCCTCGGCCTCCAGCAGGTAGCGGGCCACGTCCTCGTCGTTGGCGAGCGTCTCGCCGCCCGGAGTCGTGCGCCCGATCATCCCGGCGCAGCTGGGATAGACGTAGAAGGCCCCTTCCGGCGTCGCGCACTCGATACCGTCCGCCTCGTTCAGCATGCCCACCACGAGGTCGCGGCGCTCCTGAAACACCGCGCGCCGTTCTGCGATCGAATCCTGCGGCCCGTCCAGCGCCGCGATGGCGGCGTGCTGGCTGATGGACGACGGATTGGAGGTCGACTGCGACTGGATCTTCGCCATGCCCTTGATCAATTCGACCGGGCCGCCGGCGAAGCCGATACGCCAGCCGGTCATCGCGTAGGCCTTGGAGACTCCGTTGATGGTGACCGTGCGCTCGTGGAGCCGGGGCTCGACCTGCGCCATCGTGTGGAAGCGGAAGTCGTCGTAGACGAGGTGCTCGTAGATGTCGTCGGCAAGCACGCCCACGTGCGGGTGCCCCACGAGCACGCCGGCGATGGCGGCCATCTCGTCCCGCGTGTAGGCCGCGCCCGTGGGATTGGAAGGCGAGTTGAACATGAGCCAGCGGGTGCGTTCCGTAATCGCGGCGGCGAGCGCCTCGGGACGCAGCTTGAAGCCGTCGGCCTCGGTCGTCGGCACGATCACGGGCACCCCTTCCGCCAGCACCACCATGTCGGGGTAGGAGACCCAGTAGGGCGCCGGCACGATGACCTCGTCGCCCGGATCGATCCCCGCCATCAGCGCATTGAAGAGCACGTGCTTGGCGCCGGAGCCCACGCTGATCTGCTCGGGCGCGTAGTCGAGGCCGTTCTCGCGGACGAACTTGCGCGCAACCGCCTGCTTCAGCGCGGGCAGGCCATCGACGCGGGTGTACTTGGTCTGGCCGCCCTCGATGGCTTCGATCCCGGCGGCCTTGACGCTATCCGGCGTGTCGAAATCGGGCTCGCCGGCGCCGAGGCCGATGACGTCCTTGCCCGCGGCCTTGAGGTCGGCCGCCATGGCGGTGATCGCCATGGTGGGCGAGGGTTTGATGCGCGAGAGGCGGCTTGCCAGACGGACCATGGAAATCCCCGTATCGAGAAGCGGCGGCACCCTACTTGCCGGGGGGCCGGGCTACAAGCGGCGGCGGCGCGCCGCAACATGCTAAGCTTCCCGCCCCGGCCAGACCGAGGAGCGCGCGCCACGCCATGAACGACTCATCGCCTGCTGCATCCGCCGTCGCATCCGCCGCCCCGGCCACGAGCGAGGAGCGCCTGAGCGCCCTCAACCTCGCGGTCATGGCCAACCGCATGGACGCGATCTGCCGCGAGATGACCAACACCGTGCTGCACAGCGCGCGCTCGGCCGTCATCGGCATCGCGCGGGACTTCTCCTGCGCCATCATCACTTCCAACCACGAGGTGCTGGCCACGGCCGAGGCCATGCCGATCCACGTCTTCGGCATGAACATCCAGACCACCATCATGAGCGAGAGGCACCCCGGCTTCCGCGAGGGCGACGCCTTCCTCGACAACGACCCCTACGGCGGCAACAGCCACGCGGCCGATCACACGATCCTGGTGCCGGTGTTCCACGAGGGCGAGCACGTCTTCACGGTGGGCGTCAAGGCCCACCAGGCGGACGTCGGCAACAGCCAGCCCACCACGTATTTCGCAGCCGCCAGGGACGTCTATCACGAAGGCGCGCTGATCTTCCCCTGCGTCCAGGTGCAGCGCGACTACCGCGACATCGACGACATCGTCCGCATGTGCCGGCGCCGCATCCGGGTGCCGGACCAGTGGTTCGGCGACTATCTGGCCGCCATCGGGGCCGCGCGCATCGGCGAGCGGCGGCTCAAGGCGTTCATCGAGAAGTACGGCGCCGAGGCGGTCCGAGATTTCGTTCACGAATGGCTCGCCTATTCGGAGCGCCGCGCGCGGGAATCGATCCGCGCGCTGCCCAGCGGGCGGCTGGTCAACGAAGGCTGCCACGACCCGATCCAGCCGTTCCTGCCCGACGGCATCCCGGTCAAGGTGACCATCGACATCGACGGCGACTCCGGCTTCATCACGGTCGACCTGCGCGACAACCCCGATTGCGTCGACGCCGGCATGAACCTCACCCGCGTCACCTCCACCATGGCGGCGGCGCAGGCGGTCTTCGCCTGCCTCGACCCCGACATCCCGCACAACGCGGGCAGCTTCCGCCGCCTGGACGTGCTGCTGCGGGAGAACTGCGTGGTCGGCATCCCGCGCTTTCCGCACAGCTGCTCGGTCGCCACCACCAACATGACCGACATGATCATCAACCTGATCCAGTCGGCCTTCGCCACCCTGGGCGACGGCTACGGCTTCAGCCAGGGCAACTTCTGCAACGGCGCGGGCACCGGCGTCTGCTCGGGCAAGGACTGGCGGCGGGACGGCGCGCCCTACGTCAACCAGATGTTCATGTCGGCCGGCGGCATGGCGGCCTCGGCCGAGACCGACGGCATGCACGGCCTGGTCAACCCGGTGAGCGTCGGCCTCGTCTACCGCGACAGCATCGAGGTGAACGAGCAGCGCTTCCCGTTCCAGGTGGAAAGCGTCCGCGCGCTGGTCGATTCATGCGGCGCAGGGCGCAGGCGCGGCGGGCCGGCGTCCGAGGTCATCTTCGGCCCCCGCCACGACCCGATGCTGGTCATCAACATCTGCAACGGCCTCACCATCCTGCCGCAGGGCGTGCGCGGCGGCCTGCCCTCGCACGCGGGCTATCAGGCCAGGATCGCGGCCGACGGCAGCCGCGAGGTCTACGAGACCGACGCCTACTGTCATCTGGAGCCGGGCTCCAAGCTGCATGCCATCGACAACGGCGGGGGCGGCTACGGCGACCCGCTGGAGCGCGAGCCCGAGCGCGTCCTCGACGACGTGAACGAGCGCTACGTCTCCCGCGCCAAGGCGGCGGACCTCTACGGCGTGGTCATCGTCGGCTCGGAGGCTGACGACGACCTCGCCGTCGATCTCGCCGCGACGAAAGCGCTCCGCCGCGAGAGGCGCGGCGACAGCCGGCAGGAGGAGAAAGTAGCTGCCTCTTAGTGTGTTATTTCTGAGGGTAATTCGCATACGGTCGGGCCAGTGAGCGATCTCTCCGACCGCGCTTCTCTCACACGTCGTCATGCCCGCACTTGTTGCGGGCATCCACGTTCTTTGTCCCTGCTGCACGGAAAACTCGTGGATGGCCGGGACAAGCCCGGCCACGACGGGTTGGGGGTGTGGTGCAAACGGTCAGAAAGTTCTTGAGCGAGTCACTAGGCGGCGAGCACCTGCCGGCGGCGGGCGAGGTAGACCACGATCGCGGCGTTGAGAATGTTGAACGCGATCGCGTTGATGAAGGACGCGGTGTAGGAGCCCGTCAGGTCGTAAAGCGCGCCCGCCATCCAGCCGCCGAGTGCCATCCCTGCGAAGGTGAAGAGCATCGCCCAGCCGACGCGGCGCCCGGCCTCCTGCGCGGGGAAGAAGGTGCGGATGATGATGGTGTACGACGGCACGATCCCGCCCTGGGAGAGGCCGAAGATCGCCGAGACCACGTAGAGCAGGGTGAGCGTGTCGGCGCCGAGGAAGGCGACGATGGCGAGCGCCTGCAGCACCGAGCCCAGCAGCAGCGTGCGCAGGCCCCCGATCCGGTCCGAGATGAAGCCCGAGCCGATGCGGCTCACGATGCCGGTGCCGAGCATCAGCGCCAGCATCTCTGCGCCGCGCTGGGCGGCGTAGCCCAGATCGGAGATGTGGGCGACTATGTGCACCTGCGGCATCGCCATGGCGACGCAGCAGCCGAGCCCGGCCACGCAGATCAGGCACTGCAGCGTGCCCGGTGCCATGGCGAGCGGTCTGCTCGCGCCGCTCCACGCGTGCGCCGTCTGCGCTGCGAGAAGCGCGGTCGGCTTGCGGTAGAGCACCGCGGCGAGCGGCAGCATCGCGGCCGCCATGACGATGGCGATGATGACGTAGGTCTCGCGCCAGCCGCGCGCGTCGATCGAGGCCTGGACGATGGGCGGCCAGAGCGCGCCTGCGAAGTAGGTCCCGGTCACCACGATGGCGACGGCGAGCCCGCGCCGCCGGGTGAACCAGAGCGAGATGTCGGCCGCCATCGGCGCGAAGACGGCAGACGTGCCAAGCAGGCCGGAGAGGATCCCGAGAGCGGCGCAGAACTGCCAGAATTCTTGGGCGAAGGCGGCGCTCGCCATGCCGCCGGGCAGCCCCACGCATCCGATCAGCACGGGCACCAGCACGCCGAAGCGGTCGGCAAGTCGGCCCATGACCACGCCGCCGACCCCGCCGGTGAGCATCAACATCATGTAGGGGACGGAGGCCAGACCCCGGCTCACCCCGAACTCGAAGGAGGCCGGCTTGAGGGCCACGATCACCGCGTACATGGCGGCGCCGCCCACGGTCACCAGCAGCAGCGACGCGACGAGGCGCACAACGGGGTAAATCGAGGGCGCGGCGCCCGGCGTCGTGTGGTCGGTCTCGCTCATGTATCTTCCGCGCTGGAGCCGGCCGCGCGCCGGGAGGCGATCGCGGCGCACGCTAACATGCGGCCCGTTCCCGGGCGAGGCGGGCGAGGCCTCGAATGGCGGCCACAGGGGAGGCGACGAACAGTGTTTCTCAAGGCGCTGCAGGCCCGGAACCGGGCGTTCCTCGAAGCGGCGATCGCGCTGCACCAGGCGGGCCGGGTACCCGCCGGCGCGTACCTGCTCGACCTCGACACGATGACCGAAAACGCGCGCCTGATGAGCACCGAGGCGGCCCGGCTCGGCCTCGACGTGCTGGCGATGACCAAGCAGATCGGCCGCAACCCGCCGGCGCTTGATGCGCTCAAGGCCGGCGGGGTCGGCCGCTTCGTCGCCGTCGACATGGCCTGCGCCCGGCCGATCCATGCCAACGGCCACCGCGTGGCTCACATCGGCCATCTCACCCAGATCCCGCGTCACGAGGCGGCCGAGGCCGCGGCCATGCGCGCCGACTACTGGACCGTCTTCAGCGAGGAGAAGGCCATCGAGGCAGCGCGGGCGGCGCACGAGCAGGGCCACGAGCAGGCGCTCATCGCCCGCATCCAGGCGCCGGGCGATACCTTCTATTCCGGCCACGAAGGCGGCTTCGACGCAGGCGACGTGGAGGCCGTGGCAGACCTGCTCGACCGCACGCCCGGCGGGCGCTTCGCCGGGCTCACCACCTTCCCCGCCCTGCTCTTCGACGAGGCATCGGGCGAGGCCAGGCCGACGCCCAACCTCGAGACCCTGAGCAAGGCCGCGGAGCAGCTCGCGAAGCAAGGCCGGCGGGACATCGTCATCAACGCGCCGGGCACCACGTCGGCAAATGTGATGGCGGCGCTGGCGAACGGCGGCGCGACCCAGGTGGAGCCGGGCCACGGGCTCACCGGGACGACGCCGCTCCACGCCCGCTCGGAACTCCCCGAGCGCCCGGCCATGCTCTACCTGACCGAGGTCTCCCACTTCCACCAGGGCCCTACTGCTTCGGCGGCGGCCTTTACATCGACCCCGTGTTCGCTCCCTACCCGCTCAAGGCGCTCGTGGGCGCCGATGCGGAGGCGGCGTTAGCCCAGGAAGTCGCCGCCGCCACCCCGGACCCGGCGATGATCGACTACTACGGCCAGCTTCTGCCGGAACCCGGCCAGCGCGTCGCGGTGGGCGACACGGTGATCTTCGGCTTCCGGGCGCAGGCCTTCTTCACCCGCGCCCGCATCGTGCCGATCGCGGGCGTCGCAAGCGGCAAGCCCGAGGCGAAGGGCGTCTGGACGAGCGACGGCCGCCCGGCCTCCTGGCCCGCGCCAGAGGCGGGCTGAACGCTCGCCCTCGGCGCGGCGCGGGAAACCCCCACCTCTCCCCGGCCCTCTCCTCCCCGAGGGGAGGAGAGGGGGACAAGGCGGTTGCCGCTTGCGTCCCCTCTCCGCCCTTGAGGGCGGAGGGGGACAGGGAGAGGTGGGTGACGATCAGGCCGTCGCGACTATGTAAGTTCGAAGACTGCCCTAACCGACCGAGGTCGGGGCGAGGCGGGAGAGCTTCCTGGTCTCGGCGGTGATGACATCGACCACCGCCGGCTGGCCCTCGGCTGTGGCGCGGATGCCGCGCTCCAGCGCGGGCCGGAGCGCGGCGGGCTCGCGCACCGTTTCGGCGTGGCAGCCGAGGCTGCGGGCAATGGTGCCGTAGTCCCCCTGCTGCCTGTTGGCGCGATAGCGCTCGGAGGCCTCCGGGATGTTGCGGTCGTAGCCGGAGAAGATGGAATCGTGCTTGATCACGGTGAGGATGGGGATTTCGTTGCGCGACGCGGTCTCCCAGTCCATGCCGGTCATGCCGACCGAGGCGTCGCCCATGACGTTCACAACCAGCTTGTCGGGGTTCGCGAGCTTCGCCCCCATGGCGAGGCCCAGCGAGAAGCCGAGCTGCGAGGACTGCCCCCAGCCGAGATAGCTGCGCGGCGGGCCGGATTCGTAGAAGACGCTCTGGATGTCGCGCGAGGCGCCGGATTCGTGGGTGAGCATGGAGGTCTCCGGGTCGAGCAGGGCCCATAGCTCGCGCATCATGCGGTAGCCGTTGATCGGGGCGGAGTCATCGGCGAAGAGCGGCTCGTACTCGGCCCACCATTCGCGCTTGACGCGGGCAATCGTCTCGGCGGTCTCGGCGCGGCGTTCGGCGCGGCCCTCGCCCACGTGGCGCCGCAGCTCGGCGGCAAGCTGGCCCAGGAAGAGCTTGGCGTCGGCCACGATGCCGACCGCGGCCGGGTATTCCTTGTTGATGTCGATGGGATCGTTGGTCGCGTGGACGATGGTCTTGCCATCCGGGATGTTGGGCGTGAAGGGCGCCCGCGTCAGGCTGGAGCCCACCGCCAGCACCGTGTCGCTCGCCTGCAGGTAGTGCGCAGCCATGGCCGTGGTCGAGAGCGCGCCCACGCCCGCCGCCAGCGGATGCGCTTCCGGTATTGCGCTCTTGCCCTGCAGCGTGGTCATCGCCGGCGCGCCGAGCAGCTCCGCCACCTCGCGCAGCTCCTCGCTGGCTTCCGCATAGAGCACGCCCTGGCCGGCCCAGATCAGCGGCGTCTCGGCCGCGAGCAGGCGCTCGGCGGCCTCCCGCACCGCGCCTTCGTCAGCCGCCGAGCGCATCCGCCGCACCGGCGTGTACTCGGGCGCGCCGTTCACCTCCGCCCGGCACACGTCGCCCGGCAGCTCCAGCATCACCGGCTGCGGCCGGCCCGAGCGGAGCGCCGTGAAGGCCTGGCGCAGCTTGATCGGCACGAGGTCGGCGGCCAGCACCTTCTGCGCCATCTTCGTGGTCGCGGCGTAGTTCGCGGTGCTGTCGAAGGTGGGCGGCTGATCGACGTAGGAGGTGCCGGGGTGGCCGGGGAGGAAGAGCACCGGCGTCGAATCGGTGTGCGCCTGGGCGACGCCGGCAAAGGCGTTCTCCGACCCCGCCAGCGCCTGCACGGTGAAGACGCCGATCTCGCGGCCGTTGGTGGAGCGCGAGACGCCGTCCGCCATGTTGCCGGCGACGCGCTCCTGCCGCGTGGTGATGACGCGCATCCCGGCCCGTGCCACCGCCTCGATGATCGGGGTCATGGGGAAGCAGAGGCACTGGCGAACGCCTTCCGCCTTCAGAATCTTCACCAGTAGATCGGCGCCGGTCATGCTCGTCTCCCCACCGTTCGTCATTGAGATTTCAGCCCCGTCGGGCGCTCAGAGTGCGGCGAGCGCCTCGATCGCGTTCAGATCCGGCGCCGTGCTGCCTGCCGGATCGAGGGGCTGGATGCAGACGTGGCTCGCGCCGGCATCGAAATGCTCCCGGATGCGCGCACGCACGGCCTCGGGCCTGCCCCAGGCGACCATGGCATCGAGGAAGCGGTCGCTGCCCCTCTCGCCCAGCTCGTCCTCGCCGAAGCCCAGGCTGAGCCAGTTGTTGCGGTAGTTCGTGAGCGGCATGTAGATGCCGAGCGTCTGCGCCGCCACGTTGCGCGCCGTCGATGCGTCCGGGGTGACGCACACCTTCTGCTCGACGCAGAGCCAGGCGTCGGGCCCCACGATCTCGCGGGCCCGCGCGGTGTGCTCGGGCGTCACGTTGTAGGGATGCGCGCCCCGCGTGCGCTCGGCAGCCAGCGCCAGCATGCGGGGGCCGAGCGCGGCGAGCACGACGTTCCGCTCCTGCGTCGGCATGGCGAGCTCGGCCGCGTCCATGGCATCGAGGTAGGCGCGCATGGTCGCCACCGGCTTCGCGTAGGTGTGGCCGCGGAACCCTTCCACCAGCGGCACGTGGGAGACGCCGAGCCCGAGCACGAAGCGGTCGCCGTAGAAGTGGTTGAGCGTGTCGTGACCCGCGATCGCGGCCACGGCGTCGCGCGCGTAGATGTTCGCGATGCCGCTGGCCGCGCAGAGCCGCTCCGTCTCCGACAGCACGAGGCCGGCGAAGCCGAAGCTCTCGAAGCCCGTGCCCTCGGGATACCAGAGCGCGTCGTAGCCCAGGCCCTCCGCCCGCTGCGCCCAGGTGGCGACCTCGCGCGCAGACGGCGAGTCCGGGAAGATCCAGACTCCTCGCTTACCCAACTCCTTCATCCCCTGCGCCTCCCTGCGCCTTCGCCGATGCGAGCGCGGCAGGGTAGCACGAAGGGCCGCCGATGGTCGCAAGGGTGGGCGCGGGCTATGCTTGCCGCGAAGCCCGTTCACGACTGGGAGCAGGAGGCGACGCATGGCAGGCGAGACGGCCGCCCACCACGACAGGGACAAGGTCTACCGCGAGCGCTTCGAGGAGCAGCTCCGCGCCCATCTCAGGACCCTCATCACGCCGGCGCTCATCGAGGAGTACCGCGCGAGCCCGATGGGCCAGCACTCGGACGACCTGGAGCGCGTGCTGAACTACTTCCGCCGTGCGCCCTTCGAGGGCAAGTACGTGCTGTTCGAGCTGGAGGCCAACCGCAAGTACAAGATCGTGACCACCACGGCCGAGGCAGAGGGTCTGCCCCAGGACGTGGACGGGACGGTCTACACCGACAAGAACGCGGCGCTCCACGCGGTCTTCCTCAAGCGGGTGGACGCGCTGATGGCGAGCGACTCCTGAGAGCCGAGGGGGAAGGGGCGATGGCGACGATTCATCTGGCAGGCTATTGCGACCGCTTCAGCGCCCGGCCGGGCGAGCGGCTCGACATCATGGTGACCGCCGAGGGCACGGACGAGGTGGAGCTCCAGCTCGTGCGCCTGATCCACGGCGACGAGAACCCGGAGGGACCCGGCTTCGTCGAGCGCGAGGTGGAGGCTGCGGTGAACGGTACCCATGCCGTCGCCAGGCAGCACACGCAGCTGGGGAGCTTCGTCCGGGTCGCGGACCCGGACGGCAGGCTCGCGCCGAGCGGCCCCTTCACGCTCTGGGCCTACATCTGGGCGCGGACTCCGGGGAAGGGCCGCCAGGGCATCCTCACCCGCTGGCAAGCTGCCGACGGCAGCGGCTACGCGCTGGAGATCGACGAGGAGGGCGCGGTGGCGTTCCGCGTCGGCGACGGCAGCGCCACCGACGCGATTTCGGCCGACGTCCCGCTCATCGCGCGCCAGTGGTACCTGGTGGCGGCCTCATACGACCCCGCAAGCGGCGAGGCCACGCTTTATCAGGAGCCGATCGAGAACCGCTACAGCAACCACCTCTCCAAGATCGTGCCGCTGGAGCGCTCCTGCCATGTGAGCGGGCGGCTCAACGTCAATCCGCTGGCGGCGGACGCTGACTTCCTCTGGGCAGCGGCAGGCAACCGTGAAGCCAGGCGCGGCGCCTTCGCGGCCCAGCTCTACAACGGCAAGATCGACCGCGCGGGCGTCGCCGGAGCGGTGCTGAGCCGCGATGCGCTCGACCGCGCGCGCGAGGCGGGCGGCGCGCCGGCGACGGACGCCGTCATCGCCGCCTGGGACACCACTGCGGGCTACAGCGCGACGGGCATCGGCGATACCGTCGTCGACACCGGCCCCCACGGGCTCCACGGCGAAGGCGTAAACCGCCCGGTGCGGGGCATGACCGGCTTCAACTGGTCCGGCCACGAGGACTGCTTCCGCTACGCGCCGGAACAGTTCGGCGGCATCGAGTTCCACGAGGACGCGCTGGCCGACTGCGGCTGGCAGCCCACAATCTCCATGGAGGTGCCGGAGGTGAAGAGCGGCGTCTACGCCGCCCGGCTCCGCGCAGGGGACGCGGAGGAGCACGTGGTCTTCTTCCTCCGCCCGAAGCAGCCCACGGCGCCCATCGCCATGCTGATGCCCACCTGCAGCTACCTCGCCTACGCCAACGAGCGCATCGGCCTCGATACCGGGATCGCCCAGGTGCTGAGCAGCCAGGTGACGACCATCCACGACTGGGACCTGGAGCTCAGGCAGCACCCCGAGTACGGCGCGTCGTGCTACGACAGCCACGGCGACGGCGCCGGCATCTGCTACTCCACCCGGCTCCGGCCCATCCTCAACATGCGGCCCAGGCACCGCATGGCGCCCACCGTCGTGCCCTGGCAGTTCCCGGCCGATCTCTCGATCATCTGCTGGCTCGAGACGCTGGGCTACGACTACGACGTGATCACCGACGAGGACCTGCACCAGGAGGGCCTCGCCTGCCTCGAGCCCTACAACGTCGTCATCAACGCGACCCATGCCGAGTACTATTCCGAGAGCATGATGAACGCCACCGAGGACTATCTCGCCTCCGGCGGCAGGCTCATGTACCTCTCCGGCAACGGCTACTACTGGGTGGTCTCCTTCCGCGCGGGCGACATGGACGTGATGGAGGTGCGCCGGCTCGACTTGGGCACACGGTCCTGGAACGCCGAGCCCGGCGAGCACTACATGGTGAGCAACGGGGAGCGCGGCGGCCTCTGGCGCGGGCGCGGGCGGGCGCCCCAAAAACTGCTCGGCACCGGGTTCACCTCCGAGGGCATGGACGACTCCAAGCCCTACCGCAAGATGCCGGACGCCGAGAACCCCGCCGCCTCCTGGATCTTCGAGGGCATCGACGGCGACATCATCGGCGACGAGGGGCTGGGCGTGGGCGGCGCCGCCGGCATCGAGTTCGACCGCTACGATCTCGCCCTCGGCACCCCGCCGCACACGCTGATCCTCGCCTCGTCCGAGGGCCATTCGGACAATTTCCCCATCGTGGTGGAGGACATCCTCTGCAACTACCCCGGCATGGGCGGCACGCAAGACCACCGCATCCGCGCCGACATGACCTACTTCACGACGCCGAACGACGGCGCCGTCTGGTCCGCCAGCTCCATCGCCTGGGGCCAGGCGCTGCCCATCAACGCCTGCGACAACAGCGCCTCCAAGGTCACCGCCAACGTGCTGAACGCGTTCATGAAGGACGGGCCGTTGCCGGGGGGTGATGATACGGAATAGGACGTCCGACTCGTCCCCTGGCCTGTGCTCCCTAGAGAACGGGTCCTAGGGCGCGGTCATTCTCAGTTATACTTTCAATGCGGAAGCATTAGCAATTGAGCATTGAATATTCGACTTGACATAGAACCACCCGCAACTAGTATTCGCACGTGATTCGCGTTCAAGACCTTCGTAAGGCTCACAAGACAGTTGTTGACTGGGGAAAGTGGAGTAGCGGTAAGATACCGCGGACCGCATTCCCCTTGTCACGTCCGCGAAATCGTTCGTTTCGATTAGGATCCGCTTACCGATGGCGCGTCATCCGCTTTGAATCGTCAGGACTTTCGTTCCGATTACTGATTGCATTCCATTCCCAAAAGGAGCAGTATCGAGCCACGCTGGCACTCGAACATGAGCGCGACCCAAGCGTGTTGGCCTCTTACGAGTTCCATGGAACGCATCCCGGATGGCATTTGCACGCCGCTTGTGGAGATGTTGAGTCCGTTCCCAAGGGTGTAATGAGTGGTCCGTGGCAAGAGCGCTACCCGAGGGCGCGCCTGTTTCATCGTCGAGTGGAATTTGAGATTGTGAGTGAACACAGCGCTCTAGATCGCGCTTCCAGATTCTTTAGGCTGCATGAATCACAGGATTCTCTACTATGAACGTCGACCTGCTCTGCAAGGCGTTCTGCGATGAATTGCTGGTGCGTAAGGTCCCGGCCGGACTCGCCGTGAGCACAGGTTACGATTGGCTGGGCGAGCCATTGGGCTTCTATGTAGTCGGGCCGAACCATGCTGGCCTCTATAGAATCGAAGACGACGGTACAACCATACCCATGATTGAAGCATCAGTTTCCAATCTAGAAGCACCCACGCGAGCGGATGCATTCGAGAGCATGTTGAATGAATACGGTGCCGGTTATGAGGAGGATAAGGGAGAGCTGACGACGGCATTACTTCGTGAGAATCAAGTTCCTCGAGCGGCAATGAGTTTCGTTGGTCTTTTGTTGCGACTGCAAGACCTTGTGCTGCTTACGCCGGAGAGGGCGGCAAGTACATTCCGTGAGGACGCTTCGAAAGCGATTCGTGAAGCAATCGGAGACCGTGCCACAATTGCAGAGAATGAATCCATCTCGCCCAACGCCGAATTCCCCGCAGATATGATCATCGAGGCCGCGGGACACATGCCAGTCGCGATTTACCTCGCGATGAGCGAACAAAGAGTACTTGAGGCTGTCGTAGCACAGATGTCAACTCTGTATGAGGCTCAGATACCTTGCTCGGTAATCGCCCTTCTCGAAAAACCAACCTCCATTAGCGGCAGAATGCTTCGTCATGCGGCGAACCGTTTGACTGCTTTACCCATTTACGATGGCGATAATCAGGCCGCTGTTCAGCGAATCCAACGAGAGGTTCTAGGCCAAGCGGGAACTCTCCACTAGCAGCGAATATTACAAGAAAGAGCATGTCTCGTCGCGCACATTATTGTCGCCAAATATCGCACCCTTTGCGAAGTTACTATTGGGCTACGATTGACCTCACTGGAGAATCAAACTCTCGGGCAAGCGGAGACTCCCTCATCAGGCTCCGCCGAGTGCTGTAATCGGTGACCCCTGCTCCCGCGCGCCATCCGCACCCCCACACCCCCGCCGCTTTGAGCCCCCGCGCCTCTCCCGCTATGGTACTGGCCCGCGAGCCAGAGAGGGGGAGCGTCTGGACATGAGCGAGGGGGCAAGCGGCCCGGTGCGGTTTACGGGCACGGCGGACGAGGTCATCGGCTGGCTGCGCGAGCGCGGCGTCCAGCGCGTCCGCGTCGAGTATTGCGACTATGGCGGCGTCGCCCGGGGCAAGGCGATGGACGTGGCCCACTTCGAGCGCATGATGCACCAAGGCGTCGCCTTCTGCGCCACCGTCATGGCCTTCGACATGGCCGGAAACGTGGTGCCGGCCACCGACTACGGCGAGAGCATCGGCTACGCCGACTTCCTCGCCGTGCCCGACCTCTCGAGCCTGCGCCTCCTGCGCCACGAGGCCGACACCGCGCTGGTGATGGGCACCCTCGTCTGGCCCGACGGGCGCCCGGTCGAGGGCGACCCCCGCAACGTGCTGCACCGCGTGGCAGGCCGCATGGCGGAGATGGGCTTCGACGCCACCTGCGCGCCGGAGTTCGAGTTCTTCCTCCTCGACGCAGACCACGAGATGGTCGACGTCGGCGTGCAGTGCTACTCGATGCAGAAGCGCACCCAGTTCCTCGCCGAGGAGTATTCGCTGCTGGATGCCGCCGCCGCCCACGGGCAGCTCGAATGCAGCCACTACGAGTATGGCCCCGGCCAGTACGAGGTGAGCATCCGCCACCAGCCCGTCCGCCAGATGGCCGACAACGGCCATCTCTTCCGCGCCTCCATGAAGGAGGCGGCGATGCAGATGGGCAACCGCGTCACCTTCATGGCCAAGCCGTTCGACAAGATGACCGGCAACTCGTGCCACTTCCACATGTCGCTGGTGGATGGCGACGGCAACAACGCCTTCGCGGCGCCGGACGAGCCTCACCACATCAACGACACCTGCCGGCACTTCATGGGCGGCGTGCTGGCGCGGCTCTCGGAGCTCACCGCCGTCTTCTTCCCCAACTCGAACTCCTACCGCAGGCTGGTGCCGGGCCTCTTCGCGCCGATCTCGCTCGCCTGGGGCGTGGACAACCGCACCGCGGCGATCCGCCTCATCAACGAGACCCCGGCCGCGACCAGGCCGGAGCTCCGCGTCTGCGGCGGCGACGTGAACGTCTACCTGGCACTTGCCGCCTATCTCGCGGCCGGCCTCGACGGCATCGTCAACAAGACCGATCCGGGCCCGCCGGCGGAGGGCGACCTCGACATGCAGGAGGACATGCCCCGCCTGCCCGACGACTGGGGCGAGGCGCTCAGGAGGTTCGAGGAGTCGGACTGGGCGAAGGACTGGTTCGGCGAGGAGTTCTGCCGCAACTACGCCACGGTCAAGCGCTACGAATACGACGACGTCCGCCGCGAGGTGCCGGACACCGAGCGCGCCCGCTACGTGGAGTGGCTGTAGGACTCTTTATCGCTCACGGCAGCCGGCCTCCGGCCGGCGCCTGCGCGGGCGCGCCGCATTAGCGGCGGGCCGCGGTCGCGGCCTGTCGCGAGTCCGACGAAGTCGGACTCGCTCTAGCCTATCTATCTATCAGCCGAAAGAGCTACAGCGGCTCGCCCTTCGCGAGGCGGGGCAGGTCGCCGGCGAGGCCCATGGCGTGGCGCATGAAGAAGCGCTTGAGCGGCGGCATCTCGTTGACCGCCGCGAGGCCCACGTCGCGGATCAGGCGCAGGCCCTGACTGTCGTTGGAGAAGAGGCGGTTCAGCCCGTCGGTCACGCCGATCAGCACCACTGAATCGAAGCGCCGCCTGCGCTGATAGTGCGTGAGCACGTCGCCCTCGCCGATGTCGAGCCCGAGCCGCGCACGGTCGACCACGAGCTCGGCCAGCACCGCGGCGTCGCGGATGCCCAGGTTGAAGCCCTGGCCCGCGAGCGGGTGGATCGCGTGCGCCGCATCGCCCGCCAGCGCGAGGCGGGGCGCCGTGTAGCGCTTCGCATGGATGAGCTTGAAGGGATAGCTCCAGCGCGGGCCGGTGGGCTCCAGCGCGCCCATGAAGTCGCCGAAGCGCGCTTCCAGCTCCCGCGCGAAGACGGCGGGCGGGGCTTCCATCAGAGCCGGCACGAGGTTCGCCCGCTCGGTCCAGACCAGAGACGAGCGGTTGCCGGTCATCGGCAGGATGGCGAAGGGCCCGGCCGGCAGGAAGCGCTCGTGCGCGATGCCCCGGTGCGGCCGCTCGTGCGCGACCGTGCAGACGATGCCCGTCTGCTCGTAGGACCAACGCACGGTCTCGATCCCGGCGGCGGCGCGCAGCCGCGAGTTGGCCCCGTCGCAGGCCACCGCAAGGCGGGCGCGCACGCTCCTGCCGTCGGCGAGCCGCGCCTCGATGCCGCCGGCGCTTGGCTCCAGCGCCTCCACCGAAGCCGGCGCCACGTGGCGGAGCGCAGGCAGGGCCTCCGCCCGCGCGAGCAGGGCGATGCGGATATGCCGGTTCTCGACGATGAAGCCCAAAGGGTCCTCGCCCACGGTCTTGTGGTCGTAGTGGAGGAAGAGCGGCGCGTCGTTGTCGGAGACGCGGATCTCCAGGATCGGCTGGGCGTCCGCCGCAAGCGCGGGCCAGAGCCCGATGCCGTTCAGCACCCGCTGGGAGCCGAGCGCGATTGACGAGACCCGTCCGTCGAAGGCGGCATCCTTCATCGCCTCGGGCGGCGCGCCGTCGACGACGGCCGTCTCGATCCCGGCGCTGCCGAGCGCGACCCCGAGCGTAAGCCCGACGAGGCCGCCGCCCGCGATGACGACGTCGCTCTCGATCCGCCCCTCGCCTTCGGCCGCCGCCATGCCCCGCCCCGATTCCCGGCCTCGCCGACCGGCCCGCGCTAACGCTTGAGGCCGGCGAGGTCCCAGCCCACCTGATTGTACATGTCGGGTGCGTTCCAGAGGCCGCGCAGATACTTGATCCGCCCCTGCTCGACGAAGCAGATCTGGGAGAACTGGCAGTCGAAGCGCTGGCCGTTGCCCGGAAGGCCGAAATAGTCCTTCGTGATGGTGCCGCTCATCCAGCCCATGTCGCAGACGACGTTGCCCTGGACGCAGAACGCCTCGATGTGGAGCGAGAGGTCGGGCACCGCGCCGAGCCAGCCTGCGCCGAACTCGCGGATCGCTTCATGGCCCACCGCCGGCGGCAGGGTGATGTCGTGATAGACCCCGTCCAACGCCATGACGGCCACCACCGCCTCGATGTCCTGGCTCGACCAGCCCCGGCACTGCCTGACGAGCAGCGCCAGATT
>JAPPHR010000138.1 GCA_028820995.1 Rhodospirillales bacterium
TCCAGTACATCGCCTTCCGCAACCTGGTGGAGATCGGCTTCACCGAGGAGGAGGCAAAGGCGATCGCCGCGGAATACGACGTCGAGGACGGGCCCGACGACGAGGGCGAGATGTTCGACCGGCCCGCCCGGCTCTCCGACTACTGGCCCTCGCCGTTTGCCAACGACAACGAGGCGCGGGCCGCCAACGGCGGCGCCCTGCCGCCCGACCTCTCGCTCATCATCAAGGCGCGGGAGGGCGGCCCGGACTACATCTATGCGCTGATGACCGGCTACGAGGACGAGGCGCCGGAGGGGATGGAGCTTTCCGACAACATGAACTTCAACCACTTCTTCCCCGGCCAGCAGATCGCCATGGTGGAGCCCCTCTACGACGAGGCCGTCGAGTATGTGGACGGCACGCCCATGACGCTGGAGCAGCACGCCCGCGATGTGACCGCCTTCCTCTCCTGGACAGCCGAGCCGGAGTTGGAGGAGCGCAAGCAGACCGGCCTCAAGGTGCTGATCTTCGTCTTTGTCCTCACGGCAGTATTGTTCGTTATCTACCGGCGCGTCTGGGCCAGGCTGCACTAAGGCATCGTCGCACCCCCTCGTCGGGCATGGCGTGACGGCGGGGCGGGCCCCGGACCGAACGCGGAGGGGAGTGAATCATGGCCCAACCCACAGGCTCACAGCACACCGACCCCAAGAGCGATATCGATATCGCGCGGGCGGCCACGAAGCGCCCGATCCTCGAACTCGCCGAGGACCGCCTCGGCATCGCGGCGGAGCATCTGGTCCCCTACGGCCACGACAAGGCGAAGATCACCCTCGACTACATCGGCTCGCTGGAGGACCGCGCGGACGGCAAGCTGATCCTGGTCACGGCGATCACGCCGACGCCGGCCGGCGAGGGCAAGACCACCACCACCGTCGGCCTCGGTGACGGCCTCAACCGGATCGGCAAGAACGCCGTCATGGCGCTGCGCGAGCCGAGCCTCGGCCCCTGCTTCGGCGTCAAGGGCGGCGCCGCCGGCGGCGGCTACGCTCAGGTGGTGCCGATGGAGGACATCAACCTCCACTTCACCGGCGACTTCCACGCCATCGGCGCGGCCAACAACCTGCTGGCCGCGATGGTGGACAACCACATCTACTGGGGGAATGCGGCCGGCATCGACCCGCGCCGGGTGAGCTGGCGCCGCGTCGTCGACATGAACGACCGCGCGCTCCGCAGCGTGGTCTCGTCGCTCGGCGGCGTCGCCAACGGCTTCCCGCGCGAGGACGGCTTCGACATCACCGTGGCCTCCGAGGTGATGGCGATCTTCTGCCTCTCGCGCGATCTCGACGACCTGCGCGCGCGCCTCGGCAACGTCGTGGTCGGCCTCACGCGCGAGCGCGAGCCGGTACGGGCGAGCGCAGTAAACGCCGACGGCGCCATGACCGCGCTGCTGAAGGACGCGCTTGCGCCCAACCTGGTGCAGACGCTGGAGAACAACCCCGCCCTGATCCACGGCGGACCATTCGCCAACATTGCCCACGGCTGCAACTCCGTGATCGCCACCAGGGCCGCGCTCAAGCTCGCCGACTACGTGGTCACCGAGGCGGGCTTCGGCGCCGATCTCGGCGCGGAGAAGTTCTTCGACATCAAGTGCCGCAAGGCGGGTCTCGCGCCGGACTGCGCGGTGATCGTGGCCACCATCCGCGCGCTCAAGATGCACGGCGGCGTCGCCCGCTCCGACCTGGGCACCGAAAATCTCGACGCGTTGGCTACGGGCATGGAGAACCTCGCCCGCCACGTCGGCAACGTGCAGGGCTACGGCGTGCCGGCGGTGGTGGCGATCAACCGCTTCTCCGCCGACACCGAGGCCGAGCGCGCGCTGGTGGCGGAGCGCTGCGCCGAGATGGGCGTGACGGCCGTGGAGTGCGATCACTGGGCCATGGGCGGCGCCGGCTGCGAGGCGCTGGCGCACGAAGTGGTGAGCACCATCGAGGCAAAGCCCTCGTCCTTCCAGCCCCTCTACCCGGACGACCTCACGCTCTGGGAGAAGATCGAGACCGTCGCCAGGCGCATCTACGGCGCCGACGGCATCACGGCGGATGCGACGGTGCGCCGGCGGATCGACGAGCTGCAGGCGGGCGGATTCGGGCACTTCCCCGTCTGCATGGCGAAGACGCAGTACAGCTTCTCGGCCGATGCTGCGCTCAAGAACGCGCCCAGCGGCTTCGAGGTGCCGATCCGCGAGGTGCGCCTCTCGGGCGGCGCCGAGTTCGTGGTGGTGATCTGCGGCGCGATCATGACCATGCCCGGCCTGCCGCGCGTCCCCGCCGCCGACAACATCGCTGTCGACGAGAACGGCCACATCACGGGACTGTTTTAGTTGGAGACCGGGCGACGGAGGCGATAGCCTGACCTGAGCGTCGAATTCCGCCGGGCTCTTGAAATGTTGGGAGCGAGTCGATGACCGACCCCCACCGCGATCAGTTCCTGTTCCCCCGGATCCGACAATTGTTGACGTTGTCGTCTCGTGTCGCGATCCCTCTCTGTGCTGCAACTGTGATCCTGGCGTCCTGCCTCCATCCATCGGAGGATAGCGACGGGCCCTGCGTCGAGACTCATGACCAGGGATGCGTTCCCGAACCCGAATACGAGGCGTTGGCGGACGAAGTCGCGGGCGAGTACGCGGAGCGGACGAGCTTTCAGAACCAGTGGGGCCTGGAGGCGATTGGCGCGGATCGGGCCTACGCGAATCTGGAGCTCAAGTACGGTCCGGACACCCGGCCCGGCGAAGGCGTGACCGTCGGCATTCTGGATACGGGCATCGACGGCTCCGACCCCGCTTTCCGGGACAAGACGGTGATCGAGCGGTTCCTGGGAGCGTTTGATGAAGACGGGAGCGAAGTTTCGCACGGCACGGCGGTGGCAAGCATTCTCGCCGGGAGCGAAATTCCCGGTTACGAGCCTCAACCGCTGGGTGTGGCCTGGGGCGCCGACCTCGTCGTCTTCGCGATTCCGCTCGGCGAGGCGCCCGAGCTATATGACCCGATCGAGGTGAGCGCGCTGCCAGGGACGGGAGAGTATTTTGCTGAGACGTTCGAGGAAATACTCGCTTGGGAATTCGGGTCCGAGAGCATCGATTTCCTGAACCTGAGCCTCGGTGCCTCGGGAATCATCGAGAACTACAGCGAAGAGGTGGTCCGCGAGCCCTTCGAGGCGATGGTCGCCGTCATGGCCCAGGAAGACTCCGAGGACAAGGTCGTCTTCGTCTGGGCCGCGGGCAACGCACACGGTACGCCTTGCGACATCCCGATTCCCCAGTGCGTCGACGGTGCGGTAGAGGCGAGCTCGGTCGATATTCTGGGTGGCCTGGCCGTGCACTTCCCGGAGCTGCAGGAGAATTCGGTCGCCGTCGTGGCCATACGTCCGGACGGCGAGATCGCCGACTTCTCCAACCGCTGCGGCATCGCGGCGGAGTTCTGCCTGGCGGCGCCGGGAGAAGAGGTCGCGTTCTCCTATTTCGGTCCGCACCCGGTGGACGGCAGACCGGTCCGGGGCGTCGCTGCAGGAGGCGGTACGTCCTTCGCCGCGCCCATGGTGACCGGCGGGCTTGCGCTGATGAAGCAGTATTTCCGGGGCCAGCTCTCCAACGTGGACCTGCTGGCGCGACTGCTGGAGACGGCGAACCGGAACGGCCTGTACGCCGAAGCCGCGATCTACGGCCGCGGGCTCATGGACCTGGGCGCCGCGACCTCACCCGTGGGCCAGCCGGTCGTCGCGATGGGCGATGGCGTGGGCAGCCCCGGTGCGGCCATTCAGGACACGAGCCTGCAAGTGGGCCTCGCCTTCGGCGATGCATTCGCCCCTTCGCTCGCCAATCGCGAGATCGCGGCCTTCGACGCGCTGGGCGCGCCGTTCTGGTACGACGCGGGAAGCTTCGTGACCGCCGCCGCCAGGCCTTCGCTGCTGCAGCGGGTTCGCGACTTCCAGCGGATATCGGCTTCGGATCCGCTAGGCTCCCCGGCATACCCCATCCGAATACCTCTCCTCGAGTCGCCCGGTGGGCTGCGGGTCGCGGCTCCGGCCCTGTACCTCGCCAAGTCCGGGGCGCCTGCCGCCGGGCAGGCCTCCCATTTCGCGCTCGCCGGGCGCAGCCTGGTTGCGACCATGCCGGTCGCCGCCCACCTGAGCGCCACGGCGCTCACCACGGAAGGCCTTGCCGGGCAGGAGCCCGCGTCCGGTGCGGCGCTGTCGTGGCGCGACCCGGAGGCATTGCTCGGCGTGCGCGTCGGCTGGATCGGCGAGCGGGAGACCCTGCTCGGAAGCTCGTCCGATGGCGCTTTCGGCGACCTCGTGGCGAACGCGGTGTTCGCAGGCCTCGAGGCCGACACGGAGCTCGGGCAATGGCGGATCGGCGGCACGGCGGAGATCGGCACCGTGAACGCCCGGACGCGCGCCGGCCTGTTCGACGAGTTCACGCCCCTCGCCACCAGCGCGTTCGCCCTGCACGTCACCCGGCAGATCCCGGACGGCGACGAATTTTGGGTAACGCTGGCGCAGCCGCTTCGCGTCGAGGACGGTCAGGCGCTCCTGACCATTCCCGCGGGTCGAACGCTGGCGGGGGAGGTGGTCCGCAGCGCCGTGGCGCTCGATGCCGAGCCCGGCGGCAGGCAGGTGGACCTGGCGCTGCAATGGCAACGGGCGTTGGATGTCGGGAAGCTGAGCCTCGGTGCCACCGTTTCCCGCGAGCCGGGCCACCGCAAGAACGCCGACCCCGAACTGATCCTGCTGTCGGGCTGGCGCCTCGCCTTCTGAGGCTATCGCCTACCCCATCGCGGCGCGGAGGCGGCGGTCGATGGCGTCCAGGAAATCCTTGGAGTTGAGCCAGCCCTGCTCGGGGCCGACGAGGATGGCGAGGTCCTTGGTCATCTCGCCGGCCTCCACGCACTCGATGCAGCAGCGCTCCAGCGTGTTCGCGAAGTCCGCGAGCGCCTGGTTGCCGTCGTGCCGGCCGCGGTGCTTCAGCCCGCGGGTCCAGGCGAAGATCGAGGCGATGGGATTGGTCGAGGTCTCCTCGCCCCGCTGATAGGCGCGGTAGTGCCGGGTGACGGTGCCGTGCGCGGCCTCGGCCTCCACCGTCTTGCCGTCGGGCGACATCAACACCGAGGTCATCAGTCCGAGCGAGCCGAAGCCCTGGGCCACGGTGTCGGACTGTACGTCGCCGTCGTAGTTCTTGCAGGCCCAGATGAAGGCGCCCTCCCACTTGAGCGCGGCGGCCACCATGTCGTCGATCAGCCGGTGCTCGTAGCCGATCCCGGCGGTCTCGAAGCGGTCCTTGAACTCGGCCTCGTAGACCTCCTCGAACAGGTCCTTGAAGCGCCCGTCGTAGAACTTGAGGATCGTGTTCTTGGTCGACATGTAGACCGGCCAGCCGCGCTCCAGCCCGTAGTTCATGCAGGCGCGGGCGAAATCGCGGATCGAATCGTCCAGGTTGTACATGGCGAGCGCGACGCCGCCGCCGGGGAAGTCGAACACCTCGCGCTCGATGGTCTCGCCGCCGTTCGCGGGCTCGAAGCGGACCGTGAGCTTGCCCTTGCCGGGCACGACGAAGTCGGTGGCGCGGTACTGGTCGCCGAAGGCGTGGCGGCCGATCACGATGGGATGCTCCCAGCCCGGCACCAGGCGCGGCACGTTGCGGCAGATGATAGGCTCGCGGAACACCGTGCCGCCCAGGATGTTGCGGATCGTGCCGTTGGGCGAGCGCCACATCTTCTTCAGCCCGAACTCCTCGACGCGGGCTTCGTCCGGCGTGATGGTCGCGCACTTGACGCCGACGCCGACCTCCTTGATCGCCTCGGCGCTATCGACCGTCACCCGATCCTCGGTGGCGTCCCGATGCTCGACGCCGAGGTCGAAATAGACGAGGTCGATATCGAGATAGGGCAGGATCAGCTGGTCCTTGATCCATGCCCAGATGATCCGCGTCATCTCGTCGCCGTCGATCTCGACGACGGGGTTGGCGACTTTGATTTTCGCCATGCGAGGCTCTCCAGGAATGCGTTGTGGACAAAGGCCCCGGGAGACGGCTGACGGCGGCCGGCGGGGCCGCGCGCACCTTATCAAGTTGGTCCGACCGGTCAAGGTCGGCCGGGCGAGCCGAAGGCCGTCCCGGCCGCAACGTCAAGAATCGCCGGGCGAGCCGAAGGCCGACCGAAATCACCTGTGGAAGCAAGACCGACCTGAGCCGGCCCGCTATACTTTTCGGCAACCTGCCAGACATGCCGAGGGCAACATGACAGCACGGCCACGTTCTCTGCTGAATGGGTTCGCGCTCGCTCTCGTAGCGTTGGCCGTCTTCGCCTGCTCTTCGAGCACCGACGAAGGGGAACCGCCGAATGCCTCCGACGCGCTGGCCGCCAGCGCCGAACGGGAAGAGGCGCCGGCGGCCACTATCGGGGCCGAGCCTGTAGCCGGCGAGGTCAGGCTGATCTGCGGCCTGCCCGCGGGGTTCGGCCTTGAGGTCTTCGACGAGGACATCGACCCCGACGCGCCGGCAATATCCTTCACCGGCGACGGCGGTTTCGTCCCGAAGCGTCTCGACATCGAGCCGGGCGCTCAGGTCCGCTTCGTCAATGACTCGGGCGAGGACTTCTGGCCCGCTTCGAACATCCACCCGACCCATTCGATTCTGCCGGAGCTCGACGCGAACAGGCCGATTGCGCCCGGCAAGACGTGGGCCTTCACCTTCAAGAGCAGCGGCTTCTGGCGCTTCCACAATCATCTCGCGCCGGAATTCGGCGGGCTCGTCGTCGTCCTCGGGGACGATTCCGGGCCGCCACCCAAGCCGCTGGCATTCGACATCCCCGACGTCCCGTTCGAGACGCCGAGGAATATCCCTTCCGAGGACTACGCCAGTCTGCTGAGAGACGGCTCGCTCCTGCACGAGTACATCAGGCGATACGGCCCGGAAAACACCGTCAGGCTGCTGAAGGAAGCCGAGTTCCACACTGGCGAGGACTGCCACCAGTCCGCGCACTATCTCGGACGAGCGGCCTACGAGGAGTTCGGCGCTTCGGCCTTCGCGCTGTCCAGCCACGAGTGCCAGTCCGGCTCGTTTCACGGCGCGACCGAGGCGCTCTTCGCCTCCCGCGGCACCGTGAACCTCGAACAGGACGTCGCCACCATTTGCGCCGCGGCCGACAATCCTTTCTTCCGCCACCAGTGCGTGCACGGCGTCGGCCACGGCCTGATGGCGTGGACGTCGTACGAGCTTCACGACGCGCTCCCCCTGTGCGACCGGATGCCGACGGGGATCGACAAGGAATCGTGCTACTCAGGCGTGTTCATGGAGAACGTGGTGGGCGGCCTCACAGGGCTGATGGGCCACGTGACGCAGTACCTCAGCGACGAGGACCCGCACTTCCCGTGCGATGTCGTCGACAAGCGCTACCAGTCGCCGTGCTACTTCTATCAGACCTCACACATGCTCAAGGTCTTCGACCGCGACTTCTCCAAGATCGCGCGGGCCTGCGCCGAGGCGCCGCCGGAAACGCACTGGCACTGCTTTCAGAGCTACGGCCGCGACGTCGGCAACGCCACGCGAAAGGACCCGGCCACCGCCATCCGCTACTGCAGCTACGTTCCGGCCGGGACTAACCGGGTCGGCTGCATCATGGGCGCCGTCCAGGACCGCTTCTGGGAGAAATCCGGCACGGACGACGCCCTGACGATGTGCGCCATGGTCGAGGACGCGGCAGAGCAGGACGGCTGCTACGGCACCATCATCGTCCGCGCCCGCGACGTCCTGACCACCAGGGAAGAGTCCGAGGGCTTTTGCGCCAGGGTCGGCCCACGATGGCGCGACTGGTGCTTCGACGAGCTGCTCGCGGAAAAAGGCTCGCTGGGAGGCGATGCCCCCGAAGGATCCTAGCCCGCACTTCTTTCCACGGTTGCGACCTGCGGCGGGGGCTACGCCTCGCTATTGTCGAGGACGCGGAACAGTTCGTCTGTGGACCGCACCACCGCGGCGAGGGCGCTCGTGGCTTGCGGCGCGAAGCCCTCGGCGCCTACGTGGTCAAGCAGGTCGAATAGCGGTCCCCAGAAGCCATCGCTGTCGAGCACGATCACGGGCTTGTCGTGAAACCCGAGCTGCTTCCAGGTCAGTACTTCGAAGAATTCGTCGAGGCTGCCGAAGCCGCCCGGCAGGACGACGAACCCGTCGGCGCGGTCCATCATGACCTGCTTGCGCCGGAACATGTCTTCGGTGACCACCATCTCGGTCAGCCCCCGGTGCGCCACCTCCAGGCTTTCCAGCTGCTCGGGGATCACGCCGACGGCCTTGCCGCCCTCCGCTAGCACGGCATCGGCCAGCTCCCCCATCAGGCCGATGCCGCCGGCACCGTAGATGAGCGTAATCCCACGCCGGGCCAGGGCCGTGCCGAGGCTGCGGGCGGCCTCCACATGGGCCGGATTCCGGCCCGTCTGGGCACCGCAAAAGACGCAAAGAGACGCGACCGCCGCCATCGCCGATCCGATCCTGGTTCCGTGGCTGACCGATTGAGAGCGCCGCTCTGTAGCAGAGACTTGCGAGGACCGCCAGCCGTAGCGCCGAACAGGACTTCGGTTGCATTGCGCGCGAATCGGTCTATGTCTGATTCATCTCCGGTGCCGGGAGCAGGATCGAGTGCGGGCCAGCCGCGACAGCCTTCGAATAGCACACGGTGCGGGCGCGCTGCTCCTAGCCCTGCTGATGAGCGTTCTGTTCGCTCGCGCCCCGCTCGCGGTGGAACCCGATCCGGAAAGCCCGGACCCGGCGGCGCGCGGCGCTTATGTCCTGCGCGCTGCGGGCTGCGCCACCTGCCACACGGACGTCGCCAAGGGCGGGGCCTTCCTCGCCGGCGGGCGGATGCTGACTTCGCCCTGGGGCGCGATCGCCGCGCCCAACATCACGCCCGACCCCGAGACCGGCATCGGCGGCTGGTCCGACGAGGATCTTGTCCGTGCGCTCCGCGACGGCAAATCGCCGGAGGGCCGCACCTACTATCCGGCGTTTCCCTACACCGCTTACTCCGGTATGCGGCGGGAGGACATGCTCGACCTCAAGGCCTATCTCGACACGGTGGAGCCGGTCGCAGCCCCCAACAAGCCGCACGAGCTGCGGTTCCCCTTCAGCGTGCGTCTCTTCCTCCACCCCTGGCGCTGGCTCTTCTTCGATCCCAGCCCCGAGGAGCCCGGGTCCGCTCCGGACGAGCGGCTCGCGCGCGGCCGCTATCTGGTCGAGACCCTGGGTCACTGCTCCGAGTGCCACACGCCGCGCAACATGCTGGGCGCTCTCAAACCCGGTCTTCACCTGGCCGGCTCCCGCTACGGGCCGGGCGGCCTCTCGGTCCCCAACATCACCCCCGATGTCGAGACCGGCATCGGCTCGTGGTCCGAGATCGATCTGGCGTTCTTCCTGCGCACGGGATTCACGCCCTACGGCGATGACGTGCAGGGCGAAATGCGCGAGGCCATCGACGACGGGCTGCGCCACCTCACCCAGGCGGATCTGGAGGCAATGGCTGCCTATCTCAAGGCGCTGCAGGCGATTCGCAATCCGGTGAGCCCGACTCCGTCGCCGCCTCCGGCATTCTCGTCGGGCGGGGACTGGTGAGGCGCAGGCCGGGGCGAACTGTCGCGCCCCGGCCGACTCGTGTATCGTGACGCCACTCATGACTGCCAGGCGTAACCCGTGAGCGAAACAGGGACGTTCACCAGTCGCGTGGCCGCCGTGCTGCGGCGGCGCGAGACGATCCGCATTGCGACCCCGGCTGCCGCAGCCGTCATGGTCGTCGGCGTTCTGCTCGGCGTGTTCCTGAGCGGCGGGTCCGATCCGGACGGATCGTCGGGGCAGTCCGTCGACATCGCCGACCGCACGGCCGAGACCGGCGGGGAGACCGTGTCGCCGGCCGAGGAAGAGACGCCAGATGCGGCCGATGCGGGCACTGTTGCGCCGGCCACGCCGGAGCCCGAAGAGACGGCGGAGGCGCCGCCGGTGCCGGCCGACATTCCGGGCGGCGACATCGACGCTTCCGCGCAGGAGGACGAGACGGCCGAGCCTGCGCCGGCAGTGCCCGAGAAGCCCGAGGAGGATGACGCGTCCGCGCTGGCCGATTCGACACCGACGCCGGCCGAACCCCCGGCCGCCGATACCGATATTGCCATGCAGGAGGATGATGCGTCCGAGCCGGCTGCCACCACGGAGGGCGAAACCACTGTCGCCGACGCCGTCGAGTCCGAAGCGGACACTTCCGCCGAGCAAGATGTGGTCGCAGCGGCGGCGGACGATAGCGCGGCTTCGGTCGAAGCGACAGGAGACGCAGCCGACGCTGCAGCGGCGACCGGAGACGGTGCCGAGCCGACCACCGATGAGGATGCAGCGGCGACGGGTGACGCGGAGGCGACGGAGGACGAGGCCGGCGTTGGCGACATGGCGGAGGCCGACGATGGTACCGCGCCCACGGCCGAGGGGGACGTACCAGTTACAGCCGACGCGGAGACAGCGGAGGAGGCGGCCGGCGACGACACGATGGTGGAGGCCGACGACGGCACCGTACCCGCCGCCGAAGAGGATGCGGCGGCTGAGTCCGAGGCAGCGGCGAAGGATGCCGATGCCGGCGCAGGCGATGTGGCGGGGGCCGAAGACGACACCGCGCCCGTCACCGAAGAGGACGCGTCGGCTGATCCCGAGGTCGCGGCGACGGCCGACGGCGGCACTCCGGCAGCTGCCGAAGAAGATGCTGCAGCCACGCCCGAGACACTCGCAAGGCAGGACGACGCCGATGAGGACGTCATGGCTGGGGCCGACGTCGCCGCGTCCTCCACCGAAGCGGGCGACGAGGGCGCGCCCGAGGTCGCGGCGACGGACGATGGGGCAGGCACCGGCGACATGGCGGCGGGCGACGAGGGCACCGCTCCCGCTGCCGAGGAGGACGCACCGGCCCCGCCCGATGCGGAGGCAGCGGACGACGAGGCGGGCACCGATTCCATGGTGGGGGAGGCAGATGGCGCCACGCCGACTGCCGAAGAGGACGCGGCGCCTGCCGTCGAGCCTGCGGCAACGGATGACGCGGCCGATGGCGACGCGGTCGCGACCGCTGGCGACGGTAAAGCGACGGCAGCCGCAGACGACGAAGCGGCCGAGCCTGAGGCGGCGACGGTTGACGAGCCTGGTGGTGCAGACGCCGCCGCGCCGGCTACTGACACAGAACCCACCGACCAACCGGATGTGGCGGCTGCGGAGCCGGAAGTCGCGGGCGACGAGGCTGTCGCCCCCGGCGACGAGCAGGCTGCGGCGGCAGCAGAGCCGGAATATGCGGGCGACGAGCCTGTCGTTGCCGCCGACGAGCAGACAGCGGCCACCGCCGACGAGCATGTGGCGGCGGAAGAGGGGACCGCAGAGGCCGAGCAACCCTTCGACGAGGCGCGTGTCGTGCCCGATGCGTCGGTGGAAGCGGCGGACGATGCGCCTACCGTCACGAGCATTGAGGAAGAGACGGTGCCGCCCGAGCAAGCGGGGCCGGTGCCGCCCAGCTTCGATACAGTGCGGATCACCCCGGACGGCCGCGCGGTGATCGCCGGCCGCGCCCCGCCCGAGTCCGAGGTCGCCGTGAAGAGCGAAACGGTCGATCTCGGTTCGGAGACGGCCAATCGGCAGGGTGAATGGACGCTCGTGCCATATATTCCCATCCCCCCCGGCGATCACCAGTTCTCGGCGATTGCGACCCTGCCGGACGGCACGCAAGTCGAGTCCGATCACGTTCTCATCGTCTCGGTCCCCGAACCCGATGCGGAAGACGAGTCGGTGGTTGCGTTCCTGGTGCCGCGCGAAGGTTTGGGCGGCGAGATCGTGCAGAAACCGGCGGTCAAGGACGAAGAGATCGATCTGGCCGCCAAGGACCAAGAGGTCGATCCAGCGGCCACGGACGAAGAGACCGATCCGGCGGCCACGGACGAAGAGATCGAACCGACGGCAGGGGACGAAGACATCGAAGTGGCGCGCTTGCCCGATCCCGCTGCGGACGAGCCCGGCGCTGTCGCTGTCGATGAGGAGACCGGTCCGACGGCTGCCGATGAGGAGGCCGGCCCGACCGCCGACAAGGAGACCGCACCCGCAACGTCGGCCGAGGAAGATCAGGTCGCGGCCACGGAACCGTCAGAGGAAGGTCAAGTCGCCGCCACAGAACCGTCGGAGGACGATCAGGTCGCCGCCGCAGAACGGTCAGAGACCGTCGATGAGGGTCCCATCGTCGTGGACACGGTGGACTATGGCGAAAAAGGCGACCTGACCATCGCCGGCAAGGCCGAGCCCGAGGCCGACCTGAACGTCTACATCGACGAAGAGCATGTGGGGACCGTCGAGAGCGACGAGGAGGGCGAGTGGGAGGTCTCTCCCGAAGACGAGGTCGAGCCCGGGAGCTACACCCTCAGGGTCGACCAGGTCGATCCCGCCGGCGTGGTCATCGCCCGTATCGAAACCCCGCTGATCCGCGCCCGGCCCGAGCTGCTCATGCTGGGAGATGCCATCGTTGTGGTGCAGCCGGGCAACAGCCTCTGGCGCATCGCCCGGCGCACCATGGGTGGCGGTATCCACTTCACCGAGATTTACGAGGCCAACCGCAGCCAGATCAAGGATCCGGCGCTGATCTATCCGGGCCAGATCTTCACCGTTCCCGGCCTCGAATAAGACCGGAAACGCCGCCGGGCCGCTCAGCCCAGCCGCGCGACGACATAGCCGAGCAGGCTGACGAGGCGCTTCTTCTCGTCGTCGGAGAGCCCGTGGGTCGCGAGCGCGTTGACCTCCATGGCCGCGGGCACAAGCTCGCCGCAAAGCTCGCGCCCCCGTTCCGTCAGCACCACGCGGCGCCTGCGGTTGTCGTCCCGGTCCTGAACGCGGCGGATCAGCCCGTCGCGCTCCATGCGCTGCAGGGTGCGCGCGGCCGTCGGCTCTTCGATCTGCTGGCGTCGGCTCAGCTCTTTCTGGGTGAGGCTCTCCTCCTCCCAGAGCAGCAGCAGCATCGACCATTGCGCGACCGAGACCCCGTAGCGGCCCAGGCGCTCCTGCAACGCGCGGTTGAAGAGGCGCGAGGCAAGCGAGACGAGGTGGGCTGTGCTTTCCTCGATCACGAACGGCGCGGCGCCGTCAACTTCGGCTCCGCCCCGCGCCGCCGGCCGGCGGCGTATGACGGCATATGTCACGGCGTTCGCTCCCCCAAACGGCCTGCTTCAATCCTATGGTGCGCTGCCCCGCCCGAACAGGGAAGAGGCTCGGAAAGCGCGGTATGCCTCTTGCGTCCGAAGCTACGCGCAAGACCTTCAATCTCGGCGTCAACGCTGGCATAGTGCGCGCCGCGCAGCAGCGCGGATCGTCGGGCGCGCCGGCGAGGCGAGGGGGGACATGACGCTCAAAGTCGCGATCGTCGGCTCGGGTCCGGCGGGTTTCTACACGGCGGATGCGCTGCTGAAGGCCGATCCCGCCTGCCAGATCGACATCATCGACCGGCTGCCGACGCCCTACGGATTGATCCGTTTCGGGGTCGCACCCGATCACGAAAAGACCAAGAACGTGATGCGCGGCTTCGCGCGCACGGCCTCCAACGAGCGCGTCAACTTCTACGGCGATGTCGATATCGGCGAGGCGCTCTCCCTCGACGAGCTGCGCGAGATGTACGACGCCGTGGTGCTCGCGGTGGGCGCCGCCCACGACCGCAAGCTCGGCATCCCGGGCGAGGAGAAGGCCGGCGTCGTCGGCTCGGCGAGCTTCGTCAACTGGTACAACGCGCACCCCGACTTCGTCGACCGCACGCCCGACCTCGATACGTCGAGTGTGGTCATCATCGGCGCCGGCAATGTCGCCATCGACGTGGCGCGCGTGCTGGTCAAGACGCCGGCCGAGATGGCCGCGACCGACCTTCCCGACTACGCCGCGGAACCCATCCACGGCGCGCCGATCAGCGACGTCTACATGGTGGCGCGGCGCGGCCCGGTCGAGGCCAAGTTCACCAACGTCGAGCTGCGCGAGATGGGACACCTGGAGCAGTGCGTGCCCCAGGTCTCTGCCGCGGATTTGCCCGACGAGGTGACCGGCGAGATGTCCGACCGCGACCGGCGCGTGCGCGAGAAGAACCTGGGGACGCTACGCACCTTCGCCGACCGCGAGGCCGACGAGATGCCCAAGCGCGTGCACTTCGTGTTCTTCGCGAGCCCGGTCGAGATACTCGGCGGCGAGCGGGTGGAGGCGGTGCGCTTCGAGCGCACACGGGTCGAGAACGGCCGCGCCGTCGGCACCGGCGAGCACTTCGAGATCGCCTGCGGCCTCGTGGTCGCCGCCGTGGGCTACCTCTCCATGCCCGTGGACGGCGCGCCCTTCGACCACAAGTGGGGCGTCGTCGTGAACGACGCGGGCCGGGTCGGGCCCGGCCTCTACGCGGTCGGCTGGATCAAGCGGGGCCCCACCGGGGTCATCGGCACCAACAAGCCGGACGGCAGGGACGCAGCCCAGCAGATCCTCGACGATCTGGGCGCCGCCGGCGGCGGCAAGCCCGGCCGCGAGGCGCTGGAGGCGCTGCTGCGCACGCGCGGGCGCCGGTGGGTCGATCTCGACGACTGGCGGCGCATCGAAGCGGCGGAGATCGATGCCGCTGCCGAGGGCGCGCCCCGCAAGAAACTCTACCGGCGCGAGGATTTTCTCGCCGTCCTCGACGAGCAGCGCGCCGCCGGCTGAGTTCCGCCTGCGGGCCAGAGCGTTTCCGTTTTGCACGGAAACGCTCTGGCTCTTTATGGCTCACGGCAGCCGGCCTGCGGCCGGCGCCTCCGCGAGGGCGCCGCATTCGCGGCGGGCCGCGGTCGCGGCCTGTCGCGCGTCCGTCAAAGACGGACGCGCTCTACTGCTCGGCCAGCGGCGGCTTGCGGCCGATCCAAGGCCGCGCGGCTTCGAGCTGGGAAGCGAGGCGGAAGAGCGTCGCCTCGTCGCCGAAGCGGGCGATGGCCTGTATCGCCACCGGGAACCCGCTCTCCGTCACGCCCAGCGGAATCATCATCGCCGGCTGGCCCGTGAGGTTGAACCACACCGTGAACGGGCTGAAGCGGAACACCCGCCGCCAGTATTCCTCCAGATCGTCCATCATCATGTCGAGCCAGCCGAGCTTGGGCGGCAGCGTGCCGAGGCCCGGCGTGAGCAGCACGTCCCAATCCTCGTGAAACGCCGCCATCTGCCGGCCGATCCGATGCGCGGTGTGGACCGCCGCCATGTAGCTGGCACCGTCGATGCCCTCGGCCAGCTTCGCGGTGTTGGCGACCACGGTCTCGAGCTCGCCCGGCGCGGGCGTCCGTCCCGAGGGGTGCCCGCGCACAGTGTAGAGGATGTTGACCGCGCTGAGCGTGCGGAAGGTCGGCACCACGGCGGCCCCGTCGATCGCGGGGTCGGCCTCGTCGACCCGGTGGCCGAGAGCCGCGCAGAGAGACGCGGCCTCCTGCAGGACGCGCTGCGGGTCGGCCCCCACCGGGGCGCCGTTCGGCGCCTTGCTGGTGAACGCGATGCGGAGCGAGCCCGGATCGGTACCCACTTCCTCGAGGAACGGGCGGGCCGGAGGGAGCACGAAATAGGGATCGCCCGGGGCTGGGCCGTGGGTCGCATCGAGCAGCGCCGCATTATCGCGCACCGTGAGCGACACTGCGTGCTCGATGGCGAGCCCGGCAAGCGCCTCGCCGAAGGCGGGCGCCAGGGTGTTGCGCGCCCGCGTCGGGCGCAGGCCGACCAGGCCGCAGGAGGCCGCCGGCGCGCGGATCGAGCCGAAGCCGTCGGAGGCGTGGGCGATCGGCAGCATGCGGGCCCCGACCGCCGCGCCCGCGCCGCCGCTGGAGCCTGCCGGAGTCCGCTCCAGGTCCCAGGGATTGCGCGAGGGGCCGTGGAGCTGGGGCTCGCAGGTGAGGCTCAAACCGAACTCGCAGGAGCTCGTCATGCCGTAGATCACCATGCCCGCCTGCTTGAGCCGGGCGACGTGGAGGCTGTCGCCGGTTGCCGGCGGCAGGTCGGCGAAGAAGCGGCTGCCGTGTGCGCACTTGACACCGGCGACTGCCGTAAAGAGAGCCTTGACCAGGTAGGGAACGCCGGTGAAGGGCCCATCCGGCAGGCCCGCCTCGATGGCCTGCGCGGCGTGGTCGTAGAGCTTCGTCACGACCGCATTGACCGCCGGATTGCGCGCCTCCACGCGAGCGATGGCAGCCTCCAGCACCTCCGTCGCGCTGACCTCCCCCGCTCTCATCAGCGCCGCGAGACCCAGCGCATCGTACGACTCGTATTCCGCGAAGCCGCTCATCGTCGGTCTCCCCTAGTGCTTCGTCGCTTCACCCCGGAACCATAGCGTGTAGCCAGGTCGCCCGCCGAGTCGCGGTGCTCCAAGAGCCGCCGCGGGACATGACAAAAAGGTTGGACCACTAGACATCAGGGGCCGGTGGGAGTAAGTGAATCCCACCGGCACGGCCGGGCTTCACAGCGAACGACAGGGCCATGGCAGAAGCAGCATTGACGCTTGAGGACGTGCCGCGCGAGGAGCTGGAATCGGCCGTCATCCGCTTTGCCGGGGATTCCGGCGACGGAATGCAGCTCACCGGCGGGCGCTTTACAGAGACCACCGCTCTCGCCGGCAACGACCTCACCACCTTCCCCGACTTCCCGGCCGAGATCAGGGCGCCGGTCGGCACGACCTACGGCGTCTCCGCCTTCCAGATCAACTTCGGCTCGCGCAACGTGATGACCT
>JAPPHR010000115.1 GCA_028820995.1 Rhodospirillales bacterium
CGCGCGGCTCGCTCAACGACATGGCCGTGACCCACTGGCCGAAGGCGCTCGCGGCGGGCGTCGAGCTTCGCACCGACAGCCGCGTCGAGCGCATCGAAACGGACGCGTCGGGGCGCGCCACGGGCGTCGTCTACGTCGAGCGCAACACCGGCGTGCGCCACCTCCAGACGGCGGACATCGTGATCCTCGCCGCCAACGGTATCGGCACGCCGCGCCTGCTCCTGCTGTCGGAGAGTACGGCGCATCCGAAAGGGCTCGCCAACGGCTCCGACCAGGTCGGCCGCAACCTCATGCACCACACCCTCGGCATGGTGGAGTGCTGGGTCGATGCGCCGACCGAAGCGCACAAGGGCCTGATCTCCGCCATCGCGATCTGCGAGGAGTTCGCGGAGAGCGACACGGCGCGGGGCTTCGTCAACGGCTTCACGTTGCACATCGTGCGGCAGAACGGCGCCGGCTATCAGGCGCTGGGCTCCCACTCCGGCAACGTGGCGCCCTGGGGCGCGGAGCATCACGCATGGTTCGCACGGCACTTCGGGCACGGCATCGGCATCCTCGTCGTGGGCGACGATCTGCCCAGGCCGGATAACCGCGTGACCCTCTCCGACACCGTGACCGATTCCTCGGGGCTGCCGGCGCCCCGCATCGCCTACGGCATGTGCGAGAACGATGCGCGGCTCGCGCGCTTCGGGATCGACCGGGCGGTCGAGCTTGCGGGCGCGATGGATGCCTGGGACGTCAAGGTCAATCCCTTCCGCGATGCGAACGGCGTCTACGCGCCGCCCGCCTGGCACCTGCTCGGCACCGCGCGCATGGGCGCCGACCCGGAGACTTCCGTCGTCACCAGTTGGCACCAGGCCTGGGACTGCCCCAACCTCTACATCACCGACGGCAGCGTCATGGCAACCGGCGCGGCCATCAACCCGACGAGCACGATCTCGGCGCTCGCCTACCGCGCCGCCCACCATCTCGCCGACAATTTCGGCGTCGCCCGCCGGGCGACGGGGCCTCTGCTCGACGGTTGAAGGGCCGCCGCGCCGACGCTCGACTCCCGGCGAAGCCGCGCCCGGTCTAAGATGCCCGCGCGTCGGCACCGGGCGGAGGGAACCATGGCCGGCTACACGAGCGCAGAGTTGCGGGAGATGGTGCAGCCCGACCGGGTGCACCGCGCCATCTACACCGACCCGGCGATCTTCGAGATCGAGATGGAGAAGATCTTCCCGCGGGTCTGGCTCTACGTCGGCCACGAGAGCCTGGTGCCGAACCCGGGCGACTTCTACTGCACCCACCTCGCCCGCCAGCCGGTGGTGCTGAGCCGCCACAAGGACGACGGCATCTGCGTGCTCTTCAACCGCTGCGGCCATCGCGGCGCAAAGGTGCTGAACGCCGAACGCGGCAACGCCAAGGTCTTCACCTGCATGTATCACGGCTGGAGCTTCCGGCCGAACGGCGCACTCGCCGGCGTGCCGATGCGCCAGGACTTCCCCGAGGAGACGTTGAAGGATCCGCGGTTCGGCATGGCGCGGCTGCCCAGGGTGGAGAGCTACCGCGGCTTCGTCTTCGCCTCCTTCAACGCCGACGCCGAGCCCTTGCCGGACTATCTGGCCGAGGCGCGGCGCGGCATCGACGAGCTGGTGGATCGCTCGCCGGACGGCGAGGTGGCGCTGTCGGCCGGCTGCCACCGCTACCACTACCGCGGCAACTGGAAGCTCCAGCTCGAGAACCTGGCGGACATGTACCACCCCGCCGCCTGCCACGCGTCCACCGTCGGCCCGGACGGCAGGCAGTTCAAGCGCCGCGCCGGCGCCGAGGGCGGCGATGCGGCGTTCTTCGCCGCCAACGGCGAGGCCATCGTCGCCCAGACCGGCGTGCGCGGCCTCAACAACCGCCACAGCTCCGAGGCGTCGCTCTTCGACAAGGAGCAGTCGGGCGGGCACTGGGACGACTACCGCGCCCTCATGGTGGCCCGCTACGGCGAGGAGCGCACGGCGGACATCCTGAAGAATCGCCGCCACAGCATGACCTTCTTCCCCAGCTCCGACATCCTGCTGGCGCAGACCTCGGTGCGGGTGATCCGCCCGGTGGCGGTGGACTTCACCGAGGTCGAGGTCTGGCCGGTCCGCCTCGAGGGCGCGCCGGAGAGCATCTCCGACGACCTGGTGCGCTTCGTGAACATGACTCATGCCGCCGCCTCCTTCATCCAGTCCGACGACATGGAGGCCTTCGAACGCTGCCAGGAGGGTCTTGCGACCCAAGGCACCGACTGGGTCCTCGTCGCCCGCGGGCTCGGCGCCGAGATCGACGAGGGCAACGGCGTGCTCTTCGGCCCGCGCTCCAGCGAGATCGGCCAGCGCGCCCAGCACGAGGCATGGCGCGACCTGATGGGCGCATGAGCGTCACCGCGCAAGCCCGCGCCGCCGCCGGCTCCAATGCGGTCGCGCTGGAGGAGCTGCGGCGCTTCATCGAGCACGAGGCCGACCTGCTCGACGAGCGGCGCTTCGACGCGTGGCTCGATCTCTACACCGAGGACGCGGTCTACTGGGTGCCCGCCGCGCCCGAGCAGGAAAGCTGGCACGACCACGTGTCGCTCTTCTACGACGACAAGGCGACGATGCGGGTCCGCGTCCAGCGCCTCAACCATCCCCGCATCCACTGCCAGAGCCCGCCCAGCCGCTGCGTCCGCGTGATCTCGGGCACGAAGCTCGACGAGGTGACGGCCGACGGCGCCTGGCTGGTGCGCTCCAAGTTCGTGATGGTGGAGGACCGCCCCGGCAACCCGCAGCGCGTCTTCGGCGGCCGCTATTCCCACGCCGTCGTGCAGGAGGCAGGCCGGCTGCGCATCCGCCGGAAGCGCGTCGACCTCACCAACTGCGACCAGAGCTTCCCCATGCTCACTCAGCCGTTCTGACCGGCGGCCGCGCCCGGACCGACCCCGGCCATCCCGAACGAGCGGCTGTTTCCCACCATCGCGCAGGCGGTAAGGTGAGGCATGGGCAGGGAGACCCCGCAGGAAGCACCGCAGCCAGGCGGGCCGACGCGCTCGGGCCAGGCGCACGCCCACGCGCTCGCCTTCCTGATCATCGTCATCATCTCGACGTCGTTTCCGCTCGGCGAGCACATCACCCACGGCCTCGACCCTGCGGTGATGATGTGCCTCCGCTTCGTCTTCGCCGCGATGCTGATGGCGCCCATCGTGGCCTGGCGCGAAGGGCTGAAGCTGCCGCCGGCCGGCGCGTGCCTCCGCTATCTCGCGCTCGGCGGGCCGCTGGCCTTCTTCTTCTGGTGCATGTTCGAGGCGCTGCGCTACACCAGCGGCCTCAACGAGAGCGCGATCTTCACCATCGTGCCCGGCCTCGCCGCCCTCTTCGGCGCGGTTCTGGTGGGCGAGCGGATCGGCCTCCATCGCGTGGCCGCCCTCTTCCTCGGCATGATCGGCGCGCTCTGGATCATCTTCCGGGGCGAGCCTGAGCGCCTGATCAATCTCGAGGTCAACATCGGCGACGGGATCTTCCTCGCCGGCTGCCTCGCCTACGCCGTCTACACCTCGCTCATCAAGCGCCTGCACCGGGGCGAGCCGGTCCTGGTGCAGACCTTCTGGACGATGACGGCGGCGGCGCTCTGGCTGCTGGCGGCGAGCAACGTCAAGCTCTGGCGCACCGACTGGTCCGAGGTCGAGGTCGTGGTGCTGGGCGGCATGGTCTATCTCGCGATCCTGCCGACCTTCGTCTCCTTCTTCCTCACCCAGTACACGACGCTCCGCATCGGACCCACGCGTGTGCAGGCCTACGGCTACGCGCTGCCCGCGATCGTGCTCCTGCTCGACCTCGCGCTCGGCAAGCCCGCACCGCCGCTGATGATCGTGCCGGGCTTCGCCATCGTCCTGTTGGCGAGCCTCGTGGTGCAGCGCGGCGCCATCCGCGAGTTCCGCTAGTGTGCTGTTTTCGAATATAATTTGGGATGGCGTGTGAACTCTCCGACCGAGCCCCACTCACCTGTCGTCATGCCCGCACTTGTTGCGGGCATCCACGTTCTTTGTCCCTGCCGCACGAAAAACTCGTGGATGGCCGCAACAAGTGCGGCCATGACGAGTTGGCAGCGGTGGACAGGGATAGAAACGTTCGGAACGGGTCACCGGCTACCCCGCGCGCAGCCGATCCAGCGCGCCCTGCAGGATGAAGGCCGCGGCCACCTGATCGACGACCCGCGCCCGCTTGCGCCGCGAGAGATCGGCGTCGAGCAAGGGGCGCTCGGCGGCGACGGTGGAGAGCCGCTCGTCCCAGAGGGCGACGGGCAGCGCCAATGCCTCGGCCAGCCGTGCGGCCGTATCGCGGGCGGACTGCGCGCGCGGCCCTTCGCTCCCGTCCATGTTGACCGGCAGCCCGACCACGATGCCGCCGATCCCGTCGGCCGCGATCATCGCGCGCAGCGTCTCGATATCGCGGGAGAGCTTGGTGCGCCGGATCGTCGTGCGCGCCGTGGCAATGGTGCGGCTCACGTCGGAGACCGCGACGCCCATGGTCTTGGCGCCGAGATCGAGCCCCATCAGGCGCGCCTCCGGCCCCAGCAGGCCGCCCATCGCGCGCAGATCGCAGATCGCCATGGCCGCGCGCCCTATGCGCTCGCCCTGCCGGAGCCAAGCGCCCGCGCCGTCTCCGCGATGCGCGCCCAGGCACCCTCCACGTGCGCGCGGCGGGTCGCGACGGCGCCGACCGCGAGGCGCAGCACCAGCCGGTCGTCGAGCCTCGTGTGGGTGAGGTAGAGCGCGCCCGATTCGTTCAGCCGGTTCATCAGGGTCTCGTTGAAGTCATCGCCCGCGCGGTGGCGGAAGCAGACGAGCCCGGCCGAGACCGGCGCCGCAAGCGCGAACTCCTCGCTCGCCTCCACCTGCGCCGCGAACCAGTCCGCCAACGCGATGCAGTGCCGCACGTGGGCGCGCAGGCCCTCGGCCCCGTAGTGGCGGATGACGAACCAGAGCTTGAGGGCACGAAAGCGGCGGCCGAGCGGCACCTGCCAGTCGCGGTAGTCGATGACTGCGCCCGACTCCGTCGCGCGGTTGCGCAGGTATTCGGGCAGCACGCTCAGCGCCTCGATCAGCGCCGCCCGGTCCGCCACCCAGAAGCAGTTGCAATCGAAGTTGGTGAGCAGCCACTTGTGCGGGTTGAAGGTGTAGCTGTCGGCCAGTTCCACGCCGTCGATCAGGCCGCGCTGCTCGGGGCAGACGGTGGCGCTGCCCGCGTGCGCGGCATCGACGTGGAGCCAGATGCGCTGGCGCCGGCAGACCTCGCCGATGGCGCGGAGCGGGTCCACGGCGCCGGACGACGTCGTGCCCACGGTGGCGCAGACCATGGCGGGCACCGCGCCGGCCGCGCGGTCCGCCGCGATCGCCGCCTCCAGCGCGTCCACGCGCATCGCGTGCCGGCCGCCGGCATCGACGAGCCGCAGGTTGTCGCGGCCGAGGCCTGCGATCTTCACCCCCTTCTCGATGGAGGAATGCGCGTGGCGCGAGGTGTAGACCGTGAGCCGCGGCGCGTGAGTGTCCCCCGGCCCGAGGCCCGCGCCGTGCCGATTGGCCGTGCCGCCGCTCGCCCGCTCGCGCGCGGCGATGAGCGCGGTCAGCGTGCTGCTCGACGCGCTGTCCTGGATCACCCCGCCGCCGGCGGCGCTGGAGCGAAAGCCCGCCGGCAGGCCCAGCAGGTCCACCAGCCAGTCGAGCACATGGGTCTCCAGCTCGGTGCAGGCGGGGCTCGTCGCCCACAGCATGCCCTGCACGCCTAACCCGGAGGAGAGCAGGTCGCCCAAGATCGATGGGCCCGACGCGTTGGCCGGGAAGTAGGCGTAGAAGTTGGGCGACTGCCAGTGCGTGAGCCCGGGCAGGACGATCTCGTCGACATCGCGCAGCACGTCCGCGAAGGGCTCGCCCTGCTCGGGCGCGGCCGGCGGCAGCTTCGCCCGGACCGATCCCGGCTCCGCCTGGCTGAGCACCGGGTAGCGCTCGACCTCCTCCATGTAGCGCGCGATCCGCTCGATGACCGCATGGCCCGCCCGCCGGAACTCGTCCGGCGTCATGTGGCTCGCCTCCTCCATGTGTCGATCCTTCGCGATGAGTGCCGCAGGCGCGGTCCCGCCGGGGACAACGCTGGCCGCATCATGGCCAATTTCGCCGGTCCGTCAGCCCCGATCTCTCGCCCCGCTCGGGCCGGGACCTGTGAGACGGGAGGGCCCCGCAGTTTTTTGGTGAGATTGCCGAGATAAGCCGAGACAAGCCGAGACAAGGTGAGACAAGGTGAGATGCCGAGAGGCGCGAAGCGGCCGGCCCGGACAGCGCAGCTTGCCTCCACGCCGGCACACGCGGAGCGTCGCGCCCGCCCGCCCGCCTGCCGAAACGGCCGAGCCGCGCGCGATGGCATGCCCGAAACATCGCGCGATGCTGGCATGGACGGCCACCGCCATGCACCGCACCATGGTCCGGGGCGTTCGGCGGACCGGGCGGCAGGCACCGGTCCCGCCATCCCGCCCCGTGCTATCGTGCCGACGGTCACGGAGGGGAGACTGGGCATGACGAGACTGGACGGCAAGGTCGCGATCGTCACCGGGGGCTCGCGCGGGATCGGCGCCAGCATCGCGCGCCGCCTGGGCGCGGACGGCGCCCACGTCGCGGTGGTCGCGCACCGGGCGCGCGACAAGGCAGAGGCCGTGGCGCAGGAGATCGAGGCCGCGGGCGGCCGCGCCGCGCCGTTCCAGGCGGACGTCTCCAGGGTCGCCGAGTGCGAGCGGCTGGCGGCCGAGGTGACGGACGCCCTCGGCACCATCGACATCCTCGTCAACAACGCCGGCGTCTACCATCCGCTGCCGATGGAGGAGACCACCGAGGCCCTCTGGGACGCCCAGATCGACATCAACCTCAAGGGCAGCTTCTTCATGGCCAAGGCGGTGGCGCCGATGATGAAGGCGAAGGGCGCGGGCAAGATCGTCAACATCACCTCCACCCTCGGCGTCGTCGGCTCCAGCGCCGGCGCCGCCTACTGCGCGTCCAAGGGCGGCCAGATGCAGCTGACCAAGGCCCTCGCCCTGGAGCTTGGGCCGCACGGGATCAACGTCAACGCCGTCGCCCCCGGCGCCACGGTCACCGACATGAACGCCGCCATCCGCGCCGAGCCCGGCAAGGAGGAGCGCATGAACGCACTCTCCCCCATGGGCCGCTACTGGGCGGAGGCCGAGGACATGTCGGGCGCGGTGGCCTATCTCGTCTCCGAGGACGCGAAGGCCGTGCACGGCGCGCACATCATGATCGACCTCGGCTGGACCGCCTGGTAGGGCGCGCCGGCCTCCCGCGCCCGTAGCTGCGATCGTGTGCGGCCGCTTCACCCAGCGCCTCTCCTGGCGCGAGCTGCACGAGCTGATGAGCCTCATCGGCCCGGCGCAGAACCTGCGGCCGCGCTACAACGTGGCGCCGGCGCAGACCGTCGCCGCGGTGCGGGCGGGGCCGGAGGGCCGCACGCTCTCCATGCTGCGCTGGGGGCTGATCCCCGCGTGGGCCAAGGAGCCCAACATCGGCTACAAGCTGATCAACGCGCGCTCCGAGACCGCGCACGAGAAGCCCTCGTTCCGCGCTGCCTTCAAGGCGCGCCGCTGCCTGATCCCGGCGGACGGCTTCTACGAGTGGGCTCGCGCGCCTAAGGGCAAGCCCAAGCAGCCCTGGCTGTTCCAGATGCAGGGCGGCGGCGGCTTCGCCTTCGCGGGCCTCTGGGAGAGCTGGAAAGTCCGCGAGGGCCTCGCCCTCGCCGGCTCCCTCGCCGAGCTTGAGCCCGGCGACACGCTGGAGACCTGCACCATCCTCACCACCCAGGCCAACGAGACCGTGGCCCCCATCCACCCCCGCATGCCCGTGATCCTGCCACCGGAGGCCTACGCCCCCTGGCTTGCCGGCGAAGCGGTCCCCCTAGCCCCCTACCCCGCCGACGCCATGACCGCGCACCCGGTCAGCACGCTCGTCAACAAGCCCGCGAACGACGATGAGCGGTGTGTGGAGGCTGTGGGAAGGGGCATCCGCACAATCGACTTGGAGAGCATGTTTTGAAACGCTATGTTATGAGACGATACTCGCCCAACTGTTGGTCATCACGATAAGCGAGTTTGGCGCAATCCCCTGCTACTTGCGTGTGTCCTTGCAGAAATGCTCCGCAGCACTCCTAACCATCTGCCCTCAAGACTTTCTACGAAATCTGCAAAGATCATGTTATCCTGCGTACGAACCCTTATTGAATCGTATCATCAACTTGAACCTTCGAACGCAGACCACGGGCGGGCCATCCCCTCAAATGCCACTGCTACCATCGCAAGTCTCGGGACTAATCGAGCCATTCCCGGGTCGTTTGGAGGACGTGGTCTATGAGCATCAACGCCGCGCTGAAAGAACAAGAACACTTCATTTCCTCCACAACTTGAGAAGTTGCGACGCACTGTTTTTCGTAATGTTCTCACATGACTGACATTCCCAAAGTTGAAGACTCTGGCGCCGCCGGAACACAGGAGGCAACATCGAGAGCGTTGGTTCTCGAAGAGCAGAAAACCCCATTTGGTCAGACACCAATCGCAGACACCATTCAAGGTTTGGCGTCCAGCAATGCTCGAAGTATGGGCGGTGCGGTTGTGGCGAACCTACTTTCCGGTAGTTTTTCTCAAGTTTCTTTTGAACTGCAAGATGCCAAGCGGGACCTCCAGAATACCCGAGGAAAACTCGAAGAAGTGCGCGATGAACTTTCGCGCTCTAAGACGCGAGTTGCAGTGCTGGAGGAACGTGTTTCTAATACCAATCGCCAGAAGCACCTACGCAATATAGCTATCGCAGGTGGGTCGATATTATTTGGTCTAGCAGTCCAACTCGGGAGTGACGAACTGGGTGTGCTTCCATTCTTGCTGGGAGGCATCGGACTTGTATTTGTGTTGATGGGGTGGTTCTGGCCTTCAAGGGAGAAGAATCATTGATCGTTGATGGAATCACTGAGCTGACCGTGGTTGGTGCTTTCGACCGAGGCATTCCCAATCAAGAGCGAGTAGTCTTACAGGCCAATGAGATGGTAAACATGGGACAATTTGCACTCTTACTCGGTATCCGGCAGCAAGAGGGATTCGCTGTTCCCATCCGAGATAACTTCTATTGGTTCGGTGATGGAATCGTGTACAAGGGCGACTGGATTTTCGTATATACTGGACCTGGTGAGAGTCGTAAGAACGAAGTACCTGGGACAACTGAAAAGCTCTTTACCGTTCATTGGGGTCGAACTCAGACTGTACTTGGATCTCTCGATGTTGTTCCAGTCCTTATTCGGACGGATGCCGTGCAAGTCTTAATCGAACAGCCGAGGTTGACGGGTCCGTCTGTGCAGAATGCATAACTGACAGTACTCTGTTTGAAGATCAGCACGGCAATGACGGTTCAAGTATGGCGCCCGTGCCACTTAGGGCTTCGACAACTCTTGGCCTCACGTCAATCGCATTTGGCGCCTATTCGCACAGGAGTGTCGCACGGCAGGCGAACGCCTGGGCGCAGACTGCGTCCAAAGCGCGCCCTCATGCGGCGCGCGGCGACTACTTCGCCCCAGCCGCTCTCCGAAGTTGGGCGGAGGGGCGGAAGCGGAGGGCCTTGGAGGCCCGGATGCGGATCGCCTCGCCGGTCTGCGGGTTGCGGCCCTTGCGGCCTGCGCGCTTGACGATGTTGAAGGTGCCGAAGTTGCCGATGGTGTAGCGGCCTTCCTTCTTCGACCTCTTGATCCCGGCCTCGATCTCGCCCAGCACCAGGTCCACGGTGCGCTTGGCTTCGGCCTTGCTCATCTTGCCCTTCTTGGCGACGCGCTCGACGAATGCTGCTCTGCTCATGGTCGACGACCCCTTTGTCGTTCCTTATGGCGACTCGAAAGTGACCAAACCCCTACATATAGCGGCTCATGCAGGAAGTACACCCTACAAATAAGAGATAGCGGGGCGGCAGGTCATGCGCCGGTCGACGGCGCCGGCCGCTATGGGCGCTCCACCGTTGAGCGCCCCTCCTCGATCCACCCCACGATGCCGTCGCGCGCGGTGTAGACGTGGCGGTAGCCGAACTGCTCGTCCAGCAGGCGGGCGACGCGGCCGCTGCGCTTGCCGCTGCGGCAGATGAGCGCGACGGGCTCGCCGGACTCCGCGACCGCTGCGAGCGCCGGCAGCCAGGTGTCCAGGTCGTAGCGCCCCGTCGCGTCGAAGAAGGTCAGCAGGTGGCTGCCGTCGATGACGCCGGTCTTGCGCCACTCCTCGGCCCTGCGGACGTCGATGACGGCGACCCCGTCCGCCCGCAGCCGCTCGAGTCCGGCGCTGTCCACCTGGATGACGTCCGCATGAAGCGGCACGCCGCCAACCGCCAGCATGGCGCAGAACGCGACGATCCTCAGCATTGCTTCAGTCCCCCGCAGGCCGTCCCCCTACAAATTGACCGACGTGCCGCCGATTGCAATGGATATCGCCCGACTCTTTCATTTCCCTCAACGGCGGGCGCTCGCTCCGCTCGCTTGCCTACGCGCTTCGCGCGGCGCGCGGTCGCGCGCTCCGGGCCTGTCGGCCCGGGGCTCCCCTAACTCGATCTGGGATTGCGCGGTCAGTCCACGCGGCAGGTGATGCGCCAGTCGATGGCGCCGGCCTTGTCGCGGCGCGCGTAGCTCACGCGGGACTTCTTGAGCCGGGCGCTGGCGATCTCGACCAGGCCGTCCTTGAGGTCGGGCGGCAGGTCGTCGAGGTCGAGGGTGACGGTGATGGGCTCGCGGCGCTTGCGCGGCTTCGCAGCGCCACGCGCGCGCACCGCCTGCCGGCGCTGGCGGGGCGTCTCGTCGCCGTTAGCCGCGTCGTCGCCGTTGTCGCTGCCCCAGATTTCGTCCCAGCCGCTGCGGTAGGCGGGCGTCCGCACGCTGGAGAAGTAGCCGTAGTGAACGTCCGACTTGCCGCCGGCGGACTCGCGGGCGGACTTGCCGGCCTCCTTGGCGCTTTCCGAGGCACCGTCCTTGGCGCTCTCCTTGCCCGCGTCCTTGCCGCTCTCCGGCGACGTCTTGTCGGCACTTGCCGTGCTCTCCTTGGCCTTGGGCGCGGCATCGGCGCTCTTGCTCTCGGCCTTGGGCGCCGGATCGGCCTTGGCCTTGGCTTCCTTCTTCTTGCTGCTCTTGGCTTCGCTCATCTCTCTCGCTCGACGACGGCTTCGTATCCGGCCCTCTGGGGGCGTGACCGCCGGGGTATAGAAGCAAGTCCGGCCCGCATCAAGCCCCCGTTCGGCCGGCTTGGAGGCACCCCGCAAATGTGGAATAGTCCGCCGCGCCAGAGCGGGAGGGAGACGCAGGCCATGATGGACGATCGCGCGCCGGACGAGACCGTCGACGTCACCGTGGACGGCCATAACGTCGTGGCCTACAGCTTCGGCTCTGGCGACGAGGTGCTGTTCTGCGTCAACGGCGGGCCGGGCCTCCCCTGCGATTACCTGCGCGACAGCCACTCCTGGCTCGCGGACAAGGGCTACCGCGTCGTCTCCTTCGACCAGCTCGGCACCGGCAAGTCGGACAAGCCCGAGGACAATTCGCTCTGGACCATCGAGCGCTACGTCGAGGAGACGGAGACCGTGCGCACCGCGCTGGGCCTCGGCCCCGTCCACTACCTCGGCCAGTCCTGGGGCACCTGGCTCGGCCAGGAATGGGCGCTCGCCTATCCCGAGAGCTTCAAGACCATCATGCTCGCCGACGGGGCCGGCGACATCCCGCACCTCGTGAGCGAGCTGCACCGCCTGCGCCAGGCGCTCGGGCCCGAGACCGAGGCGATGATGCAGCGCCACGAGGCCGAGGGCACCCTCGAGCACCCCACCTACCAGGCGGCGATCACCATCCTCAACTACCGCCACGTGTGCCGCCTGGACGACTGGCCGGCGCCGGTCATGCGCTCGCTCGGCGACTGGAACATGGCGCCCTACGAGGCGATCCAGGGCCCCAACGAGTTCTGCTACACCGGCAGCATCAAGGACAAGAACTGGCTGCCCGAGCTGCATCGCATCCACCAGCCGGCGCTGGTGGTCTGCGGCCTGCACGACGAGCTGACGCCGGCGTGCTCCATGAAGATCGCGGCCGCGCTCCCCAATTCGCAGATCAAGGTGTTCCCCAACTCGTCCCACCTGCCGATGTTCGAGGAACCGGAGGCCTACTTCGAGACCCTGCTGGCCTTCCTCGACGCCAACCGCGGCTAGACGGAGGTAAGAGACATGAATGCGAGCGAGAAGCGCGCCGCGCTCGCCGGCGCGGTGAGAGAGGGGCGCTTCGTCGTCGCGCCCGGCGTCTACGACATGATCTCCGCCAAGGTCGCCGACGGCCTGGGCTTCCGCGCCCTCTACATGACCGGCTACGGCGTCGCGGCCTCCCACCTGGGCCTGCCGGACGCGGGCATCGCGAGCTACGCGGACGTCGTGGGCCGGGTGCGCACCATCGCGGGCGGCACCGCCTCGCCGCTGATCTGCGACGCGGACACAGGCTTCGGCGGCCTCCTCAACGTGCAGCACACGGTACAGGGCTACGAGGACGCGGGGTGTTCCGCGATCCAGCTCGAAGACCAGGAGATGCCCAAGAAGTGCGGCCATACGCCCGGCCGCCGCGTGGTCCCGGTTGAGGACATGCTGGAGAAGATCCGGGTCGCCGCAGACGCCCGCAGCGATCCCAACTTCCTCATCATCGCGCGCACCGATGCGCGCACCAGCCTCGGCCTCGACGAGGCGCTCGCGAGGGGCCGGGCCTTCGCAGAGGCCGGCGCGGACGTGATCTTCATCGAGGCGCCGGAGAACGAAGCGGAGATCACGCGCATCGGCGAGACCATCGACAAGCCGCTTCTGGCCAACATGGTGGACAGCGGCAAGACCCCCATCGTGCCGGCGGACCGGCTTCAGGCGCTAGGCTTCAACATCGCGATCTATCCCGCCATCGGCATGCTTCCGGCGGCCGGCTCCATGAAGCGCGCGTTCGAGGCGCTCAAGCGCGACGGCTCGACCGCCAATGTCGATGCGCCGATGATCTCGCTGCCCGAGATGCACACCCTCATGGGCTTCGAGGACGTCTGGGCCTTCGAGCGCCGCTGGGCCCGCCCCGAGGCCGAGGCGGCAGAATAGGCGAACGCTCCTCCCTTTCCGACGAGGCCCATCTGAGGTGGAGCGGGTGCCCCACTCCGCCGCAGCCCCGGCCCCGCTCCACCGGCCTGCCTGCTTGGCCGGGGAGCCGGCATTGCACTATCATTCAGACTGGCCAGTCGACAGGGACCGGTCACGCTCATGCCGAACGCTTTGCTGGTCTACCCGGAGCACCCTCCCACCTTCTGGGGGGCTGACCACGCGCTGAAAGTGACGGGGGTCAAGGCGACCCATCCGCCTCTGGGACTGCTGACCGTCGCCGCGATGTTTCCTGCGAGCTACGAGCTTCGCGTGGTCGACATGAACGTGAGCGCTCTGCACGACGCCGACCTTGCGTGGGCGGACGTCGTGTTCACGTCCACGATGATCACGCAGCATGTGTCGCTTCGCGCCGTGATCGAGCGGTGCAACCGCCAAGGCGTTCCGGTGGTGGCCGGCGGGCCGCATCCGACCACGTTTCACGAGGAAATCGCGGGCGTGGATCACTTCGTGCTCGACGAGGCCGAGGAGATCTTTGCGGATTTCCTTCGGGACCTGGAAGGCGGTACGGCCAAGAGAATATATCGGGAATCGCGGAAGCCTGACGTAGGCCGGACTCCGGTTCCCCGCTTCGACCTCATCGACTTGAAGAGCTACGCCACGATGAGCGTGCAATTTTCTCGGGGGTGTCCCTTCGACTGCGAGTTCTGCGACATCATCAAGCTTTACGGCCGCGTGCCCCGTACCAAGTCGCCGGAACAGGTCGTGGAGGAGCTGGAGTCCCTGTACCGCCTGGGCTGGCGGGGCCCGGTTTTTCTGGTCGACGACAATTTCATCGGCAACAAGCGGGATGCCATGAATCTGCTGCCGTCGATCGCCGAGTGGCAGAAGGCCAGGGCGTATCCGTTCACCTTGATGACGGAAGCGAGCGCGAACCTTGCGCTGATGGACGCAATGATGGATGCGATGATCGAGGCAGGCTTCGATTCCGTGTTCGTCGGTATCGAAACGCCCAATCCCGAGGCCTTGCTCAAGACCAAGAAACAGCAAAACACCAGCAAGACCCAGGAGAACTTCCTCTACCACGCCGTTCGAAAGATCCAGCAGCATGGCATGCAGGTCCAGGGCGGGTTCATCCTGGGTCTGGATAGCGACGACGAGGGCGTGTTCGATGCCCAGATCGAGTTTGTTCAGGCGACCGGCATTCCTGTCGCCCCCATCTATTTGCTGACCGCCTTGAAGGGCACGGACATGTACGAGCGCATGAAGTCGGAGAACCGGCTTCTGGAGGCGCCGATCGGAACCAATGTCATGCCTCTCAACTTCAGGACGGAGATGGAATACGGGACACTGATCGAGGGATTCAAACGCGTGCTGGCCACGCTCTACGATCCGACCTTGGAAAATTACTTCGAACGGTGCCTGACTCTGTTCAGGCACCTGAAGCCCGTGCGGCATCTTCGCAAGCCCAGGAGCAGGAACGAGATCGATGCAGCCTTCATGAGCGTTCGCCGTCGTCTCTCCGCCAAGCAAGTCCCTGCCTATTCGAAATTCATCGGCAAGGTCTCAAAGGATTACCCCCGCATGCTGCCGGACGCGATCTACCTTGCCGCCATGGGATATCACTTCGAAAGGATCAGCCGTCAGCAGATCGCGATCCATGACTTCCTGGGCTTCCTGAGGGGCGAGCTGGAGATGTTCCAGCAGACCGCCTCGGGCCGTGTTTCGGAGGCGGAGGGACTCCCGAGCCGGGGGCAGGCGTCACTTGAGCGAGCCCAGGCGCGCTACGCTTCCATACCCGACGAGTTTCGATACCAGGGAGACGGGCTGGAGGATGCGCTGCAGTCCTTCCAGCGCGCGGTGGATTCGCGCGCGAACGAACTCGCACGACCAGCGGTAGCTTGACGCGTATCGCCTCCCCGCCCTTGGGGGCGGAGAGGCTGGGGTGAGGTGGGGGTGCTCCCCTACTCCGCTGCGGCGCCGGCCTCGGCGGCCTTGGCTTCGCGCTCCTGCAGGAAGCGCAGCACGCGGCGGTTGAATTCCGGCGGCTTGGGCGGGGCCAGCTCGGTCTCCTCCAGGCAGCGCTCGCGCAACTCCTCGACGGTGCCGCCGCGGTCGAAGAGCTTCACCTCGCCCCGCGCGGCGCGGAGCTTCTCGCGCAGCGCGTCCGTCGCCTCTTCGTCGACCATCAGGTCGTCCCGGAGGATCACGCCGTAGCGCTCGGCGCCGGCGCGCGTCACCAGCCCGCGCTCGACCTCCAGCGCCACCAGCGCCGGGTCGCGCTCGTACGGGTCGCCCCAGCCGCCGCCGCCCCAGGTCTTGAAGAGCAGCAGGTCGCCGGCCTCGACCTTCACGTGGTCGCACTTGGACGGCAGCACCTCGAACGTACCGTCCGCGCGGTGGATCTCCTTCCGGCTGCGCCCGCCCGGCAGGCCGCCGTTCACGCCCCAGGGATAGGTGAGCCAGCGGTCGTCGTGCAGCGACATCTCGCCGGGCTCCAGCGCGCGGTAGCCGATGGTGACGCCGTTGCCGCCGCGATGGAGACCGGGCCCGCCGGAATCGGCGATGGTCTCGTAGACCTCGATGCGGAGCGGGAAGTACGCCTCCAGGAACTCGTTGGGGACGTTGGTGAACGAGGGCCAGAGCGAGTGCCCGTCGGGGCCGTCGCCCGCCGGCCGGCCGGGGATGCCGCCGAAGCCGATCTGGTAGAGCTGGTACCACTCGCCCTCGCTGGAATAGCCCGAGTACATGAAGTGCGGGCTGTCGGAGAAGCCGGCCGCCACCATGAGGTTGGGCGCGCGCTGGCCGAGCAGGCCGCCGAGCACGTCGAAGATGCGGCCGAGCGCATGGGTGCGCGAGGAGAGCGCCGCGGGCTTGAGCGGCTTCAGCAGCGTACCCGGCGGAATCCGCACGTCGACGTGGTCGTAGAAGCCGTCGTTGAACATGATCTGCGGATCGAAGACGTTGATCATGTAGACGCCGACGAACATCTTGAACATTTCTTCGTTGAGGAAGAAGTTGATCGAGCTTTCCGACTGCGGGTCCGTGCCGTCGAAGTCGAAGACCAGCACGTCGCCGTCGCGCCACATCTTGCACGCCATCTTGTAGGGCCCCATGCCGAGCCCGTCGTCGCAGATGTAGTCCTCGAAGTAGAGCGTCTCGTGCTCGCCCACGGTGTTGCGGATGAGGTGCAGCATGGCGCGCCGGTTGCGCTCCAGCAGCTCGCCCATCGCCCCGATCAGGGTGTCGACGCCGAAGCGGTCGCAAAGCTCGTGGATGCGCTTCTCGGCGAGGCGCACGGCGGCGACCAGGGCGTTGAAGTCGCTCCGGTTCCACTGCGGCATCCGGCACTGGTGCAGGATGACCTTGAGCACGTCTTCCTGCAGCTCGTCGTTCTTGTAGATCTTGACGACGGGGATGACGACGCCTTCCTCGTAGATCTGGTTGGCGTCGGTCGGCAGGCTGCCCGGCACCTTGCCGCCGACATCGGTCATGTGGCCGAACATCGAGGCGT
>JAPPHR010000063.1 GCA_028820995.1 Rhodospirillales bacterium
CGTCGAAGCCAGCGATCTCGCCGGCTTCGTCGACATAGTTGAACGGCGGATAGTCGCTGGTCGTGGCGATCCGCAGCTTCTCCGCCGCGAGCGCGGGCGTCGCCGCGAGGAGCGCCAGAACCAAAGCCGTCGTTAGCAGTCTCACGAGCCTTCTCCCCGCCATCAAGCCGGGCACACGCTTATCGAACGTACCGCGATACCGCAGGCTGCGGTATGGGCAGTTCGGAGGCGGGCCTAGTACATGTGGGTGCCGCCGTTCATGGTGATGGTGGAGCCGGTGGTCCACGCGGCCTTGTCGTCGACGAGGAAGAGCACGGCATGGGCCACCTCGTCCTCGTAGCCCATGCGGCGGATCGGGGACTTGTCGATGATTTTCTGCGTAATCCGCTCGGGCATGTTGCGCATCAGGTAGGTGTCGACGTAGCCGGGCGCCACGGTGTTGACCGTGATCCCGTGCTTCGCCCCTTCCTGCGCCAGCGCCTTGGTGAAGCCGTGCATCCCCGCCTTGGCGGCGACGTAGTTGACCTGGTTGAGCTGGCCGGCCTGGCCGTTCATCGAGCCGATCTGGACGATGCGGCCCCAGCCCCGCTCCATCATGCCGGGGTAGACCGCCTTCGACATGTAGAAGACGGAATCGAGATTGACGCGCACCACCCGCTGCCACTGGTCGTCTGTCATGTTCTCGAACTTGTTGTCGGCGACCGTGCCCGCGTTGTTGACGAGGATCTCGACCGGGCCGTGCTCGGCCTCGATGGCTTCGACGCCTGCGCGGCAGGCCTCGCCGTCGCTCACGTCCCACTTGAGCGCGGGGATACCCGTCTCGTCCGTGAAGGCGTCGGCGCACGCCTCGTCGGCATGGTAGTTGACCACCGCGGGGTGGCCAGCGTCCTTGAGCGCGCGGGCGACGGCGGCGCCGATGCCGCGCGTACCCCCGGTGATGAGTGCCAGCCGTGCCACGCCCGTCTCCCTTCGATCCGTCTCGTCAATACATGTGGTGGCCGCCGTTCACCGAGATCGTTGACCCGGTGATGAAATCGGCGTCGTCGGCGGTGAGGAACAGCACCGCGCGGGCGATGTCCTCGGCGCGGCCGAGCCGGCCCACGGGGATGGAAGCCACGATCTTCTCCAGCACGGCCTCCGGCACCGCGCGCACCATGTCGGTGTCGACATAGCCCGGCGCCACGGCGTTCACGGTGATGCCGTGGCGCGCGCCTTCCTGCGCCAGCGCCTTGGTGAAGCCGTGGATGCCGGATTTCGCCGCGGCGTAGTTGACCTGGCCGTACTGGCCGGCCTGGCCGTTGATCGAGCCCACGTTCACGACGCGGCCGAACTTGCGCGCGCGCATGCCGGGGAAGGTGGCGTGGCAGAGGTTGAAGCAGGAGCCGAGGTTGGTGTCGAGCACCGCCTGCCACCTGTCCGGCGTCATCTTCTGCAGCGTGCCGTCCCGCGTGATCCCGGCGTTGTTCACCAGGATGTCGATGGGGCCGAGGTCCGCCTCGATCTGCGCGACGCCCGCCTCGCAGGCGGCGAAGTCGCTCACGTCCCATTTGTAGACGGCGACCCCCGTGACCTCGTGGAAGCGTTCGGCCGCCTCGTCGTTCGCGCCGTAGTTGGCGGCCACCTGACACCCGTTATTCTTCAGCGCCAGGGAAATCGCGGCACCGATTCCCCGCGTCCCGCCCGTCACCAGTGCGACCCGACTCATTCTCTCTCTCCCGATAATGATCCGCGCCGCCGGGGACCGACTCCTCGGCGGCGCGTGCGCCTCATATGCGCCCTCGCCGGAGTCTTTTCAAGCGCTGCCGTGGGCGGCGATCCACGCCGCGAGTTTGCGCCAGAGCAGGCGCTTTGTGCGGGGGCTGGCCATCATCCCGATATGGCCGAGGGGCGGGCGCCAGGTCTCCGCATGGGGCAGGGCGGCACTGAGCGCCGCGGCCGAGGCCGGCGGGACGATGCGGTCCCGCGCCGGCACCACGTTGAGCACAGGGCAGGTGATACGCCCGGGCAGCACGGCCTCACCGCCGACCAGCCAGCGCCCCTCCGCTGGGGCATTCGCGCCGTACCAGTCTTGGAGGCAGGCGCGGGCGACGAGGCCGGTGAGCGGCACGGCGTCGTTGAGCCAGTCTTCCAATGCGACGAAGTTGCGCGCCGCAGCGGAGGCCGGCGGGAGCTGGGCGAAGGCCGAGAACTTGCGGGCCGCCAGCAGCGGGTCGAGGGCGGCGAACATGGCCTGCAGCGCGTCGGGCGGGAGCTGCCCCAGCCCCTGAATCAGGGCGGTCAGCCCCGGCAGGTGGGCCGCGATCTGGCGCGCCTGGTGGCCGCCGTCGGCCCGAAAATCCCAGGGCGTCGCCAGCAGGACCAGCGCCGCCACGCCGGGTCTGGCGCCAAGCGGCAGCACCATGGTGCCGCCCATGCAGTACCCGGCAAGCACCACCGGCCTTCCTGCGTCATGGCGCACCGCCTCCAACGCGGGCGCGAGACAACCCAGGATGTAGTCGTCGAGCCCGAAATGGCGTTCGTCTGTGCCCGGCGCTCCCCAGTCCAGCAGGTAGGGGCGGAGGCCCCGCTGCCGCAGATAGCGGGCGAAGCTGCGCTCGGCCGTGAGATCCAGGATGTAGGCGCGGTTGATGAGCGAGGGCACGAGCAGCACGGGCGCGCCCGATGCCTCGCCGTCGTAAGCCAGCACCCGCGTGGTGCCGGCCTGCCAGAGCACCGGCGGGTCCTCCAGACGGCGACGGTAGGGGTGTGCGCGGTAGCCTTCGATGCCCGCGAGAAAGCGGTCGATACGCCTTGCCGCCTCGGCACCCAGCGCCCGCGCCAGCGCCTCAGGATCGGTCCGTGACAGAGCCTCCTGAAGGGCCGTTGCTTCCGCCCTGTCCGCGTGCCGCCAGTTCAGCGATCCGTTCCTCGCAGGCGGCAAGGCGGCGAGCGAGCTCAGCCAGCCGGTGAGCGCCATCCCGAGATGGAGCGGCAGCGGCCTCGGCCCGAGCCGTTGAGGCTGCGCCTGTGCGGCCATTCAGGCCGCCGCTCCCGGCACCCGGCGCCAATGCCGCAAGATGCAGGGCGGCAAGGCGGAGCGTGAGCGCGCCGGGGCCTTCGTCGCGGCCGGTGCCGGCGACTTCCTCCTGCCAGAGGTCGAGGAAGCGGCGGGCAAGCGCCGCCGGGTCGTCGTCATCGCCCATGCTCGTTGCACTGCTCATGGCGCGAGTATAGCCCACGGGGCGCGGCCCCGTCGTTGACTTGCCGGACCCCGCGAACCATCCTCCGCCCATGATCATCGAACAGAAGATCGAGGCCGCAGGCCTGACACTGCCCCGGCTCCAGGACAGCTACAGCAACAACCCGGCGGGCGCGAAATACGTTTCGCACCATGCGCTCGACCGCGTGCTCTACCTCTCGGGCTGCACGCCGTCGAAGGACGGCAAGCCCTACATGACCGGGATCCTCGGCGAGGACCTCTCGATCGATGAGGGTTACGAGGCCGCGCGCCAGTGCATGCTCTGCTACCTCGGCCTGATCAAGTATGCGCTGGGCGATCTCGACCGCATGCACCGGATGCTGCATCTGGTGGGCTACGTGAACTCCGGCCCCGGCTTCGTGGATCAGCCGCGCGTCATCAATGGCGCCGTGGACCTGCTGGTCGAGCTCTACGGCCGGCGCCTGATGCCGACGCGCGCGGCCATCGGCTGCCGCGGGCTCGCGGTCAACCACTCGGTCGAGCTGATCGCCACCGTGGAGTTCGATGGCGGCAGCGTGGCGCCGCCACTCGCCCGCGACGGGACGGTGCTCGACTGAGGGGCGCCTCCGCCCTCGAACCAAGAGACTGAATGCCATGAAAGCCGTGCTCTGCGGGGCCTTCGGCCCGCCCGACACACTTGCGTTCGAGACCGTGGACCCGCCCGCGCTCGGGCCGGGCGAGGTGCGCATCGCCGTCGCTGCGGTCGGCGTGAATTTCCCCGATCTGCTGCTCATCGAAGGCAAGTATCAGGTCAGGCCGCCCTTCCCCTTCAGCCCCGGCCTCGAATGCGCGGGCACCGTCACGGAGCTCGGGCCCGGCGCCGAGGGCCCGGCACCCGGCACCCGAGTCCTGGTCTATCGCCCCCATGGCTGCATGGCCGAGGAGGTGGTGGCGCCTGCCGAGTGCGTCATCCCCATCCCCGACGCCATGCCCTTCGACGTCGCGGCGGCCTTCCCCGTTGTCTACGGCACCAGCTACCACGCGCTCGTGAGCCGCGCCGCGCTCAGCAAGGGCGAGACGCTGCTGGTGACCGGCGCGTCCGGCGGTGTCGGGCTGTCTGCGGTGGAGATCGGCAAGCGCCTGGGCGCCACCGTGATCGCGGCCGCAAGCAGCGACGAGAAAATTGCGCTCGCGCAGGCGCACGGCGCCGACCACCTCGTCAATTACCGCACCGAGGATTTGCGCGAGCGGGTCAAGGCGCTGACCGACGGGCGCGGCGCGGACGTGATCTACGACCCCGTCGGCGGCGATATCTTCGATGCGTCGATGCGCTGCATCGCCTGGAACGGCCGCTTGCTGGTCATCGGCTTCGCCTCGGGCCGCATCGCCGAAGCCAAGACCAACATCGTGTTGCTCAAGGAGATGAGCGTCGTCGGCGTCGCCTGGGGGGCCTTCGCCTTTCGCAATTCCGACGCAAATCGCGCCTATTTCGCCGAACTGCTGCGCTGGTACGAGGCCGGCGCGCTGAAGCCGCGCATCTCCCGCCGCCTGCCGCTCGCTGACGCGCCGGCGGCGCTGCAGGCGTTCCAGACCCGGAGCGTGGTCGGCAAGCAGGTGCTGCTGGTGGAGCGGCCCGGCGGCTGACCCTGCTCGGGCTCAGTTACCTCCCGCTTTACCGGAGGGCGCGGATTTCCTACCTTGTGGCAGCCCCGCAGCGCTGCGGAGCAGTGGACTGCAGAACGGCTAGGACAGAGCGTGTCTGGGGAGGCGATCCGAGGCGCTGCGGGGCCGCTGGTGGACGATTCCGTCATCGGGCACCCGATTCGCGCTGGCGGCTGGGCGGATCACGCCGCCTCGTCCTACGAGCTTGCGGCGCGTGCCCTCGACGAAGGGCGCTTCGCCGACGCCCTGGCGCTGGCTCGCCACACGGTCGAGGAAGCCCGCGAGGGCTACGAGCTGTACGCCCTCTGGACCGAGCAGATCAGGCAAACTCTTGCCGCCGAAGGCGTTGACGAGGCCGAGATCGCGGCGGGCGAGGCGCGTCTCGGCGCGCTGCTGGCTGGCGATGCGGGGGAGCCCTTCGACATCCACGCCGGCTGGGCCGCCTATACCGCCGCCATCGATGCGGTCGAGGCCGCCTGCGGGGCGGGCGATGCGGCCTCTGCCCGCGCCAGCCTGGAGCGCGCCCGCACCACTTGGCTGGAGACCCACGACAAGGGCTGCGATCTGGTCTATGGCATGCTCGACCTCGTCGTCCGCCATCTCGGCGAGCGCCGCATCGGCCCGCTCTGGGACGAGCTGATGGCGCCGATGTACGAGACCTACGATGTCTACGACACGGCCACGCATCCGTGGCCGCGTTCGATGCATCGATTGATTCTGATCGCGGCGCTTTCGCTGCGCGGCCACCTGAGCGGGCCAGGGCGCATGGGCAGCATTGAAATCACCGAAGAGGCCGATCGCTGGGTTCTGAGCTTCGATCCCTGCGGCTCGGGCGGACGCACCTACCGCGACGACGACCCCAAGGGGCCGCGCATGCAGCCGCCCTACGGCTTCGCCGTGACCACGGAGGCCCATGACTGGTCCTGGGACAAGACCGGCGTCTGCGTCTATTGCGTCCATTGCTGCCAGCTCAACCAGCGCATGCCCATCCGCCGATTCGGCTATCCGACGCGGGTGATCGATCCTCCCACCTGGCCGGAGGCGCGCAAGGGCGGCGTCTGCCGCTGGTCGATCTACAAGGACCCCGCGCTGGTGCCGGACGAGGCCTATACCAGCGTGGGCTACGAGAGGCCGGCCGCGGCCGGCGCAGGGACGGTTCAATGAGCGATACGACGGGTGAGGGGTTGGCGGAAGTCCGCGAGCGCATGCGGGCCGAAGGCGTGCGCCTGGTTCAGATCGAGGTGCCGGAGCTCGACGGCGGGCTGCGCTGCAAGCTGCTCGCGCTCGACAAGGGGCTCTCCGACGGGATCGGCTGGTCCAACATCATCTACGGGCTGACCACGGCGGACGATGTCTATGAATCGCCGTTCTCATCCTACGAGAACGGCTTCGCCGACGTGTTCGGAACGCCGGACACCGCCACGGTCTGCCGCCTGCCCTGGCGGCAGGACACGGTGGCGGCTCTGATCGACGTCCACGATCCCGACGGCACCATGACGCCGGAATGCCCGCGCACGATGCTCCGGTGTGCCGTCGACAAGGCCGCCGCCATGGGCTTCCAGCCGCGCTTCGCGGTCGAGTACGAGGTCGCCATCTACTATGCGGACGACGACGGCGCGCCGGCCTCGCCCGCGACGCTGACGCCGGTCTCGCGCACGCGGAACGCCTACAGCCTGGTCCGCATGCCGGGGCTCCGCGCGCTCTTCGAGACGTTCATGCAGCGCATGGAGGACGTGGGGACGCCGGTCGTCTCCATGCACACGGAGCTCGGCCGCGGCGCCGTCGAGTTCGCGCTCGCCCATGCGCCGCCGCTCGCGGCCGCCGACGGCGCCATGCGCGCCAAGGCCTATCTCAAGGAGCTCTGCGCCGAGCGCGGCTTGGTCGTGACCTTCATGGCCAAGGTCGATGCCGACATGCCGGGCTCCGGCGGGCATGTTCACCAGAGCCTCTGGCGGGACGGCGAGAACGTGTTCTGGGACGGCACGGGGCCGAGCGAGACCGCGAGGCACTACGCCGCCGGCCAGATCGAGCATCTGCCGGCGCTGGTTGCGCTCTGCATGGCCAACATCAACTCGTACCGGCGCCGGGACTGGCAGCACTGGGTGCCGCTCAACGCATCCTGGGGCGACGACAACCGCAGCGCGGCGCTCAGGCTGATCACCCGGCCGGTGCCGAACGGCGCGCGCTTCGAGAACCGGCTGCCGGGCGCCGATGCGAACGCCTATCTCGCCATCGGTGGAATGCTGGCGGCGGGCCTCGACGGCATCGAGCGTGGCCTCGCGCCCCCGCCGCTCTGCTCGGGCAACGCGGCGCTCGACGAGAGCTACACGAAGCTGCCGGCCAAGTTGGCCGACGCGGTCGACGTCTTCGAGCGCTCCGCCTTCCTGCGCCGCAGCTTCGGCGACCGCTTCGTCGATCACTACGTGCTGTCCCGCCGGTACGAGCTCGAATTATGGCGCAGCTGGCAAGAGAGCCATGTCAGCGCCTGGGAGCACGAGCGCTATTTCGAGACAATCTGAGTGACGAAGCGACTTTTCTTGTGTAATCGCTGCCTCCATATTGAGTGCAATAGGAGGCGTGCGGGCTGGCGCGCCGGCTTCGACAGGATCAAGGAGGACGAATGACCGATCAGGACTCCATCGCGCAGCGCCTGGAGGCGTTGCGCACCGAACATCAGTCGCTGAATGCGGAAATCGATGCGCTCAAGGGACGCGGCGACACCCTCGAAATTCAGGGGTTGAAGCGCCAGAAGCTCCGCCTCAAGGACGAGATCGCGCTGCTGGAGAGCGAGAGCCAACCCGCACGCTGACCCCGCTTGGCCGGCTGAGGCTCAGCCCGCCGGCTTTGCCCCAACGCCAATCCTTACGTGGACGTCGAGGGGGATCTCGTCCCCCTCCCTGAGGCGCTCGAAGCCTGCTGCCGCGGCCTCAAGCAGGGCGTGGCGCGTGGCTTCGCTTGCGCCATCCAGCGCCCGGCCGAAGGTCATGTCGAATTGGGCCTGCCAGAAGGGCGCCTCCGCCGGGACCCGGGGCGCGAAGCGGACCTCGCGTTCCTCCACGTTCGTGAGCCCGCCCTCGGTCAGAGCGCGCTCCAGCGCCCCGGGCGCGCCGAGCGAGAAGGGCCGGGCGAGATCGACCTCTTCCAGCTCGTCGAGGGGGCCGAGCACCGCCTCGACGGCGGCCACGAAGACGACGAACATGGTCGTGTCCGCGCGCGGACCCCAGACGAGATAGGCCGCCCGCCCGCCGGGCTTCAGCACGCGCAACGCCTCCGCAGCGGCGCGCGCCGGCGCCGGGCAGAACATCAGCCCGAAGCGGCAGGTCACGCGGTCGAACGCGGAGTCCGCATCGGGCAGCGCCAGCATGTCGGCAGTGCGGAAGGTGATGTTGCCGAGCCCCTGGGCAGCGGCGCGGCGGCGGGCGCCCAGCATCATCTCCGGGCAGAGGTCGGTGGCAAAGACGCGGCCTTCCGCGCCCACCAGCGAGGCGACGCTGAGCGCAGGCTCGCCGGCACCGGTGGCGATGTCGCAGACCTGCTGGCCCGGTTCGATGCCGGCCGCCTCGATGAGCGGCTCGTTCATGCGGGCCGCCTGCTCGGCGAGCTCGTCCGACCGCCGGTCCCAATGGCGCCCGCGCGCGGACCAGTCGGCCCGCACGAGCTCGATCTCGCGTCTGATCGCGTCTCTGTCCATGGCTCCGCACTCTCCCCGGCGCGGCGCCGGTGTCAAGGCCGGTAAACCGCCCGGCCACTCCCCGTCATGCCCGCACTTGTTGCGGGCATCCACGTTCTTTGACTCTGCGGCGTGAACAACACGTGGATGGCCGGGACAAGCCCGGCAACGACGGAGGAAAGACGATTGGCGAGAGATACGAACGCTTTGGCAGGGACGCTATAGCAACTGTACGGCCAGGAGGCCTGCGAGCAGCGCAGCGATCACCGCAAGGATAATCGGCAGCGTGCTGCCGCCGCGCCGGCGGCCGCTCATCGCCTGCAGGGTGTCGGGCGAGAGCGTGACGCCTTCTTCCAGCCCGTCCAGCACGCGCTCGGCGCGTGCGGCGAGGCGCGGCAGGCGGCCTGCGGCCTGCAGCAGCTCGTCTGCCGCATCGCGCATGCGGGCCTGGACGCCGAGGTTCTCCCGCGCCCAGCGCTCGATGAGCGGGCGGGTAAAGACCCACATGTTCTGGTCCGGCGTGAGCCGGCGGGTCAGCCCTTCCGCCATCAGCATCGTCTTCTGCAGCAGCAGGAGCTGGGGCTGGGTCTCCATCTCGAAGGCTTCGGTGATCTGGAAGAGCTGGCCGAGCAGCTGGGCGATGGAGATCTCGTTGAGCGGGCGGCCCAGGATCGGCTCGCCGATGGAGCGCAACGCCTGCACGAACGCCGCCTTCGAGGCCCGGCGCGGCACGTAGCCCGCCTCGAAATGCACCTCGGCCACGCGCTCGTAGTCGCCCATCAGGAAGCCCAGCAGCATCTCCGCCAGATAGCGGCGGGTCTGGGTGTCGAGCCGCCCCATGATCCCGAAATCGACGGCGACGACATTGCCGTCCGCATTCACCAGCAGGTTGCCGGGATGCAGGTCGGCGTGAAAGAAGCCGTCGCGGAAGGCCTGGTTGAAGAAGGCGCCGGCCGCCTTGCCCAGCACCTCGTGCGGGTCGTGCCCGGCAGCGATCAGGGCGTCACGCTCATCGATGGGGATGCCTTCCACGCGCTCCAGCGTGAGCACGCGCCGGCTGGTGCGCCGCCAGTCGACTGCCGGCACCAGGAAGCCCGCGTCCTCGGCGAAGTTCTGGCGGAGCTCCGAGGCCGCGGCGGCCTCGAAGCGAAGGTCCATCTCCATCATCACGGTTTGCGCGAAGGTGCGGATGACCTCGACGGGGCGAAGCCTGCGCCACGACGGCAGCGTGCGCTCGGCAAGCTCCGCCAGCCAGTAGAAGAGCTCCAGGTCGCGCTCGAAGGCGCGCTCGACGCCGGGCCTCAGGATCTTGACCGCCACGGGCTCGCCCGTCGCCATGACCGCGAAGTGCACCTGCGCGATGGAGGCGGCGGCGACCGGCTCGTCGGTGAACTCCCGGAAGAGCGAGTCCAGCGGCACGCCGAACTCGGACTCCACAATGCCCCGCGCGGCCTTCGCATCGAAGGGCGGTAGCTGGTCCTGCAAGTCCGACAGCGCCGCCGCGATCTCCTCGCCCACCAGGTCCGGCCGGGTGGAGAGCGCCTGGCCGAACTTGATGAAGCTCGGCCCCAGAACCTGAAACGCGCCTGCCAGCCGCTGCCCCGGCGAGCCCAGTCCGCGCTTCCTGGGCAGCATGCCGGCGAGAAGGGTCACCGGCGGCACGAGGCCGTAGTCGCTCAGGAGGAAGAGCGCGTCCCAGCGCCCCAGGGTCCAGGCAATCCGCAGCAGCCGCCCAATATTTCTGAGCGCCCGGCGCACGATGGTTGCTCTAGGTGCGCCAGCCCGAATGGAGCGTGGCGATGCCGGCGGAGAGCGGGCGCACGCGCACGCCGCCGAAGCCGGCGTCGGCCATCATCGCCGCGAGCCGTTCGGGCGGAGGAAAGCGCCGGATGCTCTCCACGAGATAGGCGTAGGCGTCGCGCTGGCCGGTCACCGCCTGCCCGATCAACGGAATGACGGCGAAGGAATAGGCGTTGTACAGCCGCTCGATTCCGCCGGGCGGCCGCGAGTTGAACTCAAGGCAGATGAAGCGCCCGCCGGGCCTGAGAGTGCGCGCGGCTTCGGCCAGCGCACGCTCGATCCGGGTCAGGTTGCGAATGCCGAAGGCGATCGTATAGGCGTCGACCGAGCGCGCCGGCAGCGGCAGCGCCTCGGCATCGCCCACCACCCAGTCGATGCCTGCGATGACGCCCGCGTTCCAGGTGCGCTCGCGGCCCGCGTCTACCATCTGCTCGCTTGCATCGCAGACGATGACCTGGCCCCGGCCTTCCATCGCCGCCAGAACGCGGCGCGCGATGTCGCCGGTGCCGCCCGCCACGTCAAGCACGGCCATGCCGGGGCGGGGCGCGAGCCAAGCCACCATCTCCCGCTTCCACAGGCGATGGATGCCGCCGCTCATCAGGTCGTTCATGAGGTCGTAGCGGCCGGCGACCCGGTCGAAGAGGTCGCGGACGAGCCCCGGCTTCTCGTGCTCGCCGACGCGGCGGAAGCCGAAGTCGGCGCCATCCGTGGCGTCGTGCTCTCCGCGCGCAGAGGCCATGTCGGCGACCATAGCCCAGCGCCGAAACCCGCGCTACCGTGGCCGCAGGATGCCGGAATTGCCCGAGGTCGAGACCGTGCGCCGCGGGCTTGCCGCGCGCCTCACCGGCCGGCGCATCACCCATGTCACGGTGCGCCGCCCCGATCTCCGCCGCCCGCTCCCGCCCGACATGGGGCAGGTCCTCACGGGCCGGGAGGTGCGGGACTTCGGGCGGCGCGGCAAGTATCTGCTGGTGCACCTCGAAGGCGGCGGCGTGCTGATCGTCCATCTCGGCATGTCGGGCCGCCTCTCCATCGACGCGGCGCCCGGCGGCGGTGCGCACGAGCACGTCGTCCTCCACTTCGACGACGGCGCGGTGCTGCGCTACGAGGACCACCGGCGCTTCGGGCTGATGGACCTGGCCAAGGCCGCGCGGCTCGAGGAGCACGAACTGCTGCGCAGCATGGGACCGGAGCCGCTCGCGCCCGGCTTCGACGGGCCGGCGCTGGCCAGGCGGCTGCACGCGAAGGACACGCCGATCAAGGCCGCCTTGCTCGACCAGCGCGTCGTCGCCGGGCTCGGCAACATCTATGTGTGCGAGGCGCTCTTCTACGCCGGGCTGAGCCCGAGGCGGCGCGCCGGCTCGGTGCAAGGCAGGCGGGCGGAGCGACTGGCCAAGGCGATCCGGCACGTGCTGGAAGACGCCATCGCGGCCGGCGGATCGTCGCTCCGCGACTACGTGCAGGCATCGGGCGAGCTCGGATACTTTCAGCACCGCTTCGCGGTCTACGATCGGGCTGATCTGCCCTGCCCTGGTTGCGATTGCGGCGCCGGAGTGCGGCGCATCGTGCAGAGCGGGCGCTCGACATTCTATTGCGCAAAGCGCCAACGGTGAGTAATAGGCGAGCCGCACGCCCCTCACAGCGCCCGGCCGGCAGCAGCCCGCCAGCAGAACGCGGGCCCCGGCCGCTCAAGGGAGAACACGATGGCGTACGAAAACATCACCGTCGACCGGCGTGGCCGTGTCGGCCTGATCACGATGAACCGGCCCAAGGCCCTGAACGCGTTGAACGGCGCCCTGATCGGCGAGCTCAACGCCGTGCTCGACAGCTTCGAGGCGGAGGACGAGATCGGCGCGGTCGTCCTCACCGGAAACGAGAAGGCCTTTGCGGCCGGCGCCGACATCACCGAGATGCGCTCCATGAGCTTCGTGGACGCGCACGACAGCGACTTCATCGCCAAGTGGAACCGCATCACCGCCTTCCGCAAGCCGGTCATCGGTGCGGTCGCGGGCTATGCCCTCGGCGGCGGCTGCGAGCTCGCGATGATGTGCGACATCCTGATTGCCGCCGACAACGCACGGTTCGGCCAGCCGGAAATCAAGCTCGGCACCATCCCCGGCGCCGGCGGCACCCAGCGGCTGACCCGCGCCGTCGGCAAGTCGAAGGCGATGGAGATGATCCTGACCGGGCGCATGATGGATGCTGAGGAGGCCGAGCGTAGCGGGCTCGTGAGCCGCGTGGTCCCGGTCGCAGACATCGTGGACGAGGCGGTAGCCGTCGCCGAGCAGATCGCGCGGTTCTCCGCGCCCACCGTCGCGCTCGCCAAGGCGGCCGTCAACCGCGCCTTCGAGACCACGTTGACGGAAGGCGTGCTCTACGAGCGGGCGGTCTTCTATGCGAGCTTCGCGACCGAGGACAAGAGGGAAGGCATGGACGCCTTCATCGAGAAGCGCGAGCCGGCCTTCACCAACCGCTAGCGACCGCCGTCCCAAGGGTGCCGTTGACCCCGCCGGCGCGCGTGGTATAAGGCCGCCCAACTAAGAGAGAGACCTCCACCCATGGCCCACTCCCGCCAGGCCCGCAAGCGGGTGCGGCAGAACAAGCGCCGCGTCGCGGTCAACCGCGCGCGGCTTTCGCGCATCCGCACCTTCATTCGCCGCGTCGAGGAAGCGATCGCGAGCGGCGACAAGAGCCAGGCCGAGCAGGCACTGCGCGAGGCCCAGCCGGAAATCATGCGGGGTGCCACGAAGGCGCTCTTGCACCGGCGGACGGCGTCCCGCCGGGTCTCCTCGCTCGCCCGCCGCGTGGGCGCTCTGCCCGACGGCTAAGGACCGGCCGAGGCGTTCGTGCCGCTCGCGCACCCCGTGTGCGCACCCCCGAGAGCGACGATCGAACCGCGCCCAGAGCGGCCATCCAATCTTGGTAAGGAACGTTTCCCCATTCCCTATACCAGCCCGGTAGTATCGGTCACGCCGATCCGATTCCGGGCATCGTGCCAACCGATTGGCGGTCCCCCTTCACTCGGACAGCCAAGACTATGTGCGAAGTGTAATGGCCAGAATTTTCGCCGGTTCCGCTTTCGGACCCGTTGCCAGCGCCGCCACCACACTTTAGCCTAACTGTCACATAACGCCGGAAGGAGCCGCCGGCGGTATGCAAAGCAAACATCACCGACGTTGACGACGGCGCGGCAGGCGTTGCCTGCCTAGGGAAGAAGACCCGCCGCCGTCCCCGATAACCGCGACGTAAAGCAAGAACATAAATGGCACGAAGCAGGGAGTTAACAGGAACAGTTAGTCCGTCTCGGCGTAAGGTGCGCCAGTGTGACGCGCGCATGACGCCCGCCCGGCGCCACGACGGGCCGTGTTCATGCAGGTCATTCCGCCGGCGCACGGGATCCCGCCCGTGACGGACCACGCGCCGCCGCCCGCCCGGGACGGCCAAGACGCCTGGCAGAAGGTACGGGCACGGCTTCTCGCAGAGGTCGGCCAGGCCACCTTCGCGAGCTGGCTGGCGCCGCTCACCCTGGTCGACGTCGACGGCGATCAGGTCACCCTCGGCGTCGGCACGCGCTTCCTGCGCGACTGGATCGCGTCGCACTATGCCCATCGCATCACGGCGCTCTGGGGCGAAGAGCTGAGCGGCATCCAGAACGCCCGCATCGTGATCGATGCGGGGCTGTCGGCGCCCGGCGATGGCGAGCCCCACGCGGCCGGTGAGCCGGCGCCGGCCTCTCGGGGCAGCGCTCCCCGGGCGCGGCCGCTGGAGGGCGCGCTCACCGATCTCGGCTCGCCGCTCAACGGCCGCTTCACGTTCCGCGAATTCGTGGTCGGCGAGACCAACGAGCTCGCCCACGCGGCGGCGCAGCAGGTCGCGGGTGTCGACCATCTCCCGTTCAACCCGCTCTATCTCTACGGCGGCGTCGGCCTCGGCAAGACCCATCTGCTGCATTCGATCGCGTGGTGCATCCGGGGCCGGGAGCCGGGGCGGCGCGTGCTCTACCTCTCTGCCGAGCGGTTCATGTACCAGTTCGTCCAGGCGATTCGGCAAAAGGACACGGTGGCGTTCAAGGAGCGCTTCCGCTCGGCCGATGTGTTGCTGATCGACGACATCCAGTTCATCTGCGACAAGGAAAGCACGCAGGAGGAGTTTCTCCACACGCTCAACGCGCTGGTCGACCATCGCAGCCAGGTGGTGGTCTCCGGCGACCGCTCGCCGTCCCGGCTTGACGGGATGGAGGAGCGCCTCAGATCCCGCCTTGCAGGCGGTCTCGCCGTCGATATCCACCCCGCCAGCTACGAGCTTCGTCTCGGGATTCTGCGGGAGAAGGCGGCCCCGCTGGGGATCGCCGATGCCCCGCCGGAGGTCATGGAGTTCCTGGCGCGGGAGATCACGTCGAACGTGCGCGAGCTGGAGATGGCGCTCAACCGCATTGCCGCCCACGCCGCCCTCCTCGGCGGCGCGATTACGTTGCAGACGACCCAGGCGGTTCTGCGCGACGTGCTCGTCGCGAAGGAGCGGCGGATCACGATCGAGGAGATCCAGCGCAGGGTCGCCGCGCACTACAACATCAAGCCGGCGGAGCTCTCCTCCAGCCGGCGTGCCCAGGCCGTGGTACGGCCGCGCCACGTGGCGATGTACCTCGCCAAGCAGCTCACCTCGCGCTCGCTGCCCGAGATCGGCCGCAAGTTCGGCAAGCGCGACCACACCACGGTCATGTACGCGATCCGCCGCATCGAGGAGCTGCGGCCCAGGGATGCGGCGCTCGACGAAGACGTGGAGTTTCTCTGGCGAAGCCTCGAAGACCCGACCGGCTGACGGCCGGCGTCCATGCGCGACCGGTTGCAGGATAGAGGCGTGCAGGCAAAGCGCAGCGCCTCAAGCGGTCGTTGCACGCCGATAGTGCTGCGAATTCGGGCACTTCTCCTCTATAATCCAGGGTGATTCGGCGCGGAATCCGGAGCCCCGCACAACTATGAAGCTCACCATCGAACGCTCAACGCTTCTGAGCTCGCTGGCGCACGTCCAAAGCGTCGTCGAACGCCGCAACACGATCCCGATCCTCGCCAATGTGCGCATGGATGCGCAGGGGGGCGATCGCCTGCGACTGACCGCGACGGACATGGACCTCGCCGTCGTCGACGAGGCCGATGCCGCCGTCGAGCAGGAAGGCGCGGTGACAACGACCGCACTCACCCTCTACGACATCGTGCGCAAGTTGCCGGACGGCGCGCAGGTGGCGATGACCGTCGACGGCGGCGACAGCGGGCAGCTCGACGTGGTCTCGGGGCGCTCCCGCTTCCGGCTTTCCTGCCTGCCCATCGCCGAGTTCCCGGTGATGGCCGACGATGAGCTGCCCCACTCCTTCGAGTTGCCGCGTGATCACCTGCGGCGCCTGATCGACAAGACCCGGTTCGCCATCTCGACCGAGGAGACCCGCTACTATCTCAACGGCATCCACCTGCACAAGGCCGAGGACCAGGAAGGGATCGCGCGGCTGCGCGCCGTCGCCACCGACGGCCACCGGCTCTCCTGCGCCGACGTGGCGCTGCCGGAAGGCGCAGCGGACGTGCCGAGCGTGATCGTGCCGCGCAAGACCGTGACGGAGGTCCGCAAGCTGATCGACGACGGCGACGAGCCGGTGACCATTGCGCTGTCGGAGACCAGAATCCGCTTCGACATCGGCGCCGCCCAGCTCACCTCGAAGCTCATCGACGGCTCGTTTCCGGACTACGAGCGGGTGATTCCGCGCGGCAACCAGAACGTGCTGACCGTGGCGAGCGGAAGCTTCGCCGAGGCCGTGGACCGGGTCTCCTCGATCTCCACGGACCGCTCCCATGCCATCAAGCTCTCGATCCTCCCGGGTGCGGTCACGCTGCAGGCCAACAGCCCCGATACGGGCACCGCGACCGAGGAGCTGGACGCCGACTACGGCGCCGAGCCGCTCGATATCGGGCTCAACGCACGCTATGTGCTCGATGTCGCGGGGCAGATCGAGAGCGAGTCGATCCGATTCTTCTTCGGCGACGCCGGCTCGCCGACGCTGGTGCGGGATACCGGCGATTCCGCCGCGCTCCACGTCATCATGCCGCTCCGCGTCTAGGTGGCCGCTCCAATCACACACGCCGTGACCGGGCGGGACGCGCCGGCGCCTGCCGGCGCGCGCTACGCGCTCACCCGGCTCACGCTGGCCGGCTTCCGCAGCTACCGCTCGGCGCGCCTCGTCATGGACGAACGCCCCCTGGTGCTGACCGGCCCCAACGGCGCCGGCAAGACCAACCTGCTGGAGGCGGTCT
>JAPPHR010000074.1 GCA_028820995.1 Rhodospirillales bacterium
GGGCGTGCTCGGCGCGAGCGGCTATACCGGCGGCGAGCTGCTGCGCCTGCTGGCGCATCACGACGGCTTCTCGGTCGGCCTGCTGACCGCCGAGCGGCGCGCGGGCCAGAGCCTCGGCGCGGTCTTTCCCCACCTAGATGGCGCGGGCTTCCCCGACCTCGTCAAGATCGAGGACGCCGCGTGGGACGCGCTCGACGCCGTCTTCTGCTGCCTGCCCCACGGCACCACGCAAGAGGTCGTTTCCGCGCTCCCCGGCCATCTCAAGGTCGTGGACCTCTCGGCCGATTTCCGGCTCGCGGACCCGGACGTCTACGCCGAATGGTACGGGCGGGCGCACACAGCGGTGTCGCTCCAGAATGAGGCCGTCTACGGACTGACCGAGCTCGCGCGCGACGATGTGCGGAGCGCCCGCCTCGTAGCGAACCCCGGCTGCTACCCCACCGCCTCGCAGCTCCCGCTGGCGCCGCTGCTCGAAGACGGGCTGATCGATGCTGAGGACATCATCATCGATGCCAAGTCGGGGGTCTCGGGCGCAGGCCGCGAGGCCAAGCAGGGGAGCCTCTTCGCCGAGGTCGGCGAAGGCGTGCACGCCTACGGCGTCGCACGCCACCGCCACGCGCCGGAGATCGAGCAGGGGCTGTCGGAAGCGGCGGGGGCGCCGGTGCGCGTCAACTTCACGCCCCATCTCATGCCTATGAACCGGGGCATCCTGGCGACGATCTACGTCCGCGCCAACAGAGGCGCCAATGAGCTGCGCGAGGCACTTGCCCGGCGCTACGCGGACGAGCCCTTCGTGCGCGTTCTGGCGGCGGGCGCGGCGCCTGCGACCCGCCACGTGCGGGGCTCGAACCACTGCCTCATCGGGGTCTTCGACGACCGCATCGAAGGGCGCGCCATTCTGATCTCGGCCATCGACAACCTGGTGAAGGGCGCCTCCGGCCAGGCGATTCAGAACATGAATCTGATGCACGCCCTGCCGGAGACGACCGGGCTCGAGCAGGCGCCGCTCTTTCCGTAAGAGGTTGGGAGCATATGTCCGCCGGCCTGCTCCTGCCCTATCACCACCGCTGGCCAAGGGTGGCGCCGAGCGCCTTCGTCGCGGCCGGCAGCAGCGTGATCGGCGATGTCGTGTTGGGCGCCCAGTCGAGCATCTGGTTTAACTGCGTCCTGCGGGGCGATGTGAACTACATCCGCGTCGGCGCGCGCAGCAACGTCCAGGACGGCACGATCATCCACACCGCCACCGACGACGGCCCCACGCTCATCGGCGAGGATGTGGTGGTCGGCCACATGTGCCTGCTCCACGCCTGCGTGCTGGAGGACGGCTGCATGATCGGCATGGGCGCCACGGTGATGGACTACGCCGTGGTGGAAACCGGCGCTTGGGTCGCTGCGGGCGCGCTGGTGACGCCGGGCAAGCGGGTCAAGAGCGGCGAGATGTGGATGGGCCGGCCGGCGAAGGCGGTGCGCACGGTGAGCAACGCCGAGCGCGAGACCATCGTGAGCATCGCCCGGCGCTACGCCAACCGGGCCGGAGAGTACCGTGCCTCCTCGGGCCCGCCGCAGCGGGCCGCTCCCCTCACGCGGCCAGCACGTAGGAGCCCGGCGCGTCCTCGATCGGCTTGAGCGCGCCTGTGCCGGGATCGCGAGCCGGCACCTTCTTGCCGCCCGCGCGGCGGCGCTGCCATCCGTGCCAGTCGTCCCACCATGACCCCTCGTGGCGCCCGGCGGCGGCGAGCCAGGCGTCGGCATCCTGCGACTCCGCGACCGGCCCGGTCCAGTAGCCGTACTTGCTGCTTGCAGGCGGATTGATGATGCCGGCGATATGCCCGGAGGCGCCGAGCACGAAGCGGCGCTGCCCGCTGTAGAGCTGGCACGCGGCGTAGCAGGACTGCCAAGGCGCGATGTGGTCCTCCCGCGTCGCCACGATGTAGGTGGGGACGTCGATGCGGCGGAGGTCGATGGGCACGCCTGCAAGGCTCAAGCCTCCAGGCTGGGCGAACAGGTTCTCCTGATACATCTTGCGCAGGTAGTAGCTGTGCATCGCCGCCGGCATCCGGGTCGAATCCGCGTTCCAGAAGAGCAGGTCGAAGGGCATCGGCTCCCGGCCGAGCAGGTAGTTGTTCACGACGAACGACCAGATCAGGTCGTTGGCGCGCAGCATGTTGAAGGTCGTCGCCATGTGGCGGCCCTCGAGATAGCCCTTCTCCGCCATCATGGCGTCGAGCGAGTCGATCTGGGCATCGTCGATGAAGACGCCGAGTTCGCCGGGCTTCGCGAAGTCGACGAGGGAGGCGAAGAAGGTCGCGCTCTTGATCCGGGTCTCGCCCCGCGCCGCGAGATACGCCAGCGTCGCCGCCGTGAGCGTGCCGCCCAAGCAGTAGCCGATCGCCGTCACCTCGCGCTCACCCGTCGCCTGCTCGATCGCATCGAGCGCCGCCAGCGGGCCTTCCAGCATGTAGTCCTCGAAGGTCTTCTCCGCCAGCCGCTCGTCCGGGTTGACCCAGGAAATCATGAAGACCGTGTAGCCCTTCGAGACCGCCCATCTGACGAATGAATTCTTCGGCCTCAAGTCGAGCACGTAGTACTTGTTGATCCAGGGCGGCACGATGAGGAGCGGCCGGCGAAACACCGTCTCCGTGCCGGGCGCATACTGGATGAGCTGCATGAGCTCGTTCTGGAAGACGACCTTCCCCTCCGTGGTGGCGATGGTCTCGCCCAGGGTGAAATGCTCCTCGTCCGTCATGCGGGGCGCGAACCGGCCCTCGTTGCGCTCCAGATCGTCGAGCACGTTGCGCAGGCCCTTCAGCAGGTTCTCGCCCTTGGTCTCGGCGGTCTCCCGCAGCGCCTCCGGATTGGTGGCGAGAAAGTTGGTGGGCGCCAGCGCATCGACGAATTGGCGACTGTAGAAGGCGAGTTTTTGGGCGTCTCTTTCTTCGAGGCCCTGAATGTCCGCCACCGCCGACTGCAGGCAGGCAGCGGTCAGCAGATAGGACTGCTTCAGATGGTCGAAGACCCAGTTCTCGGTCCACGCCGGATCGCGGAAGCGCCGGTCGTCGTGCTCGGGCTGGGCCACCGGCTCCGGCGGTTCCGCGCCCTGCAGGCGTTGCGCGCTCTGCCGCCACAGCCTGAGATACCCGTCCCACCACTTCATTTGCGCGTCGATCAGCGGCGAGGGATCGGCCGCAAGGCTCCGCGCCATCGCCGTGAAGGCATCGCCCAGATTGAGCGGATCCGCGCTCGAGCCGCCGCCAGCCGCGCCTTGTCCGCTCAGGAAGAGCGCAGCCAGCCGTTGGCTCTGCGCCGCGATGGCGGCCAGATGCTCAGACATGTCGTTTCCCGTCGCGTCCGCGGCGGTAGTGTCTTCGGTCATCGTATGCTGAGTCCGTGTGTGAGCTGCGGGCACGCTTGCCGGCCGGCGCCCGCGAATGCGATCGATGGGAATTGGGTATATGCTACTAACGAGTCGCCCCGTTCTCAATGCCGACGGTCGCCAGACGTCGCCAACAGACCAGGAGAATGCGCCATGCCCCAATCTAGCGACACCCAAACGACCGCGTGGCTTCAAAGGCGCCGCCGGATGCGCCCGCTCACGCTCCTCGCGCTCGGGCCGCTCGCCTTCGGGCTCCTCGTCGGCGGTTGCTCGGCGATCGAGGACACGACCGACTACATCGGCGACCTGTTCAGCTATGTCGAGGACGATGACGCGATCTTCGGTGAGAACGCCGTGCCCGGCGGCGACGAGCCGTACCGCTCGCTCGGCGAAGTCCCGAACGAAGCACCCGCCATGTCGAGCGCGGAGGAACGCGCGGCGCTGACTGCCGGCCTGGAGGCAGACCGCGAGAAGGCGCAGCACACGGCGGACGCTGTGCGCGCGCGCGTGGACCCGGAAGAACCGATGTCGCAGCTTCGGGCGGTGTACCGGCCGGCGGACGGAACTGACGAGCTGGCCCCGGCAACCGGCGGATAATGGTGCCGGGCGTCCCGATCTTGATATCTAGGGGCGTGTCGGCCACCGCCGGCGTGCCCCGCCACCCGCCAGTCGACCGAATCGCCGAGACAGCCATCCAGTCGTGAAAGATCGTTCCCACGGTGCGCCGGGCGGCCAGGAATCGGCCGGCACACCCCTTTGCCGCGCTTGATGCCGCAAGAAGCCCTGCCCCATGCCTGAGCCCCTGCGTATTGCGATCGCCGGACTAGGCACGGTCGGCTGTGGGGTGCTCGCGCTGCTGCGCGACAACGCAACGCTGCTGGAGCAACGGACGGGGCGGTCGATCGAGGTGGTCGCGGTCTCGGCGCGCGACAGGGGCAAGGATCGCGGTGTCGCGCTCGACGGGCTCGACTGGCGGGACGACCCTCGGGAGCTCGCCGCCCTTCCCGCCGTCGACGTCGTCCTCGAGTTGATCGGCGGGTCGGAGGGCACCGCGCGGGCGGTCTCCGAAGCGGCTCTCGCCAACGGCAAGCACCTGGTGACGGCAAACAAGGCGCTGCTCGCCCACCACGGCGCGGCACTCGCAGAGGCCGCGCAGCGGACCGATCGCCATCTCGGCTACGAGGCCGCGGTGGCCGGCGGCATCCCCATCGTCAAGGCGCTGCGCGAGGGCCTCGCAGGCAACCGGATCGGCGGCGTCTACGGCATCCTGAACGGCACCTGCAACTACATCATGACGGCGATGCACGAATCCGTGCAGACCGGCCAGGCGCGGGAATTCGGCTCGGTGCTGCAGGAGGCGCAGGAACTGGGTTACGCGGAGGCCGACCCCTCCACCGATATCGACGGGATCGACGCCGCCCACAAGCTCGCGATCCTCACCAGTGTCGTGTTCGGCTGCCCGGTCGACTTCGACGCCGTGCATGTCGAGGGCATTCGGCACGTCAGCGCGCTCGACATCGGCTTCGCCATCGAACTCGGCTACCGCGTCAAGCTCTTGGGTATCGCCCGCGCCGGCGAGGCCGGCATCACCCAGCGCGTGCACCCCTGCATGCTCCCCGAGCAGGCGCCTATCGCCCGGGTCGATGGCGTCTTCAACGCCGTGATGGCGGAAGGCGATCGCATCGGGAGTGCGCTCTTCGAAGGGCCGGGCGCGGGCGCCGGCCCCACCGCATCGGCCGTGGTGGCCGACCTCGTGGACATCGCCCGCGGCCAGATTATGCCGGCCTTTCCCGCCGGTGCAGCGGGCACGTCCCGGCCGGCGGCGAAGCCCATGGATCACCACGTCGGCGCCTACTACATTCGGCTCATGGTGGTGGACAAGCCGGGCGTCATCGCCGGCATCGCCGCTTGCCTCCGCGACGAGCAGGTCTCCGTCGAGGCCATGATCCAACGGGGGCGCAACCCCGGCGACCTGGTTCCGGTGGTGCTCACCACGCACGAATCGCGGGAGGCAGCCGTGGTGCGCGCGCTCGCCGCCATCGACGGCCTCGACACGGTGCTGGAGCCGCCGCGCATGATTCGGATCGAAGCGCTCTAAGGGGCGTCCATGGCCGACGAAACGATCTCCCTCGAACGCAACCTGGCGCTGGATGCGGTGCGCGTGACGGAAGCCGCGGCCCGCGCCGCAGCCCGCCTGATCGGCCGGGGCGACGAGATGGCCGCCGATCAGGCCGCCGTCGACGCCATGCGGCGCGGCCTCAATGCGCTCGACATCGACGGCACCGTGGTCATCGGCGAAGGGGAGCGGGACGAGGCGCCGATGCTCTTCATCGGTGAGAGCGTCGGCACCGGCAAGGGCCCCAGCCTCGACGTCGCGCTCGACCCGCTCGAAGGCACCACCATCTGCGCGACCGGCGGCCCCAACGCGCTCGCCGTGCTCGCGATGGCGGAGAAAGGCGGCTTCCTCGCCGCGCCCGACACCTACATGGACAAGATCGCCGTCGGCGACGGGCTGCCGGACGAGCTGGTCGATCTGGACGATCCGCCGGCCACGACGCTCGCCAAGCTCGCCAAGGCCAAGGCCTGCGACGTCAACGAACTCACCGTGCTCATCCTGGACCGGCCGCGGCACGAGGAGCTGATCGCCAAGGTGCGCGAGACCCAGGCCCGCATCCAGCTGATCCGGGACGGCGACGTCGCCGGCGTGATCGCGACCACCCGGCTCAACCGCACGGTCGACATCTACATGGGGATCGGCGGCGCGCCCGAGGGTGTGCTGGCGGCCGCGGCGCTGCGTTGCATCGGCGGCCAGATGATGGGCCGGCTTGTCTTCCGCAACGACGACGAGAAACGGCGCGCGCGGGCGATGGGCGTCACCGATCTGGGCCGCAAGTACACGCTGCACGAGCTGGCCGGCGGCAACGTGATGTTCTGCGCGACCGGCGTGACCGACGGCGCCATGCTGCGGGGCGTCTCGCGGCTGCCCAACGGCGCGCGCACCAGCTCGGTGGTCATGCGCTCCCAGACCGGCACCGTGCGCATGATCGAGGCCGAGCACGACTTCACCCGCGCCCCCGCGCGTGTCGGCATGTGACACGCCGCAGCGTGTAATGCCATGAGCGAGGGAGCGGCGATGCTCGGCGTGGAGCGGTCGCTGCTCGGCAAGCGCTGGCGCGCGCGGCTCGCCGATTCCATGGCCGGCCTCTCCCTCGCCCAGGCTATCGAGGTGCCGGAACTGGTGGGGCGCGTGCTTGCGGCCCGCGGCATCGCCGCCGAGGAGGCGCCCGACTACCTCGACCCGACGCTCCGCCGCCTCCTGCCCGACCCGCTGCACCTGCGCGACATGGAGACGGCCATCGCGCGCCTCGCCCAGGCGCTCGAGGCAGGCGAGAAGATCGCCATCTTCGGCGACTACGACGTGGACGGCGCGACCTCGGCCGCGCTCCTGAGCCGCTTCCTCGAGACCGTGGCCGAGGCGCCGACGATCTACATCCCCGACCGCCTACGCGAGGGCTACGGCCCGAACGGCACCGCCATGCGCACGCTGGCGGCGCAGGACGTGCGGGTGGTCGTCACCGTCGACTGCGGGATCAGCGCCTTCGACGCGCTGGCGGACGCGGCCGACGCGGGCCTCGACGTGATCGTGGTCGACCACCACGTTGCCGAAGCGCGGCTGCCCCAGGCGTGCGCCGTGATCGACCCCAACCGGCTGGACGACGACAGCCCGCACGGCCAACTCGCCGCCGTGGGCGTGGCCTTCCTCCTCGTCGTCGGGCTCAACCGGCACCTGCGTGAGGGGGGCTGGTATCGCGAGCGAGCGGAGCCGAACCTTATGCGGTGGCTCGACCTCGTGGCGCTCGGCACCGTCTGCGACGTGGTGCCGCTCACCGGCGTCAATCGCGCCTTCGTGCGCCAGGGCCTCGCGGTAATGCGGCAGCGCCGCAACGTCGGCCTCAGGGCGCTCGGCGACGTGGCGGGGCTGGAGGAGCCGCCCGGCGTCTATCACCTGGGCTTCATCCTCGGCCCCCGCGTCAATGCCGGCGGCCGGGTGGGAGAAGCGAGCCTGGGCGCGCGCCTCATGACCACGGTGGACGAGGACGAGGCGGCGAAGATCGCGCGCCACCTCGACGGGCTCAACCGCGAGCGACAGCAGATCGAGGCGGCAGTGCTGGAGGAGGCCATCGAGCAGGTCGAGTCGGCCGGTGCCGGAGACCCCTCGCCCGCTCCCCTGGTCCTCGCGCACGACGAGCGCTGGCACGCGGGCGTCATCGGCATCGTCGCGAGCCGGCTCAAGGAGCGCTACAACCGGCCGGCCATCGTCGTCGCCTGGGAGGACGGCATCGGCAAGGCCTCCTGCCGATCGGTGCCGGGCGTCGATATCGGCGCCGCCATCACCGCGGCGCGGCAGGCGGACCTGCTGGTCAATGGCGGCGGCCATCCGATGGCGGCGGGCTTCACCGTCGAGCAGTCCAGGTTGGAAGCACTGAGCGACTTCCTGCACGCGCGGCTCGCCGATGCGGCGAATGCGGCCATCCTTGCGCCGAGCCTCGGCCTCGACGGCGCGCTCGGCGTCGAAGGCGCGACGGCGGAGCTCCTGGAGACGCTGGAGGCCGCCGGCCCCTTTGGTGCCGGCAACCCGGAGCCCCGCTTCGCCATCGCCGGCGCCCAACTGCTGCGCGCCGACATCGTGGGCCGCGGCCACGTGCGCTGCCAGCTCGCCGGGCGCTCCGGCAAGCGCCTCAAGGGCATCGCATTCCGCGCCGTCGACAATGCGCTGGGCAACGCGCTGCTGGCCGGCACAGGTGAACCCTTCCATCTCGCGGGCCGCCTCCGCCTCGACCGCCGCCGTGGCACCCGCGCCGTCGAACTTCACATAGACGACGGCGCCCCGGCGCCTCCGCCATCAAACCCTTGATTTCGAGGCGCCACGCCCGCTACATAGCGCGGCCCATAGCAGTGACCCCTTCGTCTAGAGGTTAGGACACCACTCTTTCAAGGTGGAGACACGGGTTCAATTCCCGTAGGGGTCACCAAGATTTCTTGGCAAGCAAATGGCCATGAAGACCCCCGTGCATCCCGGCGCCATCGTTCGCGAAGAGTGCCTGAAGCCCTTGGGCCTGACTGTCACCGAAGGCGCGAAGCGACTCGGCGTCGGGCGCCAGACGCTTTGCAACCTGGTGAACGAGAAGGAGTCCGTCTCCATCGAGATGGCCTATCGCCTGTCGAAGGCCTTCGGCTCGACGCCCGAGACGTGGCTTGGCATGCAACTGGCCTTCGATCTCGCGCGGTCCCGCCACCTCGAGCAAACAATTCAGGTCGAACGGATCGACGCTGCGTAGCGCAACGCGCGCCGCTCGCGTTCTCTAGGATTGAGAGGCCGCGCGCTTGGCAACGAGGGCAAGCCAGGCGTCGCCGACGCGGTAGCAGAAATCGTGCGAGGCGTGGTGGTGGAGCTGCAGCAGGTGCGGCAGCGTCTCGGGCAGGGTCGGATAGAGCTTGGGCACGATCTCTTCGGAGATCGAGACCCAGGCGGTCATCATCTCTGGCGTCACCTCGAAGTGCGGCTGGAAGGAGTAGGTCGCGGCACCGAAGCGGAAGGCCTGGTTCGGCACTTCCTCGCCCACCATCAGCCGTGTCGCGCCGTCGGGAATGTCGAAGGTCTGGCTGTGGAACTGGGCGAGATGGAGCGGGTTGTGGAACCCCTGGCCGAGCAGTGAGTCGGCCTCAGCCGCCTGCGTCAGCGCGACCGGCACGAAGCCCACCTCGGGCGTAGCCAAGTCGTAGCAGCGCGCACCCAGGGCGCGGGCGACGATCTGCGAGCCGAGGCAGATGCCAAGCACCGGCTTCTCCGCCTCGGTGAAACGCCGCACCAGCGCCGCGGCGTCCTCAAGCCAGGGATGCTCGTCGACGTGGCCCGCGTGCATCGCGCCCCCCATGAGGAGGAAGCCGTCGTAGCCCGAGTCGTCGGCGGGCAGCCGGTCGTCGGCGTCGAGGTGCGGCATGCAGGCCTCGAAGCGGACGCCGCGCTTGGCCGCCGGCTCCTCCAGGTAGCCGGGCCCGGAGTTGTCGTGATTCTGCAGCAGGAGGATCCGCATCGCCGCTCAGCCCTGGCTCCAGAAGCGCTTGAAGCTCTCGACCGTGACCCCAGGGTCGCGGCAGAAGTCGATGATCGCCTGCTCCTTCTTCACGATCGCCGCCGCCGCCTCCAGGATCGCAGGCACCTGCTCCGGCGGCACGACGACGGCGCCGTTGACGTCCGCATGGATGAGCGTGTCGGTGCGCGCGTAGAGGCCGGCGACGTTCACCTCGCAGTCGAAATCGGCCCGGTGATAGCCGGCACGGTTGGGCGCGAGGCCGCCGTAGAGCGCCTGGAAGCCCTCGGCCATGCCGGCCACGTCGCGGACGGCGCCGTTGGTGATGAGGCCGGTGCAACCCAAGGCGCTGTGCATGAAGCTCATGACTTCGCCGAAGAGCGCATTGGTGGCGGCGTGGGGCGTATCTGCGTCCTGCACCACGACGATGCGGGGCTCAGGCCCTGCGGCCACATAGTCGAACCATTCGAGGTCCTGCGCCTTCTCGCCCTCGGCATCGAGACCGCCGGGCTCCACCGTGCGGTAGATCGTGGTGCGGGCGAAGCCCACCATGGGCGGCAGATCGGGCCGCGCGCAGTGGAGCGTCGCCTTTGTCGAGCGTCGCGCCGCCTCCGGCGCGATGGCCAAGAGCGCGTTGCAGATAGTTGGCGTGTCGTAGCGGCCGAGCGCCGCGAGATCGATGTCGTGTGTTGTCATGCGGTCCTCCCCGCCCCCTCATAGCCGCGCCGCCACCCGGTGACAACGTGCGCGGTCTTGCACGCTGCGCCGGTCGCCGCCACCATCGCGCAAACGAAGAGGTCACGGGCATGAGCATCAAGATCGAGTGCATCCTCGACTGCGGCAACCACCTGGGCGAAGGCCCGGTGTGGGACGTGGACGAAGGCCGGCTCTACTGGGTGGACGGCACCGGGCGCCGCGTCGGCAAGCCCGAGCTCTGGCGCATGGAGCCTAAGAGCGGCAAGGTCGAGAACTGGACCCTCGGCGAGCACGACGTGGGCGCCATGGCGCTGCGCGCCGGCGGCGGTGCGGTGATGGCGCTCGACGACGGCTTCTACTTCTTCGATTACGACAAGGGGCAGATGGAGCTGATCACCAAGGTCGATGCCGAGCAGCCGCGCACCCGCCTCAACGACGGCAAATGCGACCGCCGCGGGCGCTTCTTCGCAGGCGGCATGGACGACAAGGAGGAGCTCACCATCTGCGGCCTCTGGCGGCTCGACCCCGACCTCAGCGTCACCAAGGTGGACGGCGGCATCATCTGCACCAACGGCCCCTGCTGGAGCCCGGACGACAAGACCTTTTACCTTGCCGACAGCTTCCAGGAGGAGTTCTGGGCCTACGACTACGACATCGAGACGGGCTCGCTCTCCAACAAGCGGGTCTTCGCCTCGACCAAGGACGACACGGGCGTCGCAGACGGCTCCACGGTGGACGAGGAAGGGTGCCTCTGGAACGCGCAGGTAATCGGGGGCGAGCTCGTGCGCTACGCGCCGGACGGCTCGGTGGAGCGCCGCATCGGCATGCCGGTGAAGAACGTCACCAGCGTGATGTTCGGCGGCGACGACCTCGACGTGCTCTACGTCACCTCCATGGCCCGCGTGCAGCATCCGGCGGTGCACGACATGTTCGCGGTCGAGGCCAAGCCGCAGTTCCTCGCGGGAGGCCTGTTCGCCGTCACCGGCCTCGGCATCCGCGGCATTCCCGAACCCCGCTTCGCGGGATAAGCGGCGCTATCTTCGGCTGTTCTCCTGAATCCCATTTGTGCATCTGCCTTAAAGTATCTATAATATAGATATACAAGGGAGTGTCGTCATGGGCGCGAATTTGCATGTTCGGAAGTGGGGAAGCAGCCTGGCGGTACGCATTCCGAAGGCCATCGCCGAACAATGGGGAGTCTCGGAGGGGTCGGCCATCGATATGGCTTCGCATGGTGATCGAGTTGTGTTGCGGAAGAAGCCCTACGACCTTGCCGACCTTCTAAGCAAGGTGACAGACGACAATCTCCATCCCGAGCAGGATACCGGCAAGCCCCAGGGCAGGGAGCAGTGGTAGAGACGCTGTACGTCCCTGACAGAGGACACGTCGTATGGCTCGCCTTCTCTCCACAGGCCGGACATGAACAAGCAGGCCATCGCCCCGCACTGGTCCTGAGCCCGCAGGACTACAACGAGAAGACTGGGATGGCGCTGTTCTGCCCCATCACGTCCAGGGTGAAGGGATATCCGTTCGAGGTCCCGCTTCCACCCGAAGGCAGCGTGACGGGCGTTGTGCTTGCGGACCAGATCAGAAGCCTGGACTGGCAGGCGCGTCGTGCGCGCTTTACGACGGTCGCGCCGCCCCAGGTGGTCAGCGAAGTAAGGGAGAAGCTGACCCTTCTATTGGACTAGGTAGCCGCCTCAGGTCTTGCGGATGAAGTTGTCCGCGTAGGACTTGGGGCGGACGGTGCGCGACTGGGGCTCGTCAATCACATAAGCAAGGCCGCGGCGCTTGGCGTAGGCGATCGCCTGCTGCTTGGTCGCGAAGGTGAGCTTGACCTGCTGGGTGGTGTCGTCGGAGCCGGTCCAGCCCATCAGGTCGTCCACCGCGCGGCTTCCGCGCGGGGCGGGCTCGAGCACCCAGCGGCCGGTCTTCGCCCGGCCGGACTGGGTCGCCGTCTTCGCCGGCCTGTATATGCGCACCTCCATCGCACGGCCTCATAGCGCGGCCGCGCGACGGCGGCAAGCCTATTACCTCAGAAGTTCGCGTCGAGCCCGAGACACAGGTTAGCTGCGGCCTTAGGTGGCGCACTCCGTCAAACATTGTCGCAGCACTCAAGTCAGCGAAGGTTGGGTGACGCGTGGAGCTTGGTGCGTTGAGACTTTGTACAATGGGAGCAACAATGTTACGGTGGGTAAGTGTAACTGCTCTTCCGCACTAACACTTTCGAGACGAGAATGCCAATGTCTGAGAGAGTATGCTTCGTTATTGCTCCAATCGGAGAGCCTGAGTCGGAGACCAGAAAACGTTCTGACCAAATTCTAAAGCACGTAATCAGCCCTGCTGCAGACACTTGCGGCTATAGCGCTACAAGAGCCGATCAGATTTCTGAACCTGGCATGATTACGAGTCAAGTGATACAGCATATCGTTGACGATCCACTAGTCATTGCTGATCTTACCGAAAGGAATCCGAACGTCTTCTACGAACTCGCCATCCGCCACGCAATTCGGAAGCCGTTAGTGCAACTAATCAAGAAGGGCGAGCAAATTCCCTTTGACGTAGCAGGAACAAGAACGATTCATGTTGACCATAAAGATCTAGACAGCGTTGAACAATCGAAGACAGAAATTGTTGCTCAAATCCGATCTCTTGAAGCCGATTCGTCTACGCTGGAGACGCCAATTTCAGTCTCACTAGATCTTCAGCTCTTGAAGCAAAGTGATAATCCTGAGCAGCGATCACTTGCAGACGTCTTGTCAGTCATTTCGGAACTCCGAACCGCAGTTGGGAGTTTAGAGAAGCGGCTAGAGAATCCGGAATACTTAATTCCACCACGGTATCTGCGCGACGCTTTCGACGAGTTGGGGCCTAGGTCGCGTCGTTCCCGGCATTTGATGATGGAATTGAGATTGCTAATGGATGAACTGATAGAAGCGGCTGTTTCCGATAAACCAAAGACAGCAAAGTCTCGGATCGAAGCCGAAGAACGACTAATGAGGCTCCGCCATGAGTTCGAACGGATAGCGCACACCGAGGATTGGTAGCCGTATTCGAACCCAACTATGCGGTTCGTCAGCGAGCAGAAAACTTGCGGCACGACTTCACGAACGAGCCAACTGCACGTCTCTTGGCGTCGGTCTACACGCAGTTTGGACGCCGAACGGCGCGATAACGTGTTGGTTCTCTTGGCTGCCGAGGGGCTGGACGCCAACGCCGAATAGCATTCAAGTCTCGACGCGTCAGGTTATTCCTCAGTCCGAGTCATCCACGTATGTTGGCCATTACAGAAGCGCCCTCTTTTCTCTTCTTCCTGTGGAGGGGAGGGTCGGGGTGAGGAGGGGTCGTTGCCTACGCCGATGCGCTTGGCCTCTCGCCGACCGCGGCGAACCAGCGGGCGACGTTGGCGCAGTCCGCAGGGATCTCGATCTCGGCGCGCTTGGCGAAGTCGAGGGTCACGAACGCCGTGATGTCGGCGATGGAGAACCTGTCGCCGGCGAGATGGCTGTTCTCCGCAAGCTGGCCGTCGAGCTTGGCGAAGAAGCGCCCCATGGACTGCCTGCCGCGCTCGGCCAGCGCAGGAATCTGCGGCACGCCGCCGGTCACGCCGGCCACCCCGCGGCCCTCGAACATCGGCGCGCTGTTGCGCACCGCGTCCACGGCGGCGAGATAGCCTTCGAGCTCCGCCTGCCGGTTCCACATCTCGATCACCGCCTTCTCCTTGGCATCCCGGCCCATCAGGTTGGGCTCGGGATGGGTCTCCTCCAGGTAGCGGCAGATCGCGACCGTCTCGCCCAGGCTGGTGCCGTCGTCGAGCAACAGAGTCGGCACCACGCAGTTGGGGTTCACGGCGCGGTACTCGTCGCTGAACTGCTGGCGCTCGCGGGTGTTGATCTGCACGGAGGGAATATCGATCCCCTTCTCGGCGATGAAGATGCGCACCCGGCGCGGCCCGGGCGCGAGCGAGAATTCGTAGAGCTTCATGGTATGCGATCTCCCCTTGTGACCGTCGCCGGTCAGAGCGTCTTCCAGTCGACCGATTGCTCGTAGGCGTGCGCGGCGCGGTAGATGGTCGCTTCGTCGAAGTGCTTGCCGACCAGCATGAGGCCGACCGGCAGGCCGTCGCTCAGCCCGCAGGGCACGGTAAGCGCCGGGTGGCCTGTCGCGTCGAAGACGGCAGTGTTGGCGAACATCTCGTGCGCGCGCTGGATCGCGAGCTCGATCGGCGCGTCCGCCGGCGGAATGGGCGTCGCCGTGATGGGCAGCGTCGGCATCACGATCACGTCGCAGTCTGCGAGCGCCCGGTCGTAGGCCTCACGCATGCGCCGCGAGATGTTCTGCGCCTTGGCGTAGTAGTGGCCGCCGTACTGGTTCAGCATGTACTGGCCGAGCAGGATCACGTACTTCAGCGAGTGGGAGAGCTCGTCCGCCCTCTCGCGCCAGCGGGCGTAGCGGTTGATCAGACTCGTAACGTAGAGGCCCTTCCAATTGGTGCCGAAGCCGTTGCCGTGCATCATGCAATCGACCGTGCCCTCGACCCCGATGGGGGTCCAGACGGCGACGCCGACCAGATGCTCGGGGATGCTGATCTCCCGCACCGTGGCGCCGGTCGCCTCCAGTTGGGCGACGGCGGCGCGAACCCTCTCGTCCACGCCGGGCTCCGAGTTGGGATGGCCGTATCCCTCCTTCAGCACGCCGATCGTGAGTCCCTCGGCTCCCTGGCCGAGCGCGCCGGTGTAGGACGGGTTTTCCGGCACGCCGATCTGACGGGGGTCGAGCCCGTCGGCGCCGGCGATCACTTCCAGCAGCAGCGCGTTGTTGGCGACGGTGTCGGTCATGGGGCCGGCGTGGTCGACCGTCATCTCGATGGGCATGACGCCGGTATAGGGCACGAGGCCATGCGTGGGCTTGAGCCCCACGATCCCGCACATGGCCGCCGGGATGCGGACGGAGCCGGCCTGATCGCAGCCGATCGCCATCTCCACGTCGCCGGCAGCGACCACCGCGCCGGAGCCCGACGAAGAGCCGCCGGTGGTGTAGCCGCGCTTCCAGGGGTTGTGCACCGGGAGCCCGGTCGCATTGGTGTGGCTGCCGCCGGAAAAGCAGAGGTACTCGCAGGCGGTCTTGCCGGCGATCTCACCGCCTTCGTCGAGGATGCGGCTGACGAGGGTGGCGTCCACGTCGGGCACGTAGCCTTCGAGGACCGAGGCGCCGTTCATCATCGGCACGCCGGCGACGCAGACGTTGTCCTTGATCGCGACCTTCCTGCCGGCGAGCTTGCCGCCGGCCGCGCCCTTGATCTCGGTCCGCCAGTACCAGGCGTTGTGCGGGTTCTCCTCTCCCTCGGGCCGGTAGCCGGGGAGGCGCGGATAGCGGACCTCCGGAAGCTCGTCCGCCATGGAATCGACGGTGTCGTAGCCATCGAGCAGCGGCTTCATCGCCGCGAGATACTGGGCGGCCTCGTCCTCGCTGAGACGCAGGCCAAGCTCTTCGCCGACCTCGACGATCTGGTCGGCGCTGGGAACCCTGATTGCCATAACTACCCTCCCCTCGCCGCCCGATCAGGAGACGGCTTGCGCGCGATTTGAAAGATTATTCAATGGAATGAGTGGGTTACACGAAATTGGCTTTGATTTGTAATTTCTCCCTTTTCACTGTCGCACAAACCCCGCCCTACGCCGTCGCCTCCATTGCCGGGGCGCCGTAAAGCTGGCGGGCACGGCTTTCGAAGGAGCGCACCATGCGATCCACGGCTTCGGCGAAGAGCGCGCCCATGACGCGCTTGAGCAGCCTGGAGCGAAACTCGAAATCGACGAAGAAGTCCACCTCGCAGCCGTCGCTGCGCTCACGAAAGCGCCAGCGGTTGACCAGGTAGCGGAACGGCCCGTGGGTATAGTTCACCTCGATCCGGTATTCGTCGCGGTGAAGCTGCACCCGCGAGCCGAAGCGCTCGCGAAACATCATGAAGCCGATCAGCATGTCGGCCTCGACGATGCCTGGCTCGCCGGGCTCCCGCCTGGTCACGCGCGTGCCGAGACACCAGGGCAGGAACTCGGGATAGCGCTCGACCTCGGCCACCAGATCGAACATCTGGGCCGAGCTGTAAGGGAGGATTCGGCGCTCGGCGTGCTGCGGCATGGGGCGCGCCTTCAGGCGTCGGCGAGAGAGGCGGAAGCGGCGGCCGCGAGCTTGGCCTCGCGGTTGGCCCTGAGCGTCCGGAAATCGTCGCCGGCGTGGTAGGAGGAGCGCGTGAGCGGCGAGGACGAGACCAT
>JAPPHR010000020.1:0-16098 GCA_028820995.1 Rhodospirillales bacterium
TGGCGATCCTGAGCAGGTCCCGTGCCTGCACGGTCGACGCGAGCGAGCCTTCGTCGACCACCAGCACCGTCTTCGAGAACGCGTCCCGCATGTCGCGCCTGCCCTGGTCGGTGAGCCTTCCTTCCGCAACGCCAGCATTGCGCGCCAGGAAGCGCTGCAGGGTCTCGCTCTCTATGCCGGCTTCGACCGAGAGCGTCTTCACGGCCGACGCCGACGGTGCCAGGCCCAGCATGCGATAGCCGTTCTTCTCCGCCAGCACCCGCGCGCGCTTCAGCATCGTGGTCTTGCCGGTTCCGGCGTAGCCCTGGACGCCCACCACGCGGTCCCTTGACGACAGGATCGTCGCGACGGCCTCCCTCTGTCCCTCCGTGAGCGGCCCCTTGTGCAGGTGCTGGCTCACACGACGCTTGCGCATCAACACTTGGCCCTGGTTCTGGCCCTTCGTCATCAAGCCGATGGTCTCGCGCTCGTCGGCGAGCGCGGTTTCTGTGGTCATGCCCTCGCCGCCGAGCAAACCCGGCGCGGCGTGAAGCCTGCCCTCCCGTTGCAGCGCATCGATGGCGCTCTCCGCTCTCTCGACCGACAGCGATCCCGGTTTCCAGCAGAGCGACGATGCGAGAAGGTCCGAGTGGGAGAACACGGCCTCGCGTTCCGAGAGATGCGCCGTCGCCCACGACACCGCCGCCGTCGCCAGGTCTTGCCGGTGCTGCACGTCGTCGCGCAGCTCCGTCTCTCGGTCCCGGTTTCCAGGCGCTTCCCTTTCTCCGGACCTTCGCTCGGCCTGGGCGGGCGCCTCGGTTCCCATTTCGCGGCGCTCGCGCGCGGCCCCGGTCACGCGTTCCGGGGAGAATCCCAGCGACGACGCCTGCTCCCGCCAGCTCTCTCGCAGCACGTCCCTGTCAACGTCGCGCTTGTGCGCCCGCGTCATCAATGCGGCTCGTTCCGCCAGGTGAGGATTGCTCGCCGGATCGCCCAAGCCTCGCGCGTTCATCGCCGCCTCGATCTCGGCCCGCCTCGTCGAGAACGCGTCGATCACCCCGCGCGACGCGCCCGCGATCTCGAAGCGCCCGTCGGCATGGGTCTTCTCTACGCGATAGCCCAGCGCCTGCAGCTCCTGCGCAAGCTCGCTCCTGTAGACCATGCCGATCAGCTTCTGGCGGCGGTAGAGCGATTCATTGGCCATGGTGCGCCACTTGCCGGACCGGGGCGTTCCCCCGTCCTCGCCCAGAACCATGTTGGCGACCACGGCGTGCGTGTGGAGCTGCGGATCGAGATTGCGCGAGGTGTCGTGGCGGAAGGTCGCAGCCACCATCTTCTGGCCCCCGGCAAAGCCCAGGCGTCCCGTTTCCGGGTCTTTCATCCTGGTCCGGATCGTCGTCTCTTCCAGCCAGGCCAGCGTGCGCTTGACGGCCTTGTCGTGGGCGGCTGTGACGGCTGCGTCATCGCCCAGCAGAGCGACCAGGGAGACGGACTTGGGGGCCGAGAAGGTCAGGTCCCGCCCGGGACGATGGACCAGGGACCCGTCCTTCCCGGGCCGCCCCAGGCGCCGCCCCGATCCGTCCGGCACGGTGCCTTCCAGGATGTCCCTGAACGTGTCGGCATCCACGGCCCCGGAAAGCCCCAGGGCCTCGGCGCCCATGCCGGTCCACGCGCTTGCCTTCTCGTGTTGGGGATCGTCTTTGGCGTAGTAGCCGTCCCGCTCGAAATAGGAGACGCCCTGGGCGGCCGAGGAAATCGTGCCGATCGATACGACCATCACTGCCAATTCCGCGGGCGCCCACCGTTCGCGCCTCCGGGCTCACCACAATCCTCATCTGCCAGCGCCTCCGAGCGATCAGTGAATTTCTGCGCTCCGGCCGCCAAAGGAGACCCACCGACGCCCGATGCTCCCGCTCCAGCGCCATCCGCCGCGTTGCAGCGGTCATGTTCTGGAGAGGTGCCACCCGTGCGATCCGCCACCGCCAACTCATGGTCCGGTTCGCACAAGGCCCATTCGTGCGGAGTCCACCCCTCCTCATGCCAACCTGCCGGGCTTCCTCCTTCTCGATCAGGCATGCCCGTTTCCGCGATACCGGGTTCTTCGCCGACACCATTTGTGGCGACGTCATTCGTCTCCCCGCTGCAGCCTGCCCCGCTGCCGCTCCCGGCGTCTTCCCTGGGCACGAAGCGCTCCGCCACCCTGGGGCGCGCGGTGTACGCCAGCCCGATGCGGGCCACCGGCCAGGCGCCCGAGAATTTTAGGTAGCCCGTGAGGTTCTCGAGCCGCGCCACCTCCGCCGGCAGCACCAGGGAGCGCACGTCGCGGCGTGCGCTCAGCGTCACTCCGTCTCTCGGTGTGTCGTAGCTCACCCCTTCGGCAAGGGATTCCACCTCGGCCCGTCCGAGGCTTTCCGCCGACCACTCCGACGTGTCCTTGTCGGGCGCCGCCAGCACCACGCGCGTGCCGCAGAGCCCCGAGATCGTCTCCGCCCCGTCGCGGCCGTAGAGGTCGCGCAGCGCCGAGAACACCTGGACGCCCAGCACGAAGCAGCCGCCGAACTGGCGGCTCTCGGCGAGGCCGGGACGAAGGGAAGGCAACTGATGCAGGGTGGGAAGCTCGTCCAGGATCACCCAGATGCGGCGTCCGTCCTCGCGTGGCAGGGAGAGCAGGGCGTTGACCGCAATCTCCAGCCAGGTCGAGATCAGGCCCCGCAGGCTGGCGTGCTGGTCTCCGCGCGAAGTCAGGAACAGGAAGCCCGCATCTTCGCGCTCGATCCACTGGCGGATCGAGAACGGCTGCCCCTCGTCGGGCAACAGGTCCATGGCGCCGATGTTGGCCGTGAGCATGGCGCGCACCGAGAGCGCCGTCTTCGGGTTGGCTGGGTCGACGATGGACTGGGCCACGGTGCCCTCCATGGCTTCGGCCAGTGCCTTCAGCTCGGTCTTGAGCAGGTGGTCGACCAGCACCCGGTTGCGGGTCTCGCCGCGCTTCCAGAGCACCGCGGCGCCGTGGGAGAAGAGCTGGCGGGCCGCCGTGATCCAGAAGGGGTCGGCGGCATCCTTCTGGCGCGGGATGAGGGCGGCGGCCATGGTGTCGAAGTCGCGGGCGGTACGGGCCTCGACGAAGGGCGACCAGCGCGGCGCACGGGCATCCAGGGGGTTGAGCAGGACGTCGCGCGTCGGATCGAAGAAGGTCTCGGTGTAGGAGCCCATCTTGTCGTAGACGACGCAGCGCTCTCCTCTCTCCCGGATCTGCTCCACCAGGTCGGCAATGAGCACGGTCTTGCCCGAGCCGGTGGTGCCGGAGACGATCGTGTGGCGGGTCTCGGCGCCGGAGGGCCAGGGGATGCCGGCGATGCGGTACGAACCGGTCTCGCTGCGCCGGAGCAGGCGGCGCGCGCGCCGGTGAAGGGGCAGCGCGCGCCACGCGAGTTCCCCTGACGTCACCAGCTCGCCGCCCCTGAGCCGGCGGCCCGGTGCGGGCGGTATCCACGGCTCCTGCCACGGTGTGCCAGAGAAGCAGGAAGCCTGCGAGCACCAGCACGCCGCCGTTGAAGACGAAGAGCATGTCGCCGAGCACCGCGTGACGGGCGACGTCGACATCGCTCAGGAACCCCAGGAGGTCGCGCGTCGCGCTGTCCTCGGCGGCGAAGATGTCGGGGTCGATGGTCTGCGCTCTGGCCGGCTCCGAGCCGAGGCCCATCGCGCCGACTGCCATGAGTCCGGCCCCCAATGCTGTGAGGCCTGCACCCAGCAGGGTGCGGGGGCGCCGCTCCCGCTCCAGCAGGCGGCGCCAGCGCCAGGTTCCGCCGGGCAAGCCATCCGTGAGCGACCCAAGGTTCCCGCCGAAGCGACGCGCCGCCCGGCGCACGTCGGCCAGGCTGCGGCCGAGCTCCGGCGCGAACAGGAAGCGCAGCACGCCCACGGCTCACTCTGCGGCGGCACCGGGATCGGTCAGCCCCGGCAGGCGTCGCATCTCTTCGGTTCCGATCGCGAGGCGCGCCGCCTCCATGGCGCCCCGCCGCTCGTCGAGCCGGAAACGCTCCCAGTCCAGCATGAGCGAGATGGCCTGCAGCATCGCCAGCTCGCGCAGCAGGTTGTCGGCCGACATCTCCTGCAGTTCCACGAACCGGGAGGGGTCGTCGAAGCGGCGGCTCGCGAGCAGCTCCAGGAGCTCGTAGCGGCTCACCGGCGACCCTGCGTCGCGCCCGCTGCCGCCCGTCACGGCATCGGCCCACGCCCGGAGACCGACGCCGGGGACGCGCAGGCTCCTCGCGTACCCGAAATAATCCGCCGCGAGCGCCGTCCGCGCGTCGGCAGCACGGGCCAGCAGCACCAGGCGGCGCTCCCGGTCGGTCTCGGCCGAGGCCAGCGGCAGCGGGTCGTGGACCACCGGCGCCGCGAGGTTGCGCGACAACTCGATGGCGGCGTGGAGCGCCGCCTCGTCCCTGAAGGTGCGGCTGTCGAGGAGGGTCGCGGGCTTGAGGTCCGCGCCGTGCCAGGCGTCGTCACCCCGGCACGTTTCGTCGCCAGCGCGGGCGGAACTGCAGTACTGGCGTGTGACGGTATCGAAGCGGGCGGCGCCGTCGGCGGCGCTGCCGGCTTCGGCCACGACCGCCCGGTCGCTGACGATGCGGCCGGTCTCGACCTCTCCCGCAGAGCTTGCCGCATTCTCCGCCGTGCTCCGCGATGCCGCCAGCCCCGCAAGACCCGTGACCGTCGAGCACGCGCTGCGGCTCGGCGCATGTGCGCGCATGGTTCTCGTCTCCTCGACCTCGCGCGCGGTCTGCGCCTGCAGCCGCGTCTGGGCGTCGAGGGCCTGGGTGAGCGCCCTGGTGCTCTGGGCGGTGTAGCCGGAGAGCTGACCGGTCTGGAGCCTGAGCGCCTCGATGATGGCGCGTTCCATCTCGTCGATTTCGCCGGTGAGCACACGGATCGCCCGGCTCGCCTCGGCGCGGTCGTTGTCCGTGCGGTCGCAGCGGTGCGCCGACACCGGCTCCGCTGCCAGCACCACGGCCGCCGCCAGCATTCCAATGCCGATGCCGCGGGCGATCCGCGTCATGCGAACGGTCATCGGTCGCCTCCGACGATGTGTCTGAACTGCTCCGCGCTGTCGGCGCGCACCGCTCGCTCCATCGTGCCGACCGGATCGAGGCCGGGAAGAAGGACCGCGCGGGCGGTGTAGAAGGCCTCGTCCAGGGGCCGGCCGATGTAGCCGCGGTATGCTTCCCGTGCAGCCGCGCAAATGCGCCGCTGCACGAGCCCCAGCAGGTCCGCCATGCCGCGCCCGGGATCGAACAGGATGTCGAAGCGCCGGAAGTCGAAGAGGTCGTCCAGGCACGAGAAATCCAGGATCGAATCCGGATCGCGGATGCCCTGGGTGGGATTGCGCAGGATCGCCACGTCGCGCTCGACGCCCGCACGCGCGCCCTCCGCCAGCGCACGTTCGACCTCCGGCGCGCAATCGGCCTCGCTGCCGGCGTCGACCTCGGCGTCCGCCTGCGCCGGCAGGAGGGCAAGAGCCAGCACGGCTGCGAGCAGGAGCCTATGCATGGTTTGCAGGGTCGTCGGATTGCCCGGCCGCGCCTGCAGTTCCGGCCGGGTCGACGGGCTCGGCGGCAGCTTCGGCGGTTCCGGCATCCGCGTCCGTCTCGCCGGCCCGCCCGGGCTCGTCGTCAGCCGGCGCCGCGGATCCGTCTCCGGCGTCCGCGTTGCCGCCGCCCGCATCGTCCGCAGGCTGGGTCGTGTCCTGTGGGCCTTCGCCTTCGTCGCCGTCCTGCGCGGACGACGCAGCGGCGCGCTCCGCCACCGCATCGGCGTCACCTCCGTGCTCTGCGGCGGCCACGCCGGCGGCGGCAGCAGCGGCAGCCCCGCCCGGCGGGTCGTCGTCTCCGCCATGCCCGCCGGCTTTCCTCTTCGTGATCACGTTGACCATGCCGCTGCGGCCTGCGACCACGATCTCGATGGCGCGGCGCTCGTTGCCCGCCTTGTCCTCCCAGGAGCGCGTGGCGATACGGCCCTCCACCAGCACGGCATCGCCCTTGCGCACGCGCGTCCTCACCACCTCCGCCGCCGCCCCGTAGGCCACGATGCCGTGCCACTGGGTGGCCTCGCCCACCGTGTCGTCCTTGCGCCGGAAGCGCTCGGTGGTGGCCAGGCTGAACTGTGCCGCGTCGTCGCCCGAGGGCAGCTTGCGCATCTCGGGATGCCGCGCGGCACTCGCCCGAGGCTTCGCCCATTCGGGTGTCGGCGGAACCGGACGGCGCGCATGTGGCGGTCTCGGTCGCCGACGACGGCGAAGGGGTTGCGCCCGAGAGGCTGGCACAGCTGTTCCGCCGTCACGCCGGCATGGACGGCGGCGTGGGCGGCGCCTCGGGCCTCGGGCTGGTCATCTGCCGGGGCCTGGTGGAGGCGCATGGCGGGCGCATCCGGGCCGAGAGCGCCGGGCCGGGCCGGGGCACCACGGTCACCTTCACCCTTCCGGCGGCGGAGGAAGCCCCCGCCACTGCCGTCCCCGCCTCCGCCTCCCGGGACGGGCAGGACAGGACCGTTATCCTGGTGGTGGACGACGACCCGCACGCGCTGCGCGGGATGCGCGACGCGCTGGCCACGGCGGGCTACGAACTCGTGACGGCCGCCGGACCGGGCGAGGTGACCCGCCTGGTGGAGACCCGGCGCCCCGCGCTCGCGGTACTCGACCTGGTCCTGCCCGGCGCCGACGGCATCGAGCTGATGCGCACGCTGCCGGCGCTCGCCGATCTGCCGGTGATCTTCGTCTCGGCCTACGGCAGGGGCGAGACCATCGCACAAGCGCTGGAGGCGGGCGCGGCCGACTACATCGTCAAGCCCTTCTCGCCGGCCGAACTGGTGGCGCGTGTCGGCGTTGCGCTCAACCGCCACGCCGTGCCCGGGCCCTTCGTGCTCGGCGACCTCGCCATCGAACGCGCGACCCGCCGTGTGACCGTCGCAGGGCGGGCGGTGCGGCTCACCGCCATCGAATACAAGCTCCTGCACACGCTCTCGCTCGACGCCGGCGGGGCGACGACCTACGAGACGCTCAGGCGCCGGGTGTGGGGCGACAGGGGCGGCGCCAACCCGGAGACCGTGCGCAACGCCATCCGCAAGCTCAGGCGCAAGCTCGGCGACGACGCCAGGAACCCCAGATACATCCTCAGCGAGCGAGGCCTCGGATACCGCATGCCCGGCCCGGAAGACGGGTGAGGCCGGAAGCGGGCGGGGGCGCTGCGGGGTCCGCGTATTGGCGCCTTCGCCCGGCCACCGGCCATCGCCGCGGCTCACCGCCGACGGCGCCGCAACGTCAGGCTTCTCGCCCTGCTGTCCGCCTTGAGCTGGCCCATCGCCGCTCTTCTCGAGTACAATTGGGATGACGTCGTAGTGTAGTGGCAAGCACGCCCGCCGATTAGAGGATTACCGGCGATGAAAGCGGGAAGCACGGGTTCGATTCCCGACGACGTCAAATCCGACAAGGTCGTGCACTCTCAGGCCTTGCATGTCCTGCTTCGCGATATCGGCAAAGCCGTATTCGCGCTCAATACTACCGTGGTGGGACTGGATGCCGTAGAACAAGGCCACGAGAAGCCGGAAACGCTGGATATCTCATGGCAGCCGTGCGATCGAAAATCGGCGGCCAGAGCGTCTCGAAAGTTCATCGTCGAAAGCGTGATGATCCACGCTTCGGAAGCAATCCATCAGTTCGCATCGGCGCTGAGCAAGTTGAGCAGGTTCGAGCCTGCCCGGGCGCAATGGAACGGCAACACGGCTGCATCGGAAAAGATTTCCACGGTCTGCGCCGCCGTGCTCGACAAGGACGATTACCTTGTTCCGGCCGTTGTCCTGCTTGTCCATTGGCGAAACCGCATCGTTCACCCGAGCTCGAACGCCAAATTGAAACATCACGAAAAACAGGTCCTTCTCAAGAACAGGACCATCATCTGCGACCGATACAGGGGGCTGGACTTATCCGAACTCTTGAAACATTTCGAATCCCAACGGCCTACGCTCAAGGATGCTTCGTCCCTTGTCGCGATGACGATCAATCTTGCACGGAAGATGGACCGTGCCATGCAGCAGGACCTCACTAGGGAGGAGCTGGACGCGTGGCTGGATCACTACCGGATTAGGCCGATGTTGAAAAAGTTAGAGGCGGAAACTTCTCCAAAGAAATATCGGGAATCCGTTTGCCGCCTCTTTCGGTCCCAAGCGCCATACCTGCTCGATGCCGGCGCGCAGATAAAAGGCCCGCTTCACTTTCTGGTCGTAGACGCAGTAGCGCCGGTCGGTCTCTGTTCCGTTTCCGACACCCAGGTGTCTGGCCAGCTTCGCCAGATGGTGCCCGGTGAAGGGAGTTCCCGCGCCGAACAGCTCCTCGACCACGGGTCTGATCTGTCCCGCGGCTTCGTTCGGCAGATTTCGGTCCACATCGTCAAGCGGGCGCTCGATCACTTCGTTCAACTGTACCGTGCCGGCCACAACATACGCAGGAGATCCTTCTTCATCGACTTCCGCAAAGCGTCCTCTATCGATGAAGTTCCGGGACTTCGCGACTTCGCGCGATACATAGAGCTTCGTCGACTCTCCCGGGATCCCGGTGCTTGACGCGTCCACGATGCCTACCCTTTCGGGACCGACTTTCTGCATTATCTGAACGCTTTGCAGGAATGCCTGGAGGCGACGCTCGTCCCGTTCCTGCAGAAGGGCTTGCAACTCCGAATATGCAATCGGCCGGGTCTGACCCGCTTGCCGATAGTAGATTGTGCCTTCCTGAATGACGGTTTCGTCGCTCTGCCTTCCCTGGCGCTCGACTCGCGCCGTGACGGTTCGTCTGCATATGACCGGCCGTTGCGCGTGCCGCGCCACGGCAATCGCGACCAGGCATCGACCTGCGGCGTGATAGTCCCGAACCTCCATGGGTATCTCGGGGTCGAAGTCCCTCCTGAGTCGATCGGTCCATTCCGCTTCGTCGGGAACGGTCGCCGGATCGACCCCCTCGATGCGTCTCGGTTTCTCTGCAACACCGAAGATCAACAAGCCACCATCGGTATTGCAGAAGGCGGAAAGCACTTTCGTAGAGCGAGATAAGTCCGCTCCTTCGAATTGGCGCTTGAACTCCCGATGCTTCCCCTCGCGACTGGAGACCCGCAGCGTCGCCCGGTCGAAGTCGATGAGGTCCTCGACCCGCTCAGGCAGCAGGGTCATTTCTCTTCTCTCGTCATGCCCGCTTCCACTTCCCTGGCCTTGTGCCCGGACCTCGGCCAGGCTCGCCCGGGGTGTTCTTTCCTCCCGGCCATGTCGTTTCGCCCGAGGCCGCGCATCACCCTTCCTCCGACGGCCCGTCGCCGAAGGTGGCCGCGATCCGGTCGGCAAGCCGCCTGCGCAGCTCCTCCGGCGTCGTCCATCCGATGTGGTTGTACTGCCGCGTGTCGAAGTGGAGCAGCCCTCCGTCGATCACGTCCTGGCGGCAGGTGAAGATGACCGGCAGGTCCAGCCCGAGCGCGAACCCGGCCTCGTAGTAGACGCCGCCGCGCGCGCGGTCTCCGTCCTGCGTGAAGTCCGCCACCAGGAAGCGGGACCGCCTGATCTCGGCGATGATCTCGTCGTCGATCCTGTCGTTGAACTCGGCCTCGTCGATGCGGACCGGCTCGTATCCCGAATCCTCGATGCCCCGCTTGATCCCTTGTTCCCAGGCATCGTCCATGGTCGGATCGAACCACATCGCGACGAAGGCGCGCGACGAGCCGGTATCCCTGCCGTCCAGGTCCGCAAGCCGGGCATGGCCGTCGATCGTCAGGACGTACCCGTGCCTGGCAGCGGCATCCTCTTCGAGCCAGCCGCGTTTCCGGATGTAGTCCAGCAGGAACCGCACCTCCTTCATGTGGGTGGATTCCGACCACGCCATGGCGGCGCAGGTGGTCTTCTGGTTCGTAAGGGAATAAGCCGTCCCGATCCCCGGCGTCTGTCCGGCGATGAACCGAAGCAGCCGGTCGACCCGCTGCCCAACGGTCAGATCGCGGTATCGGGACGCGTCCTCGATCGAACCGGACGTGACTTCCGGACACCGGTTGCCCAACCGGCGCTGGTCGACCAGCCACGTCGTCAGGCGTGCCTTCAGCCGTTCGTCCCGGTTCTGCACCAAGGCCGCAGCCGTGCCGGAGATGAAGTACCTGCCGCCAGATCGCGGCGACTCCAGCGTGAATCCGTCGCGGCCGGGCTCGGACCGGTCGGTTGCCACCGTGTTCCAGATCGCGCATCGCGGTCCCACGCCCTTGCCATATCCGGGAGCGATGCCGGGTATCTCGCCGCTCATATACTCCAGGTGACGCCTGGCAACTTCGTGACTGTGGTTTTCGCCCCTGCGATTGACGCCGATCTTCGCCGGATCGTCGACCCAGCCCTCGTCGGCATAGGACGCCAGGGGACCGCCGTCGGTGTAGACGGGCTGCCCGTCCGGCGCGTGGACCGGATGGTAAAGCGTGATGGTCCCCGTCATGTCTTCGCGGCTCCTTGTGCTCCCCCGCTACAATCGTCTTCGGCCCGGCAGGACCCCGCATCCGGCAGGAGATCGAGCAGGGCATCGAAGTTGACCGAGCGGTAGTCGTCGCGCCAGACAACCAGGGTCTCGATGCGGGACATCCTACCGGGCAGGGGATAGCACCGAATGGCGCCCGTCATCGAGACCGTATCGAGCACGCATTGCGGCACCACGGCGTATCCGGTGCCGGCCGCCACGCAGGACAGGATGCCGAGGTAGGAGCCGACCGACAGGATGTTCCCCGGCACGATGCCGGCTTCCAGGATCCAGTCCTCCAGGTAGCGCCGGTAGGCGCAGCCGGCCTCAAAGGCGACGATCGTCCTGCCGCTGATCTCGCCCGGCCGGTCGAGCGGCGGGAACGATTGCGGCGCGACCAGAACCAGGTTCTCCTTGAACACGCCCCGCGTCCGCAGCCGGTCGAACGCGACCGGCTCGGCGATGAACGCGATCTCGATGTCGTGGTTCACGAGACGCCGGGTCAGCCCGCGGGCAACGTCGGTCTCGATCTCGATCCGGACCTCCGGATGAAGCGCGTGGTAGCGCGACAGGATTGCCGGCAGCCGCGCCGCCGCGGTGCTCTCCATCGTGCCGATGCGGAAGACCCCCCGCGGGACGCCTTTCTTCATCGCCTCGGACGCCTCGGTGGAGAGCTGGAGCAACCGGTCAGCATAGGCCAGCAGGACCTCGCCGTCCGGGGTCAGCGACAGCCCGCGGTTGTGGCGCACGAACAGCGCCTTGCCGAGCTGCCCTTCGAGCTGCCTGACCCGCGTCGAGACGTTGGACTGCACCCGGTGCAGCTTCTGCGCCGCGCCCGACACGCTCCCTTCGTGCGCGACGGCGCGGAAGATTTCCAGCGCGCGGAGATCCATGGGCGTCATTTTTATCTCATTTTACGAATTATAAGTTCCCAATAATTCATTATTCGGGATATCCGGCAAGACCTATCGTCGCCCGCAACGCCCCCACCGTTGCCGGTTCGAGATGCCTGAACGCGACTCGACACTCCGCATCGCCCTCATCGGCCTCGCCAGTCTCGTAGTCGCGGTCGGGATCGGCCGCTTCGCCTTTACGCCGCTCCTTCCGATGATGCTGCCCGACGGCGTCCTGACGATCCCGGGCGGCGGCCTGCTCGCCACGGTCCACTTCGTCGGCTACCTGATGGGCGCCTTGACGGCCGCCCGCGTACCGATATCCCCGCGCGCGCTGCTGCCCGCGTCGCTCATCGCAATCGGCCTCGCGACGCTGGCGATGGGGCTCTTCGCGCAGTTCTGGCTCTGGCTGGCGCTTCGCTGGATCGCCGGCGTCGCCAGCGCCTGGGTGCTGGTTCTGGTCGGGACCCATTGCGTCAACGCGCTGGCGGAGGCCGGGCGGGAGGACCGGCAGGGTTGGGTGTTTTCCGGGGTCGGCGCCGGGATCGCAATCGCCGGCCTCGGCTGTATCGCGATGATGGCCGGCGATGTCTCCAGCGATGTCGCCTGGCTCATATTCGGCGTCCTGGCGCTCGCCGTCGCTGCCGCGATCCGGTTTGGGCTTGGCCCCGAGGTTCCTGCCGCGCGCCCGTCGCGGAGCGCGCGCGTTTCCGAACGGACGCCGATCGTCTGGAGCGCCGTCCTCGCGTACGGCGCCGCCGGGCTCGGCTACGTCGTTCCCGGCACCTATCTGCCGGCGATGGCGCGCGAGATCGTGCCCTCGCCGTGGATCTTCGGCTGGGGATGGCCGGTATTCGGCGCCGCCGCCTTCCTGTCGACCCTCGCCTCGGCGGCGTTGCACCGGCGCTTCTCCAACCGGCAGATATGGGGAGTCAGCCAGGTCGCGATGGCCGTCGGCCTCCTGTTGCCGGTCATGTTCCCCCACATCCTGTCGATCGTCGCCGCCGGGCTGTGCGTCGGCGGCACCTTCATGGTCATCACCATGGCCGGCCTCCGGGAGGCGCACCGCATCGCGGGTTCCGCCGACGCCGTGCGCCACGTCGCGGCGATGACGGCGACGTTCGCGGCGGGCCAGACGGTCGGACCTGTCTTCGCGGGCGCGCTGTACGACGCGACGGCAAGCTTCACCCCCTCGCTGATCGCGACCGCGATTCTCCTCGTCTCCACCGGCGCGCTCCTGGCGCGAAAGGCGCCCGTCGTTCACAGGCCGTGAGGGGCCGGCGGCTCCCGATCACCCGGGGCTGACCTCGCCGCCGGCCCGTCGACGCTCTGCTTGGAGGGTCGGGCCGCGCCGCGGCCGAGACAGGGCGCGGACCTGCCCGGCGGAGCCGGCAATCCTTGCCCAGAGACGTAGCAGGCCCCGCCGGCGTTCGGAGCGGCGCCCGGCCGGGCTTGACGAAGGAAAACGCCCGCATGGAGCTCAAGGACTATTACGAGACCCTGGGCGTCGCCCGCGACGCCGGGCCGGACGAGATCAAGCCGGCCTACCGGCGCCTGAAGTAAGCGTTTGGCGACCGGGGCACAGCTGAAACCAAGCTCGCACTGAACAAGGGTTGCGACCCAACCCAAACGCGGAGCAAGTGCCGGATCCAATTGTGGCTCCACCGTTCCGGGCGGGCTATCCATGTTGGCAAAGAAAACCGCGACACACTATTTTTTGGCACGGAGTCACCTCCGTGGGCCAATAATGTTGAAGATCGATCGGCCACAGGCTGCATTGACCTGGTTCTGTGTTCGAACGAAGGGCGCAGCGCTGCGATCCGGTTGGGAGAGTGACGTGACTCTGGCCGACCTGCCCCTGCGCATCGGGGCGCGTCGGGGCGACGTAGTCGAGGCCTGCGTCGTAGATGACTTTCATCCAGTTGAAACGGATCGGATGTCCCGCGAATTCCGCCAACGCGATCGCGGACTCCTCGGCATGGAGATCGCTTTTCGCGGAGAGATCGTTCGACTTGCGCCGACGCGCATGCTTGCCGCCAACCTCCGCTTCGACCGGGCGCTCGAGAGGTTCCTTGAACGACGGGGCGCCACGGCCAACGAGTTTGCCGCCAGCGGCAGCGTGCGCTCCTTCTCCGCCCGCCAGTTCCTGCTGCCGGGAGGCGACGAGGGTGCGGCGGTCGCGCTCCATCGCGGCGGGACGCTGGTCGACCCGACACCCCCGGCCGGCGAGGACCGGGCTGCCGACCTCGCCGACGGCATCGGCCGATGGATGCTCGGCAACCTCGCCGCCGACGGTGCGCTGCCCTACAAGTACTGGCCGAGCCGGGGCAAGGAGTCGCCCGCCGACAATGCCATCCGCCGCTTTCTCGCAACCCGTGCGCTCTCGCAGTTCGGAGAGCTTCGCGGCAGCGCAGAGATCCGCGACGCGGCCCGGCGCAACCTGCGCTTCAACCTCGAGCGCTATTACCGGGAAATCGGCGGCGGGCGCGGCGCCATTGTGGAGCGAACGGGGGCCAAGCTCGGCGCCGCCGCCCTCGCCGCGCTCGCCATCCTGGAGAGCCCCGCGCGGCAGGAGTTCGCGCCGGCCTTGACCGGGCTCGCGGCCGGCGTGGAGTCGCTGGCGGACGAGGAGCGCGGCTTTCGCACGTTCTTCTTTCCGCCCGAGCGCGACGGCGAGAACTGGAACTTCTATTCCGGGGAGGCGCTGCTGTTCTGGGCGGAGGCCCTGCGGCGCGGGGCGGACTGTGCGCTGTCGCCGGAGCGTTGCGCGGAAACCTTCGCACGCTGCCGCGCCCGGCACCACGAGGCGCGCAACCCGGCCTTCGTCCCGTGGCACACGCAGGCCTGTGCGTCGCTGTTCGCGCAAACGGGGCGTCGCGCGTACGCGGACTTCGTGCTCGAAATGAGCGACTGGCTGCTGCCGATGCAGCAATGGGACGGGCTGATGCCGGACCTGCGGGGTCGCTTCTACGACCCGAAGCGTCCGGAGTTCGGCCCTCCGCACGCGGCGTCCACGGGCGCCTACCTGGAGGGGCTCGCCGATGCGCTCGCGCTGGCCCGCGCGGTGGGGGACGGCTCTCGCGCCGCCGCCTACGACCGGGCTGTTCGTCGCGGACTGCGCTCCTTGCGGCAGCTGCAGTTCCGCGACGAGCGGGACGCGTTCTACATCTCCAAGAAGACGCGCGTCATGGGGGCGCTCCGCACAGAAGTCTACGACAACGCGGTGCGCGTCGATTCCGCCGCCCACGCTCTAACGGCAGCCGTCAAGATCATGCGGCCGCTGGAATTCTCCGGAGCCGTGCCCCTCTGATCCATCCCGCCCTGCCGGGCTCAGGATGCTAGACCGAGTGCGCTCGCCGAGTGTGGGCTGTCGTCTGGAGGAAAGGCGTAATGGCCGCGGCCCGGAGCCGGAAGCAGGTCGAAAATCAGGTGAACCCGCGGCTCTTGAGAAGGATTCTCCGCCGAGTGCTTGACCTTGTTGTTGAACACCCAGAGCTCTCCCTCGTGCATCACCACCGTCTCGTCTCCGGCGGCGAGCGGACTCCCCTCCGGACTCCTCAGCACGAAATGTATGCGGTCCCGGATGCGGTAGTACGCGCCGGTATCGATGTGGGGGTAGACCCTGCTCCTGGGCAGGAGCGTCACCAGGGTCGCGCGTCCGAGGGTCGCTCCCCACTCAGCGGCGATCCGCTCGCAGAACGACAGAATACGGGGAAACTTCGCCGCCACCCGCGTGCGCCTGCTCTCGTGGACGTCATTGGCGTTCTTGGCACCGGGCGGCAGCGGCTTCTTGGGCGCGCTGAGGAAAATGTTCAGGGTATTGCGCTGACAGCGAACCTTGCGCTGACGGCTGGTGTCGGCGAACCACAGCTCGGGCTGCGCAGCCAATTCCACAAGGAACGGCCTGGTGTCCACGCCTTCGGCGAGCCTCGTGAAGTGCAGCATGGCGCTACTCACTCCCTTCGCGCAGCGTTCCGAAAATGCCCCGGAGACGGTCGCGCTCGAACGTACCGGCGGCCCCTTCATGGCCATCGCCGTAGAACGCGCCGTCGAGGGTGTCGAGGCCATCGCTGTGGCAGAAGGATCCGTCCACGATGCTCAGGTCCTGCCAGGACATGTCTCCGTGGCCTTCGGTCAGGTTGGTGAACTCCACGTCGAGAGTCACCCTGCCGAAGTCGACTTCGAGCCGCGCATCGCCGCTGACCGGCGTGCCCAGGGTATCGGGATGGCTGTCGTAGGCGCGAACGCCCCCGGACCACACGGCGGAGCCGCTGACCGGATTGCTGCCTGATGGCGTTCCTTCGACCTGCGGCGTGTAAGACGAGCCGTTCTCGGTGTCGCCGCGAACGTACGCCTTGAACAGCGTCTCGACGCCGTGAGTTGCCCAGTAGCCCCAGCCGTCGAACGAGTACTTCGTTCGCGTTCCCGAGAAGGTTCCGGCGTAGCGGCCTCCCAAATTGGTGACCTGGTAGCTCGTCGTTCCTTCGTTGCTGACGCTCCCGTTACTGCCGAGCCTCGGCCCAATCGGTTCGATCGCGATGGCGAATGCACCAGCGGAACGCATAAGCGAGTTCCGATGGTCGTCGTCGTCATCATCGTCGTCGTCGTCCCCGTAGCCGTCACCATCCCCGTCGCCGTCACCATCTCCGTCGCCGTCACCATCTCCGTCGCCGTCACCATCTCCGTCGCCGTCACCATCTC
>JAPPHR010000020.1:16198-16396 GCA_028820995.1 Rhodospirillales bacterium
CGTCGCCGTCACCATCCCCGTCGCCGTCACCATCCCCGTCGCCACCTTCGGCGCGCGCGTCGCCCCCGGCTTGAGTGCGCGCATCCGGCCCGCTGAGAACAGCCATCTCCTTGCTGCCGCCACCGCACGCGTTCAAGAGAAACGCAAGACTCATCTTCGACAGTTTGGATTTGAGTCTTGTTTATTATCAATGCACTA
>JAPPHR010000018.1 GCA_028820995.1 Rhodospirillales bacterium
AGTACGACGACCTCGACGGCGCGGCGCACCGCATCCTCTTCGACGACGAGACGCGCGACGAGCGCGAGGACGAAAAACCATGACGACGGATCAGACGGCGAGGGGATTCGGGCTTCCGTCCGAGAAGCGGATCGGTTTCGACCATCCCTGGGCCTGGCTCGCGGCCGGCGCCCGCGACATGAAGAAGTCCCCTCACGTGAGCCTCAGCTACGGCGCGCTCTTCGCCGCGATGGGCTGCCTGCTGACCTATGGCCTCTACGAGCTGGAGGCCGTCTACGTCGCGCTGCCCCTTGCCGCGGGCTTCATGCTGATGGGGCCGTTGCTCGCCGTCGGGCTCTACGAGGTCAGCCGCCGCCACGCGGCGGGCGAGAAGGTCACGCTGGGGGCGGCGTTCGGCGCGTGGCGGCGGGACCCGGGCGGTGTGTTCGCGCTCGGCTTCGTGCTGATGCTTGTGTTCCTGCTCTGGATCCGCATCGCGACGCTGCTGTTCGCGCTCTTCTATGGCGTCGGCGAGTTCCACGCGGAAGCCTTCGTCTCGGAGACCTTCTTCTCGTTCAAGACGATCTGGTTCCTGATCACGGGTATCGGCATCGGCGCGGTGTTCGCGACCATCGTCTTCTCGATGAGCGCCATCGCCTTCCCCATGATTGTCGACCGCAAGTCGGGCGCGACGGTGGCGATCCTCTGCAGCCTGCGCGCCGTCGCGCACAACTGGCGCCCGCTGGTCCTCTGGGCAGGGCTGATCGTCGCCTTCTCGGTGGCAGGCCTCGTGGTCGTCTACATCGGCCTGATCGTCACCCTTCCGCTCATCGGGCACGCGAGCTACCACGCCTACCGCGACCTGGTCGAATAGCGGCAAACCGGGACCGCGCCCGTCATCTAGCTCGCGACGTTGCCAGCATTGCCTCCGGTAGCCAACATCCACGCTTCGCCTCCGATCCCGGACACCGGCCATGTCGCTGAAGAAGCAGGTCGAGAATCCCAGCTCGCCGCTTGGCGGATTCCTGAGACAGGCATTTGCGGCTGGCAGCAACCGGCGCGTGCTGGCCGAGATCAACGGGCATCTGGACAGCCATCCAGCGATTTGCCGTCTTGAGAGCGGCACGCCGCCGGCGGTCCGCCGACTGATCGGCCACGCCGTCGACTATCGTATCCGGTATCACTTCGCGATCACGCCGTCCTCTGAGTTCACCGTGGCGCGGAACGGCGCCTGGGCGGTCACGCGAGTCGATGATCTCGTCGACTTGGCGCGATCCGATCCGTCCAGGTTTTCCGACTATGCGATTACGCAGTTTGGCTCTGCCCCGGACGGCGACGAGGACTGGCAGCATTTCTCGGATACCAAAGACGGCTACCATACGGTCTGGATCAAACCCGGCGCCGGGCGGGAGAGTCTGGCGTCGCTGTCGCGTGCCTGGTCTGGCGCGATCCTTCGCGGTTTCGCTGCAAAGAAGCTGCCGCTGGATTGCACCCTTGAACTCTTCGACCTCCTGGACCGGACGGTCGGGTCGCTCGCGGCGCACCACCGGAGGCCTACCGGCGCAGAGGAGTGCCGCCTTGCCCGCCTCTGCCTGGTTCTTGCGATCTTCGAATCAATCGGGCGCGGCGGACGGGGATGGCCTGCGGAGTTCTTGGACGGCAGAGACGTCACCGATCCCGAGAGACTGCTAAACGCAATCCCCCGGGCGTGGGTCGAGGATGTCGCGGTCCTGGCCGCCACGTTCAGGCATCGCCATGCCGACTGGCAGGGAATGCCGGCCACCTTGAATCCGGTGTTCGCGGGCGCCCGGGACGTGGGCGGAGCGGATGGCGACCTGATCGTCGATGGCTGCCTGTGGGAGATCAAGACCACAATACAGAGAGCCCAGGGAAAATGGCTGCTACAGCTGCTCGGTTACGCCTTGCTGGACTACGATGACGAATACGCCATCGGTCACGCGGGGTTCCTGTTTCCCCGGAAGGGCGCGTGCGTTCGCTGGACGCTTCCGGACCTGCTTCGTGAGCTTTCAGGGCGGGGGGATGTCTCCATCGCGGGCTTGCGTCATGATCTCAGGCGCAAGCTTCGTTCCAATGCATCGCAGCCGGCTTGAGAAGCACTGCGGCACACAGCGACCGTTTTGTCCCGAACCGGCCGCGGCCGGACGAGGTTGACCGGAGAAGATATCGCGCGAGCCGTCGGCTGGGGCCAGGTAGCCAAAGCCATTAGCTGAATCGCACCGCTTGACCTAGGCGATGACCGGAGCGCCGGAGGGCGCTTCCGAATCAAATTCCTGCATTGTGACCGAAGTACCTTCCATGAACTGGCGCGTACCTCTCGCCAAGGGGTCTCCGGTGTCTTCAAGCATCGCGCGGCGGGTCCCGTCGAACGGGCGAGCATCATATCGGCCGCGCGCACGGCGACAGGTTCCATCCGCCAGTTCGTGTCCCACCCCGGGCGTTGCCGGATGGCGGGGCAGCTCCTGCCGGTCACTTGCGCCACCGTCAGGCTCGCCGGCGCCCTCCAGCCCAGATAAGCCGGCGAGACGTTGATCGACGGGATGATCAGACTCCGATCAGCGAGGCAACGTATCGATTCCCTTTAGTGTCGGCGGGTTAGACGACGTCGCCGAAGCGATCTTGCGCGTACGGTCGACTCTGCGCCGAGAGCCGGCCCGGCTGGAGAAGCTGGTCTGCAACCTGGCGAGGCAAGACCGGGCAGCAGGCAAAAAAAAGTTGCCGAACCGCAGGCCGATAACAATATCCACTTCTGAACGGGCGACCTTCCCCGTTCACTTGGAACCGGCGCCGCGTCCCTCCCTGCGCGGCGCCGGTTCCCGCTCAGCAACCGTGGCACACGGCCTGGCGCTCTCCGGGCGCCGACCCGCGCCGTCTACGCGGGCGATGACGAGTGGCTCGTCTTAGCTCGGGGCGGCACTATCGGCACCGTCGTGAGACGGTCCATCTACAGCACTCCGGATCGTGGGGGTCTGCCATGCGCACAGCAACAGCGTCGTCAGAAAGTGGATGCGCACGACCATCGCAAGGGCGGTAGCAAGCTCCGCAGCGTGAACCAGTCTACCTATCGTCGTTCTCTCTCCAGCAGAGAGGCCGGGCGGTGTTAATGAGCGCAGATTTGTCGACGTGCCCTTCTATCGGACGCCGAGTTTGGTCAACAGACGCGCGCGCTTCCTCAACCACCATCCGGCTTCCACCGGCCAAGCATCGTGGTCGTCGTCCACATCGAGCTCTGTGGCAGTGTGAAGAGGCCAGTTCGGATCATCGAGGAGTTCGCGGGCAAGCGCCATCATGTCGCACTTGCCGGTGGCGAGCGCGTGCTCGCAAAACTGCGCGTCCCACAAGAAACCCACGCTCATCGTTGCAATATCAGCCTCTTCGCGAATACGAGCCGCGAATGGCGTCTGAAAGCCCTGTTCGATCTTCATGCGGTGCGGACGTTCCTTCCCCCCGATGCCGCCGCTTGAGCAATCGATCATGTCTACGCCCTCTGCCGCGAGCGCCTTGGCGGTTTCGATCGTGCCGTCGACTTCGATACCGCCGTCGACCCAGTCCGTCGCCGATAGTCGGAACACCAGAGGCAGCCCGTCGGGCCAGTTCCTGCGGATCGATCTCGCAACCTCGACGGCAAATCGTCGGCGATTTTCACCGTTGCCGCCCCATCGATCCGTTCTCCGGTTGGAAATCGGCGACAGGAACTGATGAATGAGAAATCCGTGTGCGGCATAGACTTCGAGCACCTTGAAGCCGGCCTCGTTAGATCGCCTCGCCGCCTCGCCGAACGAACCTATGACCCGCTGCACGTCGTCGTCGGACATTTCTGCCGGTTCCGGCCAGCCCTCGGCATAGGGCACGGGAGACGGTGCAATCGCGGTCCAAGGGGCTTCACTGCGCTCCGACAGATCCTCGGCGTCGACCGGCGTCTCGCCGTGCCAGGGCCGTCGTTCGGATGCCTTTCTGCCGGCATGACCGAGCTGGATCCCCGGAATGGCACCCTCGCGTGCGAGGAAACGGGTGACCGGGCTCAGGTGCTCGATCTGCGTGTCGCTCCAGAGCCCCAGGTCGCCATGCGTCCGCCTGCCATCCTTTTCGACGGCAGTCGCCTCGACGAAGACAAGGCCTGCTCCGCCCAAGGCGAAGCGGCCGAGATGAACCAGGTGCCAGTCATTCGCCTCTCCATCCCTGGCCCGATACTGGCTCATGGGCGAAACGGCAACGCGGTTCTTGAGCGTGACATCACGCAACGTGAAGGGCGAGAATAGAACGGACGTCACCATGAAACCCTGCTTGTCGGGCTCTTGTCAGACGGCGTGCACGGATCAGGGTGGGCTCTCGCCGTAACGTTGTGCAACGCGGCTAGCTCATTGCGGTGTCCTGCCGTTGCGGCCAGATGCCGTGTCGTCGCCGATCTATCTGCGCAGAACATTGAGCTGGCGGTACACGCCCTTGTTCAGCGTTGACCCGTTGATCCGCGTGGTGGGCATGAAGCGGGCTCTCCCGGCTGTTTGGCTGGCTGGCCGGAGGTTATATCAGCTTGGTCCGATCCACGCCGTCTGCCGTGAGCCGCCTTGAACCGCGTGGCCATGGTGACCGTCGCAAAGCCATTGAGTCACGCTCGGGCCAAGACGGCCGAGAGCAGCGCCCACCTGCCCGACCGGTTCTTCGCCGACGCCGAGCGGGTGTCGAACCGCATCCATGCGGCGCAGGCCGGAAGTGAGGAAGGGGGAGGAAGGTGCGTCCCGCGACGGAGCCCTCGCCGAGGTTAAGGGAGCGTATGGGCCGCCTTGGGCGGCTCCTGCGATCATGCGGGCCGCAACGCGAGTGAGCATCGCGCAGACCCCGACTCGCGCAATGCGGAAGCGAACCCAACCGTGCAATGAAGAAGGCTGCCACCGGCGGAGAAGTGAGCGATGCGAGCACCGGCCAGTTCCGTCGGGGTAGTGATAGCAGCACGCGTGGCACAGGGGGATGGTAGCAACAAGGGAAGCCCTGTCATCGGTGAGCACTCACCAACCGTGCCCCTGCGAGGGGCGAGGCGGGCCGACAGGCTGGCGGACGGGCTTGCAGTAGCTTGGATGCCGAAGCCTGCCCGGGCGCGTCTTCGGCTCCATTGTTACCGCCCCGCCACAGAACCGGTTGAGCGTGCCCTTCTGTATTCGCCTCGCACTGCCAGATCGATCCCGCTTCGCGTCAAGCCGATATCGGCAAGTTCACGGTCGCTGAGGAACTGAAGTTCGCGCCGAGCACGATTGCGCTCCCGCCATTCCCGCACCGCTTTAGCGATGCCTGCAATATCCATATCGTCATCTCCTGATTGCAGGGCGCTACGGGTGGGAAAACTCAAGATGCCGAGCCAGCCACCGCACGCCGTGTCCGCATTGCATATGCGAACGATCATGGCGCAGAGAACTTACGTGTGGCGCATGGCTGGCATGCAGCACTGGACGTGGCGGCGGGCGGATAGCAGGTTCCGGTGTCGGAGTTGTCTCTGATCCTCGGGGCAATAGAGGCACGCGCCGCAGAAGCGATCTGGCCGAGAACTCCGAGGACGATGCAGGTGGCGGCCCGCCTTGAGAACCTCTGCCTCCTGTCCGTTGATCAACTGCGAGGCCGGATCGTTGCGGGTCAAGCGCACACATTTTCATCGGATTTTGCGCGCTGCTCTCTCCCAGGGCCTGTCTGGCGGCGGCAGTGGTCGAACTGTGCGAACGGTTCACCTGTTGAGTCCGCCACTTCCGGCCCGGCGCGGTCAATCAGTCAAGCGCAACCTCTCCTGCGATCTCGTCGCGCGCCCCGGCGGGTCGCACGCCTCTCTCCATACAACTCATGTGGTGGGCGATGCGCGAAAGATGGTAGCTGACCCGGTACAGCCATCGCATGGCGTCAAGCCGCATGAGCGCGGTTTCCGTATCGACTTCTGCCGAAATCGCCGACATCACCATCAGCTCGCGATATCGCCTCCGCTGCTGGCCCAGCAGTTGTGTAATGCGATGGAACCGTTCGACCTCGGACGCGATGGTCGCCTCGGCAGAGCGGTTCAGCGCGTCGCTGAGCACCAGGGAAAGGCGTCGCAGCCGATGCTCGGTGTGCAGGGTCCTGACGCGGTCCTCCTGTTGGCCGCGATGAATCAGCCGTAACGAGTGGTCCAGGATGTGGATGGTAGCGGCGTGTCGGCTTTGGAGTTCCGGCTCCAACGATTCGCTCCGGATCCGGTCGACGAACGATCGCGTCCTGACAAGCGCGTCGTCGAATGCTGCTGACTCCGATAGTCCTGCGGGCGCTTCGTACCGGGGGTCGAGTAATTCCCCGAATGCCGACGCTACGTGCCGGATGATATCGCCGGCAGTCGATGTTGCCGCGTAGACTGCAAGCGGTGGGTGGTCGAGCAGGCGGTCGTCCAGGCGGCGCGTGAGCGCCGGCCCCCTTTCCTGAAACAGGAAGGTGAGAAAGCGGGCGAACGGCTCAGCGAAGGGAAGCACGAGGACCACGCCCAGAACGTTGAAGGTGGTGTGGAAGCCCACCAGTGCAAACTGGGCCGCTTCAGCACCTCCGCCAGCGAGCCAGCGTTCGGTGAGCAGCGCATAGAGATCGAGAATGCACAAGGCGAGCACGCCGGTCATCAGGTTGTAGATCACATGCGCGAAGCCCGTGCGCCGCGTCGCCGTCGAGCCGCCCAGGGTCGCGAGCGCGGCTTTGAAAGTGGTGCCGACGTCCATGCCGATCGTCATCGCCGCTGCCTGCGGAAAGGAGATTGCGCCACTTCCCAGGGCGGCGAGCGCGGTGGCCACGCCGACGCTCGAAGACTGAGTTACCAGCGTGATTCCAACCCCGATCAGTACGAGCAGCAGCCGTCCGCCCAGGCTGTCGTCCGGGAAATCGGCGGGCGTGACGATTCCCTCGAGCCGGGACATTCCCTCTTGCATGGTCTCGATACCGATGAAGAGCACGCCGAATCCGGCGAGCGCCCAGCCTGCTGCTGCCAGGCGCGACCCCCCGAACAAGCGCAACAATGCGCCGATGAGGACCAGCGGCAGGACGGCGCTGCCGAGACTGAGCTTGAAGCCCAGAAGCGCTACAAGCCAGCCGGTGATCGTCGTTCCGATGTTGGCGCCGAGGACGATGCCGAGTCCTTGCGGAAAGGTCAGCAGCCCGGCTCCGACGAAGCCGACCGCCGTCACCGTCGTAACGCTCGACGACTGTACGATTGCCGTGACGACCGCGCCCGCGGCAGCGCCTTTCAGGGGGCTGCTCGTGAAGCGTGCCAGCACGCGTCGCAGGGAGCTGCCGGCCAAGTCGCGCAGCCCCTGCGTCAAGATGATCATGCCCAGCAGAAACAGACCAATTCCGCCGAGCGCGATCGGAACGTCTCCATACATGTTTCAGCCAAGCAAGCAGGACCCTGCCGGAGAGGCTATGAGGTCGGTCATTCGGCCGAGCCATCAGGAGCGCGCCAAAAGGGTTTGGCGGCAGCAAAGACGTGCCAATCCTCAGCAAGTCTGACCCGGCTCGCCTCGCAGGCACGGGCGTGCCAACCAATCACCAGCCCCGCCGCAACGGAGATAGCCCCGAGATCGCCATTCTTCCGATGATCGCGAAGCAGTGCCGTCAGGCGTTGCTCCGCGACGGCGGCATCGTTCAGGCGGCCGAGGTCGCTCTGGAGCCCGCGCAACGCTCTGACGTAGGGATTGGACTTGCTCTCGGGGAACTGACCGGCGAAGAACTCGCACGGGTAACGCAGCTTCTTGAGCACGATCCTGAGCCGGTGGAGTCGGCTGTCGGAGAGATTCTCGAATCCGCGTCCGCGCTTGAGGACCCGCTCGTGGCGCTGGTCGAGAAGACGCCCGGCGAGGCCCGCAAGCGGCTGGTCGAGCACGGCATGGTCAGCTGTCTCCCGCCAGGCCGCCGTCTCGATCCAGCGACCGAAGCGAAGCAGGAACGTGGTGAATTCAGGATCGCGCAATGTCTGAGCCCGCTCGTAAGCGCGCCCGCGTTGCGTGCCGGCTGCTGCGGCGAGGCACGCGAGGGTCTTGTCGTCCGGCCGCGCCTCCCGGACCGCCGCCAGCGTTTCAGCGATGAACACGTCCCAGTCGCGCGCCGGGCCCAGCAAGTCGATGAGGAGCTTGGCCTCGCGGTCCAGCCACTCAAGATCGACGGTCGAGAGAACGGACTGGAAGGCGGAGAGGACCGAGCGCAGCCGACGCAGTGCGACACGAAATTGATGCACTCCTTCGGGATCGTTACCGTCCAGCACTGCGTCGTGGTTTGCCGCGCAATGGTCGGCGCAGGCGCGAAACATCGCTATCAAGGCGTCGTTCACCGAGATACCCGGATCGAGTGCCAGCGCGGGGGCCTTGTGGCCGGAGTACTTTTCCGCTCCGGCGAGGACATACCCGCGCATGGCCTTGCTGGCGGTCTGAATGCGGAACGACGCGGAGGCCTGCAGAGCGATGGCCAATTCGTAGAGCGCGCTTGCCGGACCTTCGATCATCTCGAGTTCGAGCTCCGACACCGTATCCCGCTTCCCTTGGGCTTCGATCTCTCCGCTGTCGAGCGCGAGCTCGACCACGGCGGCCCGGTGATCGGGTGCTGCGACCTCCACCCTGGCCGTGCGGCGCAAGACATCGGTGCAGAAGACCGGAGCCAGCTCCGCCGGTCCGAGTGGTCCGACCGCGTCTCTCACCGACGCATCGGACGCAAGCGGGAGGCTGGGCAATGGCGTCTCGACCGGCCGCGACCATTCCTGGCGTCTGAGGATCAGACCGGGCCCGAGAGGTTCTTTCGACTTCAGGGTCTGGACCAGACGTTCCCCGCCTTCACGAATGCGCAGTGTGAAGCCGCGGCGGAGCAGTCGGAAGTCGCGCGTGTCGTACTAGGTGCTGCGCAGCCGCTGCGACGTACAGTCCGCACCAGCGGGTACGGCCGCCCGCCAGCCCCTGTCGAGAGCGGCGGGATCGCCGGCGAGCGTAAGCTCGACCTCAGGCGCCGAACCACCCTTTGCGGCTGCGGCTCTCCGCGTCACTGCCGAATTCGCCCCTCGATCAACGTCCCCGATGTCGAAGGCGTCCCGGTATTCTTTCCGGAGACGCTCCTACACCGGTGTTCGTGCGTCAGGAGTCGATGCTGATTTCGCGCCGCCCAGAGCGACCGCTTGCGGCGATGCGGCCGGCAATGTTGCGTCGCTCGAACAGAACCCCTTGCAGCTGGTTGTCGAAGGCAGGATTCAGCGCGTGAGAGAATCTCGCGGCCGGCACGAGTGGCCTCTGGGATGAGCTTCTCTACCCGGATCTTCCCGGGCACCTCCAAATGGGCAATAGTCATCTTCAGAACGCTATTGTCCGAGTTGACCGGTACCGCGTTGGTGTCGATGCCCGCCAGCAGTTGGAAAGCGCGCCGATAGAAACCGGCGCTTGGCTCAAAGTGATAGTGCCTCGGATCGTCGTCCTCTACGTTTGTCTCCGCCTTCTTGTCGCCCTTGACCATGAGCAATCTTTCGATGAGCGCCAGCTCAGCGTCCCTCTCATTCAGACACTGAAGTTCCGCTACTACATTCGACAAGCTGTCGGTTTCGGCGACTTCTACGCTGAACCGTCATCCGCCGTCTCACTGGCATGGCGCCGGGCGCAGAAAATCGCCACCAAAGCATTCGGAGAACACGCTGTGGACCATCTGATGCAAGGACATCAGCTAATTGTTCCCCAGCTCGTGAATCACTTGCATTCTTTCCTGGGGTCACGTGATCAGTCTACGCGTCGACACCTGCACATCTTCTCTTTAGTCCAGGCTTCCGTGCCCCCAAAATCAGCGGTATTCAGCTCGTTGGATTGCGATGATCATTGCCTTCGCAATTGTTGCGAATCGGACTAGACCCTTACATGGTGAGCTCGGGCGCACTCAATTCGGGAATCTTACCTAGGTGAATTTGCGTAGCGGGCGAGCATCGGCAGGGTATGAGGCCCATCTCTTTGACTTCTACGATAAACGATCGGCCGTTCGGACGAGCAGGCATGGATGCTGCAGCGTGGTTGACGACTATGTCGACGGTGCGCGCCTCCGCCGGGAATCCGCCAGTAGCTGTTCGAGGTCAGCTGGAATGCCCAGGACGCACCCATCATCGGTCACCGGGGTTGCCGACACCGCCAGAAGCTCACAGCCTGCACGGTGCCGGCGTCGATCGGACCGCTGTCGTTGAGCATGTCGGGGCGACCGTCCGTCGCCGGATGCAGAGGTCTCGGGCTGGCCATCACGAGCGTCATGGAGATCGGCGGATTCCGCATGGAGAACCACTTGGGCGAGCGTCTCCAAGGCGATCCCTCGTGCCTCCCTCCGAGGCGTGCCATGCCCCAGGATCAAGCCGAAGGCGTCATTCTTTCACTCCGAGAGGCTATCGAAGAGCGCACCGTTCTGGAACTGCATGCCGATCTTGCGGATCGCGCCCTCTCGTGTGGCACGGCTCGCGGTAAGCTCCTCGCCGTCGATCGTGACGCTGGCCGCATCCGGCCGCAGCCGTCCCGGCAGAATCTTAGGCATGACCGACTTGCCCATGCCGGAGCAGCCGATCACCACCACCGATCCCCCGGCGTGGGTGTTGAGGTCGAGGCGGTCGAGCAGTACCATGTTGGCGGACGTCTTGCAGAGGCCATTGAGGGCGATCCTGGGTTGGTTGGCGCCCGCGCCGGCGCGGGCGACCTCGGGCGCGTTTATTGGGCGAAGAACGCCTCGGTGATGATGTAGTTGAAGACCAGCACCAGGATCGCGCCGGTCACCACGGCGTTGGTAGTGGCCTTGCCCACCCCCTGGGCGCCGCCCCTGGAGTGGAAGCCGTGGTAGCAGCCCATCAAAGCGATCAGGTAGCCGAACACGGCGGCCTTCACGAGGCCCGATGCCACGTCCATCACCTCCAGGTATTCGAGGGTGTTGTTGATGTAGGCGTCTGGGTTAAAACCGAGCTTGTAGATGCTCACCAGATAGCCGCCGAAGACTCCGATGATGTCAGCAATCAGGACGAGCAAGGGTAGCATCAGAAAGCCGGCCACCAGGCGGGGTACGATCAGGTACTTGTGTGGATTGGTCGAGAGTGTGGTGAGCGCGTCGATCTGCTCGGTGACCCGCATGGTGCCGATCTCCGCCGCCATCGCCGAGCCCACCCGGCCAGCCACCATGAGCCCCGCAAGCACCGGCCCAAGCTCGCGGGTGATTGAGAGCACGACAACGGTGGGGATCGTGTTCTCAGCCGAGAAGCGGGAGAAACTGGTGTAGCTCTGCAGTGCCAGGACCATCCCGGCGAAGAGGCCGGTCAGCCCCACCACCGGGAGCGAGTAGAAGCCGATCTCCACCATCTGGCGCAGAAGCAGGCGCGGGTAGAAAGGCGGCCTCGCACAGTGCGAGGTCGCCTCGAGCGCGAAGAGGGCAAGGCGCCCGATGGCCTCGAACAACGCCAGGAGGCCATGGCCGATCGCCTGTAGCGGGTTGCCCTTCACGCAGCGTTCCCGTCGATGAAGCCTCCAGACCGATCCGCCCCGGTACCGACTCGGCACCGGGCACCAGGCACTCTAGCCGGGAACTCTGGCCAAGTTGATGGCCGGCGCAGGCCAGCGCAGGACCCTCGGAACGGAGGGTCGTCCGCCGGCACATGGATCTTGTCGAGGCTGTCGAACTTTGTCAGCAAGGCGCTGGAGTAGAGTTCCACCTTGTCGATCGGGCCGTGTCGCTGCTTGGCAGTGTTGATCTCGGCTCTGCTGTGCACCTCGTCCATCTTCTCCTGAAACTCGGCATGGTCCGCAGCGCCATCCTCCGGCTCCTTGCGCGCGAGATGGTGCTGAGCGCGGTTTGTTGTCGCCCCTAGCGGTGAGAGCACTCTCGGCATATTCGGAGGCCTTCGGGGAACGTCAGCAGCGCGTCTCTGTGCATGGATGCACTGCGAGCGGGCACAGCCGGCCAGCTCGTACCCGATCGCGCGTCTGGTTCATGGCACCATCCCGAAGGCAGGCGCCGGTGGATCCGGGCGTGGTGAGCGAGCGAGCGTGCAGGGCCAGCACGAGCCGCATCGGCAAACGTCAAGGGAGTGGCTCAACCGCCAGCACCGGTCCCCGGCCGAAAGCCGCCCCTTCCCACGGTTCGAACAGATGGTCATGTTCAATTGCACTGGATCAGGCGGCGCAGTCTTCAAGGGAGAGCCGGACCTCGACGATTCCCGCGTCTTCCGGGGTCCGGTGGCGGGTGAAGCCCAACCTGTCACAGAGCTTCAGCATCGGGACGTTCGTCGCCAGCACCTCGCCGAAGATTTCCTTCATGCCGCGCGTCTTTGCGTAGGCGACGATGCGGTCCATCAGCACGGACCCCATCCCGCGCCCGGTCATGTCGGTGCGAACCATGATGGCGTACTCGGCACGTTCGCCGTCCGGATCGGCGGCGATATGGACGACCCCGTGGACCGGGGCGAGGCCGGAGGTTCCCTGCTCTGTCAGGACGAGCGCCATCTCGCGGTCGTAGTCGATTTGCGTCATCCGGGCCGCGAACGGATGGGTGAGGACCTTCATGGGTCCGAAGAACCGGAAGCGCACTGCATCCGCCGAGAGTTGAGAAAACAGATCCTGGAAGGCGGGCTCGTCCTCCGGCCGGACCGGGCGCAGAAGAAGCGTGGCGCCGTCCGCGAGGCGGACGGTCTCCTCAAGCTCCTTGGGATAGGGCCGGATAGCAAGTCGCGCCACCGCTGGTCCGCCGGCGGCGCGCACCCGTACGCGCGCATCGAGTGCGATCATGCCGAATTCGTCGGCGAGCAGAGGGTTGATGTCGAGCTCGACGATCTCGGCCATATCGATGACCAGTTGCGAGATCTTGATCAGCGTGAGCGCAATGTCGTCGAGAGCAACTGGCGGCCGGTCGCGGTAGCCTTGCAGGAGCCGGTGGATGCGGGTCCGGGCAATCGTCTGTCGGGCCAGAGTCATATTGAGGGGCGGCAGGGCGAGGGCAGTATCACCGATGACCTCGACGCCGGTGCCGCCATGGCCGAACAGGACCAGCGGGCCGAACAGCCGGTCTTCGATCACACCGACGATCAGCTCGAAGGCGCCGGGACGCAGAACCATCGGCTGGACGGTAAAGCCGTCGAGACGAGCGTCCGGCCCCGTGTTTCGTACTCGGTCAAGCATATGCTCCGCCGCTTCGCGAACCGTGGCCGGCGCGCGCAGGTCGAGCACCACCCCGGCGACATCGGACTTGTGCGTGATATCACGGGAGAGGATCTTGAGGGCGACCGGCGTGGCCAGTCGCGCCGCGATCCGCGCGGCAGCATCCGGATCGGGTGCAACGTGGGTGGGTACGACCGGTACCGCATAGGCCGCCATGACCGCCTTCGCTTCGGGCTCGGTCAGCCATTCGCGGCCGTCGGAAAGCGCGGCATCGACCACTCGGCGGGCGGCTTCCGTATCGGGAGCAAACTCTTTGGGGACGGATGGCGGAGTTTGGGCGAGGCTCTCCTGGTTCCGTCGGTAATTCACCATGTGCATGAAGGCCCGAACCGCGCGGTCGGGCGTGTCGTAGCTCGGCACGCGGCGCTCGGCGAACAGCTGGTGCGCTACGCGCACGTCTTCGTCGCCGACCCAGCTCGTCAGCACGCATCGCGGGCTGTCGCCAACCGTGTCGACGACCGCTCGGGCGGCCTCGATTCCCGACGCTATGGCGGTCGGGCAACGAATGGTCAGGATTGCGTCCGCTCCGGGGTCTTCCAGCAGCACGCTCAATGCGTCGGCATAGCGCGCACCCGGTGCATCGCCGATGATGTCGACCGGATTGGCATGCGACCAGGTCGGCGGCAGCACCGCGTTGAGGCGCTCCACTGTCGCCGTTGCAAGGTCCGCAAGGCGGCCACCCTCGTCCATCAGCGCGTCTGCCGCCAGCACGCCGAAACCGCCGCCATTGGTCAGGATCGCCAACCGGTCGCCGCCCACCGGTCGCGCCATCGCGAGCGTCTCGACGGCGTCGAACAGTTCGCCGGTATGGAAAACACGGAGCATTCCGGCGCGGCGGAAGGCCGCGTCGTAGGCGGCGTCCAGCCCGGCAAGGGCACCGGTGTGCGATGCAGCGGCGCGGGCGCCCGCCGCGTGGCGACCCGCCTTGACGACGATGACGGGCTTGATGCGGGCTGCCCTCCGCGCCGCGGACATGAACTTGCGCGCCTGGGTGACCTCTTCGATGTAGAGAAGCACGGCGCGCACGCCGGGTTCGGTCGCCAGGTAATCCAGCATGTCGCCGAAATCGACGTCGCTCATGTCGCCCAAGGAGACGACATGCGAAAAGCCGATACCGCGCGGCGCTGCCCAGCCCAGCACGGAAGCGAGTACGGCGCCCGACTGCGCGACGATGGCGAGCGGCCCCTTGCAGGACGCGCGATGCGCGAAACTGGCGTTGAGGCCGATGCCCGGCACCATGACGCCGAGGCAATTGGGCCCCACGATTCTCATGGTATGCGGTCGCGCGGCGTCGAGCATCGTCTGCCGCAGGCACGGACCGTCCCGGTCATGTGCGCCGAAGCCGGCGGTGATGACGACAGCCGCCCTAGAGCCGCGCTCGGCGAAGGCGGCGATCAAGCCGGGAACCGTCGCGGGCGGCGTCGCGATGACGGCGAGATCGGGCACGAGAGGAAGGGATTCAGCGTCCGGATAGGTCAGGACGCCCTCAACCGCCTCGTGGCGGGGATTGACCGGCATGATCGGGCCGTCGAAGCCCGAATTGAACAGGTTGCGGGCGAGCACGGCGCCAAGCGATCCCGGCGTCTTGCTGGCGCCGACCAGCGCCACGGACCTGGCATTGAAGAGTGAACCGAGATTGCGGATGGTCAAGCCCGTGTCTCCGTTACCGAATGCACATCGGCGGTCTGGGTCCGACGGCCCGAAGCCGTCAACAGGCCGCCTCCGATACAGCGGCTGCGCGCGAGGGCAGGGCGAAGCGCCGGACGGCTCGGCCGCAGGGTCAGGGTCTATGCGGCAGTCCCGTTTGCCCGCGCCGGAGCTTGGCCTAATCGTCGGGGTCGCGCAGCCGTTCCGACCGCCAGGCCACGTGACGGTGCGAACGCAAGCGTTCGATTTCTTCCAGCAGATCGAGAGCAAGAGCCGCCCCCGGCCAGTTGACGCGCAGATCGCGGGCCAGTTTGAGCGCCTTCTGCGCGCGCGTCACCGCGTTGCCCGAAAAGCGCCAGTCGGCCGGATCGGCGCCTCGGGGGTCCAGCACGCCTTCCTCGACCATCTCGATCACGATCTCCGCATGCACCCCGCATGCGATGCACAACTCGTGCAGGGTGAAGACCGTTCGCTCGTCGAGCAGCGTACCGGAGAGTTCCCGGATTCCGCGTTCCTCCATCGTCTCAACCCCTCACGAGACCGGCCCGCGGATCGAAGGCCATTTCCTTCCTCATCCGTTCGTAGAGCGCGCGCGCCTCATCGGTCTCGGCGTTCGGCGTCTGGATCTCGATCTCGACATACTGGTCTCCGGCCGGTGTGCCGGGCAAGCCCCGCCCCCTGAGCCGGAGCTTGCTACCGGTGCGCGCACCGGCGGGAATCTTCAGCTCCACATCGCCGCCGAGCGTCGGCGCGATGACCGTTGCACCGAGCGCGGCTTCCCATGGCGCGACCGGTAGATCGAGATGGATGTCGCGGCCGGCCGGCGCGAAACAGGCTGTGTGGTGCGAAGACGACCTCGAGATACAGGTCGCCGTCCGGCGCGCCACCGAGGCCCGGGCCGCCCTGGCCCCTGAGCCGGATTTGCTGGCCGTGAACCACGCCTTTGGGGATCGTGACGTTCAGGCCGTGCCGCCGGGTCACCAGGCGGCCCTTCTCGTCGAACTGCGGCACCGCCAGGGAAAGGCTGCGCGTCGCACCGCGGAAGGACTCCTCCAGCGAGATGGCGATCCGCGCATGAATGTCCTCGCCTTTCATGCGCAGGTGCGTGTACCCGCCGCCCGAGCGGCGGTGTCCGGCGCTGCCGAACAGGGCCTCGAAGAAGTCGCTGAACTCGCCGGCCCCGGTGTAGCCGCCTCCGGCGAAGCCGACATCGGACTGCCAGTCCGGCGGCGGGCGGAACTCCTGCCCTGCCTGCCAGTCGGCGCCGAAGCGATCGTAGGCAGCGCGCTTCTCCGGGTCCTTCAGCACCTCGTAGGCTTCCTGGACCTCCTTGAAGCG
>JAPPHR010000119.1 GCA_028820995.1 Rhodospirillales bacterium
GCCCTGGCCGGCTCGCACCGGCGGGCTGCGGGGCGCTCTCGCTCCGTTCGCCTTCAGCCATCGCTCTTCTCCTCAGCAGCACCGCCGGTCGCCTCGCCGCCGGCCGCTGCCTCGCTCACTTTGGGCTCGGTGCCCGCATCCGCCGGTGCGGCCGCCGCCGGTGTGGCCTCCGCCGGTGTGGTCTCCCCCGGTGCAGCGTCTCGGCGCTCACGGGGCGCGTCGCGATCCCTGCGTTCGCCGCGTTCGCCGTCGTCCTCCCGGCGCCGGCCTTCGCCGCCGCGGCTCTCCCACCGTCCGCCGCGCCCGCCGCGGCCATCGCGTCCGCGTCCGCGCGACTGCGTGAGCGGCGCCGGGTTGGGATCGTGCTCCTCGACCCGCACCGTGAGGTAGCGAATGACGTCCTCGTTGATGCGCATCGTGTGCTCCATGGCGTCGATCGCGTCCGGCGGCGCATCGATGTTCATGAAGTAGTAGTGGCCCTTGCGGTTCTTCTTGATGCGATACGCAAGGCTGCGCAGGCCCCAATACTCGGTCTTGGCGACCTCGCCGCCGGCCTCCGTCAGGATCTCGCGAAACTGCTCGGCAAGGCCGTCCACCTGTTGGGACGAGATGTCGGGACGCGCAATAAACGTGCTCTCGTAGAGCGGCATGCGGCGCTGATCTCCTGAATATCGGTCGCGGCACATAGCAGCCCGCCCGCGCCGCAGCGGCGGGGCGGCTGACATTGGCGCCGGACTATACATCATCGCTCCCGCATCGCAAGCGGTGCGGGAGCGGCATATCCGGTCTGGATAGCACGCGCGAGAGCGGCCGAACGGCTCCTCAGTGCGTTTCCGTTTCACACGGAAACTCACTGATTTTTTGTCGCTCACGGCAGCCGGCCTATGGCCGGCGCCTGCGCGGGCGCGCCGCATTCGCGGCGGGCCGCGGTCGCGGCCTGTCGCGCGTCCGCCGAAGACAGACGCGCTCCAAGGTGTGCCCCCGCCGTCACCTTGAGCGGCGGGACGGCGTGCAGCAGCCGTCCAGAATGACCCGGGTCATCGTCTCCGCCGCGGCATCGAAGTCCTTGCGCGTCAGCCGCCGCTTCTCCAGCACGTCGGCGGCAAGCGCGCCGAAGTCCGCATAGAACTGGGTCGCCGACCACAGCATGATGAAGAAGTGGCGCGGGTCCACCGGCGCCATCTGGCCCCGGCGGATCCACTCCTCCACCACATGGGCGCGCTGGGCGGTAACGTCGCGGATGTGCTGGCGCTGGCGCCGCTCCAGGAATTGCGCGCCGCGCAGGATTTCGTTGGCGAAGAAGCGGGATTCGGCGGCGTGGCGGCGGGAGTATTCGAGTTTCGCGCGGATGTAGGCGGCGATGGCGTCGCGCGGTTCGCGCTCGGTCACGATGTGCTCGAAGGCGCGGTCCCAGCCCGCGATCAGCCGCTCGATCACGGCGGCGTAGATGCTCTCCTTGGTGGGGAAGTAGTAGTAGACGTTGGTCTTGGGGAGGCCGCTCGCCAGCGCGATCTCCTTGACGTGCGTGCCGTGGAAGCTCTTGTCCGCGAAGAGAGTGACGGCAGCATTCAGGATGCGCTCCTTGTTCCGGGCCCGAATTCGGGGCTCCGGGGCGTCGCTTCCGGCCTTTGCCCGCATCGTCCTGGTCATGCTCACCCTTCGCGTCGCACGGTTTCCTGCGTGTTTGCCGGCGCCGGTCGCAGTCTGACCCACGGCGGAAACAAGAAATTACTTGACGAGCGTGTCAAGGTACAGAATCGTGGAACCTGACACGGGTGTCAGGTTTTCCGGAACCAGCGGGAGGAGACGGGCACCATGGCCATGCGACTGCAGGCGGCGCTCCGCGAGGGAGTGCGAGGCTGGCAAGAGGGCAGTCCATGACCCGCGCCCGGTCGTTCGACACCATCGTCGTCGGCGCGGGCTCGGCGGGATGCGTGCTCGCCAACCGGCTCTCAGCCGATCCAGACCGCTCGGTTCTCCTCGTCGAAGCCGGCGGCAAGGATCGCAACCCGCTCTTCCGGCTGCCCATGCTGATGGGGCGGCTGTTCCACTCCGGCATCTACAACTGGCGCTACCACACCGAGCCGGTGCCCGATCTCGGCGGCCGCTCGCTCTATTGGCCGCGCGGCAAGGTGCTCGGCGGCTCGTCCACCATCAACGGCATGGTCTACGTGCGCGGCAACCGCCACGACTACGACCGCTGGGCGCAGATGGGCCTTGCCGGCTGGTCCTACGACGAGGTGCTGCCGGCCTTCCGCCGCTCCGAGGGGCATGTCCAGCGCGGCGACGCCTATCACGGGACCGGCGGCGAGCTCACCGTCTGCCGCGCGCGCGGCGACAACCCGTTGTTCGATACGTTCCTCGAGGCGGGCCGCCAGGCCGGCTGGCCCGTCAACGACGACTTCAATGGCGCGGAGCAGGAGGGTTTCGGGCGCTACGACTTCACCATCCGGCGGGGCAAGCGGTGTTCCACCTCGACGGCCTTCCTGCGGCCGGTCCGGCATCGGCGCAACCTCGCGATCGCGACCGACTGCCTGGTGCGCCGCGTCGTCGTCGACGGCAGCCGGGCGACCGGAATCGAAGTGGCGCAGGGAGCCGAGACGCGTACCATCCGCGCCCAGCGCGAGGTCATCCTCTGCGGCGGCACCGTCAACACCCCGCAGATCCTCATGCTCTCCGGGATTGGGCCGGCGGACGAGCTGAAGCGGCACGGAATCCCGGTGATCCACGAGCTCCCCGGCGTCGGCCGCAACCTGCAGGATCATGTCGACTGCGTCATCGCCTACACTTGCACGCAGCCGATCACCCTCTACCGCAACCTGCGGGCGGACAGGCTGACGGGCTCCGTGATCGCGGGGATGCTGTTCGGCCGCGGCATCGCCACCACCTTCCCCTACGAGGCCGGCGCCTTCCTCAAGACACGGACGGAGATGGTGTCGCCGGACATCCAGGTGCACTTCATGCCGGCGCTGGAGGCCACGGCGAACCTCCACATCCCCAATCCCTTCAAGAAGGCGCCGGTCGAGGAGACCCACGGCTTCAGCCTGCGCGTCGGCCCCATCGTTCCCGAGAGCAGGGGGTGGATCGGGCTGCGCTCCGCCGATCCCGCCGCGCCGGCGCTGATCCAGCCCAACTACCTGCAGGACGAGGCCGACCGCCGGACGACGATTGCGGGCATCCGCATGGTCCGCGAGGTCATTGCGCAGCCGGCCTTCGACGCCGTTCGCGGCCGCGAGCTTGCGCCCGGCGAGGCGGTGCGGAGCGACGAAGAGCTGACTGCGTGGCTGCGCGCCAACGCGGTGACGACCTTCCACCCGGTCGGCACGTGCCGCATGGGCACAGACCCGATGGCGGTGGTGGACGCGAGGCTCAAGGTCCACGGCATCGAAGGGCTCCGGGTCGCGGATGCGTCCGTCATGCCCGTCATCACGTCCGGCAACACCAACGCGGCCGCCATCATGATCGGCGAGAAGGCCGCCGCGTTCATTCGCGAGACCGCGCCACCCTCGCCGCCGGCGGGCTCGTGAGGCGCACCGCCGCATGAGTCGCTGACTTCGCCCCGTGGGGCTTGCCCACGATGAACGGACGGGCGCAGAGGGCGCCCTCGGGAGAAAAGGAGAAAGGCCATGTCGAACAAGCCGAATTCGATGGATTGCGGGGCGCCGCTCGGGCGCCTCAGCCGCCGCAGGTTCCTGGCGGCCACCGCCGGTGTCTCGGCGTTCGTTGGCGCCGGCGCCGCGTTGCCCTTCGGCGCGCGCGCGAGCACGGGCCTGGTCGCGCTGGTGCACACGCAGGCCGCCGGCGACAGCGGCCCCATCGATTCCATGATGGGCCGGCTCAACCAGCTCGCCGAGGCGGAGGGCTTGGAGACCCGCGCCATCTACGCCCAGGACCCGGCGACCTACGAGACCGTGCTGAGAACCCTCGGCGACGCCGGCGCCTCCATCGTGCTGGGCACCTTCCCGGTCATCTCCGAGGCCTTCAAGGCCGCAGCGCCCGCCTACCCGGACACGAAGTGGATCCAGCTCTTCGGCGACCCGGTGGACCCGCCGATCGCGAACCTGGTGACGGTCTCTTACGACTATTACCTCGGCTGCTACCTGTCGGGTATCTTCGCCGCCCACGTCTCGCAGTCGCAGCAGATCGGCTACATCGGCGGCATCAGCATTCCGCCGCTCAACGCCGACTACAACGCGCTCACGGCCGGCGTTCACGCGGTCAACCCCGATGCCACGGTCACCGCCGCCTTCGCAGGCTCCTTCCAGGACCCGGCGAAGGGCTACGAGATCGCGAGCCAGATGTTCCTGGACGGGATCGACTATATCCAGACCGATTCGGCGGCGACCGACGGCGGCATCATCCAGGCGGCCAACGAGCGCGATGGCGCCATGGTGAGCGCGCTCGACCCGGCCCAGTACGCGCTGGGGCCCGCCTCGGTGATCGGCGTGGTGAGCCTGGATTTCGGCCAGTCGCTTCACAACGAGGCGAGCGCCGCGCTCGGCGCCGATTGGCAGGGCGGCCGCCACGTGCCGACCGGGCTCGGCAGCGGGGTGATCGACTTCCTCCTCTCGCCGGTCTATCAGGAGCAGGGGCCTGAGGATATCGTCGCACGGTCCCAGGACGCATGGCCCCATGTCGAGGCAGCGCGCGCGGGCATCCTCGACGGATCGGTCGCGGTGCCGTTCAACACGGAGCTCTGATTCCGGCTAAGGGGAGGAAACCCTCTCGGACCACGCAAGCGCTACGGACCCGCCGGCGCTGGACTGCCGCGGGATCCGCGTCACATACGGCGAGGTCACGGCGCTCGACGCGCTCTCGATCGCTTTTCCGCGCGGCGCCATTCATGCCGTGGTGGGCCAGAACGGTGCCGGAAAGACGACCTTCGCCCGCGTCGCGGCCGGTCTCGTCCGGCCCGACGCCGGCTCGCTCGATATCGACGGGCGCCCGCTGCGGCTTGGACGTGTCGCAGGCGCCCGCGCGGCCGGCGTCGAGCTGGTGCACCAGAGCTTCGCGCTGCCCCCCTCGTTCACCGTGGCCGAAGCGCTGGAATTCGGCGCCGGCGGCGGCATCGGTCTCTACGGCCGGCGCCAGCTGCTGAGGCGCTGCCGCGAGCGTCTCGCCGCCCTCGACCTCGACGTCGATCCGCGCCGGCGCATCCGCGACCTGCCGGTCGAGGCGCAGCAGGGGGTGGAGATCGCCCGTGCGCTGGTCACCGACGCCAAGCTGCTGATCCTGGACGAGCCGACGGCGGTGCTGCCGCCCTCAGGCATCGAGGCGCTGTTCGAGCGCATCCGGGGCCTCAGGCGGCACGGGGTCACGGTGATCCTGATCCTGCACAAGATCCGCGAGGTGCTGGCGGTCGCGGACACGGTCTCCGTGCTGCGCGGCGGTCGCCTGGTCGCCGGCCCCATTCCACGCGAGGGCGCGGACGAGGCCGGCATCGCCCAGATGATCATCGGCGGCGCCGAGGTCGCCTCGGCCGACGGGGACGATACCGCCGCCCTCGTCGGGGCGAGGCAGGTGGGCAGCGCAGGCGCACGCGGCACGCGGGAGGAGCCGCCCCCCGCCGCGCGCGAGGCGGTCCTCTCGCTCGCGTCGGTCAGCACGGCGAAGGAGCCGGAGGAGCCTGCTCTGGACCGCGTCTCCCTCAGCGTGGCCCCGGGGGAGATCGTGGGGGTCGCCGGGGTCCAGGGCAACGGCCAGCGGACCCTCGTGAAAACGATCGCGGGCCTCGCCGATGCGGTGGACGGCGACATTCGCCTGGGCGGCAGCCGCGCAAACCGCGCGAGCCCCGCCCAACGCCGCGCGCTGGGCCTGCGGGTGATCCCCTTCGAGCGCAACAGCGAGGGGCTGAGCCTCACCAGCGCGCTCTGGGAGAACTGGTCGGTCCGCGAGCTGATGCGACGGCCGCTGCTGAGCCTGGTCGATCCGGCCGCCCTGCGGCGCCAATGCGATAAGTCCCTCAAGGCCTGGGGCGTGCACTATGCGCACGCCGCGCAGAACGCCGGCGCACTCTCCGGCGGCAACGCGCAGAAGGTGATCCTCGCACGCGAGATCGACGCCGACGCGCGCCTCATCATCGCAGCCCAGCCCGCGCGCGGGCTCGACATCGGCGCCACCGCCTTCGTCTGGTCGGCGCTCCGGGAAGCGGCGGGCCGAGGCTGCGGCGTGCTGCTGATCTCATCCGATCTCGACGAGCTCTTCGATATCAGCGACCGCCTGGTGGTCATGCTGTCCGGCGGCATCGCCGGCACCTTCGCACCGCCCTACGACCTCGCGGCGGTGGGCCGCGCCATGACCGGGGCGTCGGCGTGAACCTCGGCTTCGGCGCGATCCCGCGCGCGCTTGCCTTCATCGTGCTGGCGCTCGCGCTCTGCGGCGTCATCTTCGAGCTTGCGGGCTATTCGGCCCTGCTGATGTTCGAGGCCATTCTGGAAGGCGCCTTCCTGCGCGCGGGCGGCTGGGCGCAGAGCCTGCGCTGGGGCCTGCCGCTCTTCATCACGGCGACCGGCGTCGCGATCTCCTTCCGCTGCGGCTTCTTCAACATCGGCGCGCAGGGGCAGTTCTACATCGGCGCCATCTGCGCCGCCTTCGTCACGCATCTGCTCGCAGGCGCACCGGCGGCCCTGGTGCTGCCTGTGACCTTCCTTGCCGGCATGGCGGGCGGCGCGCTCTGGGCGCTCTGGCCCGGCTATCTCAGGCTCCGCTCCGGCACCGACGAGGTCATCACCACGCTGATGGGCAACTTCATCGCAGCCCTCGTGCTGGTCTACGTCACCTCGGGGCCGCTCAAGGACCCGTCGGGCACCGGCCAGCAGGCGGCGAGCCCGCTTCTGCCGGCGGTCTACCGGATCAGCGATTCGCAAGGGATCTCGCCCGCCATCATCGGCATCGCCGCGGCCGTAGCACTCGCCATGTGGGTGCTGGTCAATCGCACGCCCTTCGGCATGCTGGCGAGCCTTGCCGGGCGCAACCCGACCATGGTGCGCTTTCAGGGCGCGCGGCTCTGGACCCTCGGCCTCTCCAGCTTCGTGATCTCGGGCGCGCTGGCCGGGCTCGCCGGCACGGTCGAGCTGCTCGGCCCCACCGGGCGCATCGCGAGCGGTTTCCTGCCGGGGCACGGGTTTACCGCGGTGCTGATCGCGCTGGTCGCGAACCTCTCCGTCTTCGCGACGGCCGTCGTGAGCCTGTTCTTCGGTGGGCTGGCCTCGGCCGCGATCTACCTGCCGATCCTGGCGGGCCTGCCGGCCGCCGCCATCGACATTTTCAACGCCGCCGTCGCGCTCTTCATCACCGCGAAGTCGGGCCTGCTGGATCGCCTGCTGCGCATGGCGAAGCTCCCCACATGACCGAGTTCCACGAGTTCATGGTGGCGATCCTGCGCTCGGGCACGCCGCTGGTCTACGTCACCATGGCGGGCGTCATCGCGCAGCGTGCGGGCGTCTGGCACCTGGGCCTCGAGGGCGTGATGATCATCGGCGCGTGCGCGACGATCCTCGGCATCGTGCTCACCGGCTCGTTTCCCGCCGCCATCGCGATCGCCTGCGTGCTCTGCGTCGCCGCCTCGGTCCTGCTCTGGTTCGTGATCGAGAAGCTGGGCGCCAACCCGATCATCGCGGGCCTCGGGCTCACGGGGCTCGGGATCGGCGGCACGGCGCTCGCCGTCCAGGCTCTCTTCGGCAGCCTCGCGGCGGTGACCGCGCCCTTCGGCGTGCCCCGGCTGGGCGAGGCCTTCGGCTCCTACGGCGCGCTCTCCATCTTCGTGCTGATGATGCCCTTCGTGGTCTGGGGCATGTGGGTGCTGCTGCGGCGCACGCGCTTCGGGCTCAGGCTTGCCGCTGCCGGGGAGCACCCGCTGGCGGCCAGGAGCGTCGGCACCGATCCGGGCCGGACTCGCCTCATCGCGCTTGCGTCGGGCGGCGTGCTCTGCGCCATCGGCGGCGCCGAGCTGGCCGCCGGCGGCCTCACCATATTCGCGCAGAACATGACCGCAGGGCGCGGCTTTATGAGCTTCGCCGCGGTGATCTTCGGTGCGGGCCACCCCATCGCAGCCGCATTCGCCGCGATGTTCTTCAGCCTGGTGGGCGTCGCGGGGATCAGGCTGCAGCTTTTATTCGGCGCGAGCATCCCCCACGACGTGCTGCTCTCGCTGCCCTACCTCGCGACCATCCTCGGCGTCTGGATCAGCGGGCGCATGCGCGGCGGCGCGAAGGCCGCGACCGAAGCCTCCGAGCTTCGGGACTATTAGGGAGGCATCGCTCCAGGCGGACCCGTCATGGGTCTGCCTAATGCGACATCACGACCGGCACGGTCATCTGACGCAGGATGTCGCGGGTCACGCCGCCCAGCAGCACTTCGCGCATGCGGTGGTGGCCGTAGCCACCCATGACGAGGAGGTTTGCCCCGTGATCGCTGATCTCGGAGAGAAGGGCGTCGCTCGCGCCGAGGTCCGACGAGCTCACCGTGTGCCGCGCCTCCGCGTTGACGCCGTGCCGCGCCAGGAATTTGCTGACGTCGGCACCCGGTATGTGCTTGCCGTCGCCGGTGTTGATGCCGAGCACGATGACCTTGTCCGCCGCCTGCATCAGGGGCAGCGCGTCGGAGAGCGCGCGCTTCGACTCGCGGGTGCCATTCCAGGCGAGCATGATCGTCGCCGCGTCGACGCTGAACGAGCCCGTATAGGGCCAGACCAGAACGGGGCCGCCGGCGGCGAGCACCACGCTGTCCGCCATCCCGGCGACGCTGTGGCTGTCGTCGGTGTCGGTCTGGCCGACGACGGTGATGTCGGCGTAGTGGGCACTCGTCGTGAGCGCGTCCACCGGGTCTCCCGTCATGAGCCGCCATTCGGACGCCGCCGTGGATTTCCCCAGCCGTTCGGCAAAGCGCCGCTCGGCCTCTTCGGCGAGTGCGCGCTGTTCCGTATCCAGCCGCTTGTAGACCTCCGTGGAGAGTTCAAAGCTCGCGAATCCGGGGACGACGAGCCGGGACAGCACGTAGACGCCCGTCACCTTGCCTTCGTGGCGCTCGGCCAGCTCGACCGCGGCGTCGAGCCTCTGGGGCGAGCGCTCGTCGGGAGCGACGTGCACGACGATTTCCTTGTAGGCCATGGTCAAGCCTCCTTTTCGGCAGCGTCCGTTGCCTGGCGCCTGGGCCAGAGAGCGGTGTCCGGTCAAGACCGTACCAGTTTACGCGACCGACCGCGGACCAGGGTATGACGTGGATCATGCCGGCCGCAAAGTGCCGTGCAGACCATAACCCTGGCGAGTAGGATGCGCCGGCGATCGAGCGGGGGCGGAGGGGCCGTGAGCGACGAGATCATCCTGGAGCGGAAGGGCCGGATCGGCAGCGTGACGCTGAACCGGCCTAAGGCGCTGAACGCGCTGACCCAGCCCATGGTGCTGGACCTGGACGCGAGGCTCAAGGAGTGGGCGGTGGACCCCGCGCTCGCCGCCGTGGTCATCCGCGGCGCCGCGCGGGACGACGGGCGCGTGCCCTTCTGCGCCGGCGGGGACATCCGCCTTCTCTACGGCGAGCAGGGCGATCCCGACCGGCACTTCGCCACCGTCTTCTACGCACAGGAATACCGGCTCAACACCTTCATCTTCCGTTACCCGAAGCCCTATGTGGCGCTGATCGACGGCGTCGTCATGGGGGGCGGCGTCGGCATGTCGATCCACGGCTCGCACCGGGTGATGACCGAGCGCGCCCTCTTCGCCATGCCGGAGACCGGGATCGGGCTCTTCCCCGACGTGGGCGCCACGTACTTCCTGCCCAGGCTCAGGGGCAAGGCCGGGCTCTACCTCGGGCTCACGGGCGCGCGCATCGGGGCTGCGGACTCGCTCTATCTCGGCCTCGCCACCCACGTGGTGGCGAGCGATGCGCTGCAGGCGCTGGACGAGACGCTGCTGGCGGCGGACCTCGGCGGCGATGCGCACGCGGCCATCGGCCGGATCCTCTCGGAAAGCGCAGCCGACCTCGGCCCCGCGCCGCTCGCCGCCCGCCAGGCGGAGATCGACCGCTGCTTCGCCGCCAGCTCGGTGGAGGAGATCGTGGCCAACCTCGAGGCCGGGGGCTCGGGCTGGGCGGACGAGACGCTGGCAACGCTCAGGCAGAAGTCGCCCACCAGCCTCAAGGTCACGCACAAGCAGCTCACGGAATACGGCGAGCGGGACTTCGAGGCGGCGATGGCGCTGGAATACCGGCTCGCCATGCACTGCAACCTGGGTGTCGACTTCTTCGAGGGCATCCGCGCGCAGATCGTCGACAAGGACCGCAACCCGGCCTGGCGCCCGGCGCGGCTGGAGGAGGTGACGGCGGCGGCGGTCGATGCCTATTTCGGCGTGCCGCCCAAGGGCGACATGACGTGGTGAAGGGCCGCAGACGGCGCCCCCACCGCTGATGATGAATACGGAAGGGAGAGGCCGCCATGGCTGACGTGGGTTTCATCGGGCTCGGCAACATGGGCGGGCCGATGGCCGCCAATCTGGCGAAGGCCGGGCACGCCGTCACTGCCTTCGACATCAGCACGGGCGCACTGGAGAGGGCGCGCGAAGCGGGAGCCGCAACGGCGGCGTCCGTCCCCGAGGCCGCGGCCGGGCGGGAGGTGGTCATCACCATGCTGCCGGCCGGGGCCGAGGTATCGGAAGTCTACCGCGGCGACGATGGCGTCCTCTCGGTCGCGGCGCCGGGAACGCTGCTCATCGACTGCTCGACCATCGACGTGGACACCGCCCGCGCGGTCGCGGCGACGGCGGCCGAGGGCGGCTGGCCGCTGCTGGATGCGCCGGTCTCCGGCGGCGTCGCCGGTGCCGCGGCGGGCACGCTCACCTTCATGGTGGGCGGCGAGAAGGACGCGGTGGACCGCGCCCGGCCGGTGCTGGGGGACATGGGCAAGGCCGTCATCCACGCTGGCGCCTCCGGCGCGGGCCAGACGGCCAAGGTCTGCAACAACCTGATCCTCGCGGTCTCGATGATCGGCGTCTGCGAGGCCTTCGGCATGGCGGACCGGCTCGGGCTCGAGCGTCAGACGCTCTTCGACATCGTCTCCAAGGCGACCGGCCAGTGCTGGGCGCTCACCTCCTACTGCCCGGTGCCGGGGCCGGTGGAGGCCGCGCCGTCGAACCGCGACTACGCGCCGGGTTTCACGGCGGCGATGATGCTGAAGGACCTCCGCCTCGCCCAGGCCGCGGCGGCCTCGGCCGGCGCCGCCTCGCCCTTGGGAGCCGAGGCGGCCGCGCTCTACACCCTCTTTTGCAACGCCGGCTTCGGAGCGGACGACTTCTCCGGCATCATGAAGATGATCGGCCAGGGGGACTGACCGACCGTTCCACTCCCAGAGCGTTTCCGTTTCAAACGGAAACGCTCTGGTTCTTTGTCGCTCACGGCAGCCGGCCTGCGGCCGGCGCCTGCGCGGGCGCGCCGCTTTCGCGGCCTGTCGCGCGTCCGTCAAAGACGAACACGCTCACAGGATTTCGAGCGGTGCGTCGCTGGCGGGCGGCGGGAAGGCCTTGTCCAGCGCGGCAAGCTCGTCGCCGGTGAGCGCGATGTCGAGCGCGCCAAGATTCGCGTCGACATGGGCGATGCGGCTCGCCTTGGGCACCACGAACACGTCGTCGTGGCGGAGCACCCAGGCGAGCGCCACCTGCATCGGCGTCACGCCGCGCTCGCCTGCGATGGTGCCGAGCGCACCGCCTTCGGGCAGCCTGCCCTGCTCCAGCGGCGAATAGATCATGAGCGGCTGGCCGTGGCGGCGGGACCAGGGAAGAAGCGCGGCTTCGGGCCAGCGCCGCGAAAGGTTGTAGAGGATCTGGTTGGTCTGGCAGCCCTGGCCCGCCGGGGTCTCCCACAGGTCGTCCATGTCGTCGACGTCGAAGTTGCTGACCCCGAAGCGGCGGATCTTGCCGGCCTCCTGCAGCGCGAGGAAGCCTTCGACGACCTCGCCCAAGGAGACTCCGCTCCGCCAGTGCAGCAGGTAGAGGTCGAGGTAATCGGTGCCGAGGCACTTCAGGCTCTTCTCGCAGGAGCGCACCATGTGCTTGCGCCCGGCGTTGGAGGGCAGGACCTTGCTCACCAGGTAGACCGCGTCGCGCTGGCCGCGGATCGCCTCGCCCACCACCTTCTCGGCGCCGCCTGAGCCGTACATCTCCGCCGTGTCGATGAGCGTCATGCCGTTCGCGATGCCGTGGCGGAGCGCCGCTATCTCATCCTTGAGCGCCTTTCGGCGCTCGCCCATGCGCCACGTGCCCTGGCCAAGCGCCACGACCTCGTCGCCCCCCGGCAGCCTTACCGTCCGCATCGTCGCGCTCCCCCTGCTGGTGATGCCGCGAGCTTAGCACGGGGTTTCAGGGCGGCGTGCAGCGCGCTACCTTGCCGCTGACCATCGGACCCTGGAGGCCGCCATGCCAGGCGAGAAGGAAGTCCTCAAGACCACGTGCCCGCGCGATTGCTACGACGCCTGCGGCATCGTCGCGATCAAGCGGGACGGCGCGATCACCCGCGTGCTCGGCGATCCGGACCATCCCGTGAGCCGGGGCGCGCTCTGCGGCAAGTGCGCGCTCGCCTACAACGGCGTCTTCCGCGACCCGGAGGCCCGGCTGCTGACGCCGCTGAAGCGCGCCGGCGCCAAGGGCGAGGGCCGCTTCGAGCCGGCCTCTTGGGACGAGGCGATCGGGGATATCGCCGCGCGCTTCAGGCAGATTGTGGCGGGCGCCGGCGCCGACAGGATCGTGCACGCGCACTACACCGGCACCTGCTCGCTGATCGCCAACAGTTTCCCGATGCGCTTCCTCGGCCGGCTCGGCGCGCGCGAGGTGGAACCGGACACGGTGTGCAACATGGCGGGCCACGTCGCGCTCGACTATGCGATCGGCACGTCGGTGATCGGCTTCGACCCGCGCACGGCCAGGGATTCGCACAGCATCGTCGTCTGGGGCGCCAACCCGTCCGCCTCCGCGCCGCACCAGCACAAGCACTGGCTGAAGGAGGCGCCGGGCACGGTGATCGTCATCGACCCGGTGCGGCACCCGACCGCCGAGCAGGCCGATCTTCACCTGCAGCCCTTCCCCGGCAGCGATGCGGCGCTGGCCTTCGCCATGGTGCACGTGCTGGCGCGCGACGGGCTGATCGACCGCGCCTTTCTCGACGCGCACTGCGTCGGTTGGGACGAGCTGGAGCCCACCATCGCGCCCTGCACGCCGGCCTGGGGCGAGGCCCGCACGGGCGTGCCGGCGGCAGAGATCGAGGAAGCGGCGCGGATCTACGGCGCCGGCCCCGCGCTCCTCTGGCTCGGCCAGGGGCTGCAGCGGCAGGCCATGGGCGGCAACGTGATGCGCGCCTGCGCGCTGCTGCCCGCGGTCACCGGCAATTACGGTAAGCCCGGCGCCGGCCTGCTCTACCTCAACGGCGGCGGGCGCAAGGGCGTGGACGGCGACTACCTGAGCGGGGCTGCGCTGAGCCAAAGCCCGCCGAGCTTCAGCCAGATGGAGCTCGCGGCCCGGCTCGAGGATCCGGCGGACATCCAGGCCTTCCTCTGCTGGAACATCAACCCGGCCGCCTCCAGCCCCGAGCAGGCGCGGTTCCGCCGGGCGCTGATGCGTGACGACCTCTTCACCGTGGTCGTAGACATCTTCCAGACCGACACGGCCGACTATGCCGACTACGTGCTGCCGGCCGCGTCGTTCCTGGAATTCGACGATCTGGTCTCGGGGTATTTCAACCTCTCGATGTCCGCGCAGGCGAAGCTGCAGGAGCCGCTCGGCGAGTCTCTCCCCAACCAGGAGATTTTCCGCCGCCTTGCCCGCGCCATGGGCTACGAGGAGCCGGAACTCTACGAGGACGACCGGACGATCATCGAGCGAATCATGGGGCAGGTGGGCGTCTCGGGCTCCTTCGACGCGTTCAAGAGGATCGGCACGGTGTATCCCGACGCAGCACCCGTAATCCAGTTCCCCGACCTCGCCTTCCCGACGCCGAGCGGCAAGATCGAGATCGCGTCTGCCCGCGCCGAGGCCGACGGCCACCCGCGCCTGCCGCTGGCCGAGGCGGATCCGAGGCCCGGGAGCGGCAGGCTGCGCCTGCTTTCGCCGGCCTCGCCCTGGCTCATGAACGATTCCTACGCCAACGACCGGCGCATCGCCGACCGCCTGGGCGAGGCGACCGTGACGCTCCACCCGGCGGACGCGGCGGCCCGCGGGCTTGCGCAGGGGCAGCGGGTGCGGCTCAGCAACGAGACCGGCAGCCTGGAGCTTGCGCTCGCCGTCGCCGAGACGATTCCCCAGGGCGTCGCGCTCAGCCCCAAGGGGCGCTGGCCGCGCCAGGAGGGCGCACGCGCCAACGTCAACGTGCTGAACCCCGGCATCAAGTCGGACATGGGCGAGAGCACCTGCGTGCACGGCGTCGAGGTCGAGGTCGCGGCGGTCTGAGCGACACGAGTATCGCCGCGGCGCCCTCTCCCTTCTCACCGACGGAGCGGACGCACCTCCTATCCCGCGATACCGAGGAAGACGAGCATGGCTCGATCGATCCGGCGCATGTCGGTGGCAGAGAGGGTTCCGATGCGCCGGCTCAGGCGCTCGCGCCGAACGGTCGTGATCTTGTCGACCATCACGCGGCAGGGCTCGTGCAGGCCGTTCTCGAGACTGGGAGTCAGCGCCACGCGAAACAGCGGCGCGTCGGTGGGATCGCTCGTCAACGCGCAGACGGTGACCGAGTTCGAGTGCTCGAACCGGTCATCCTGAACGACCACGATTGGGCGCGGCTTGCCGGTATAGTCGCCGCCGCCCGCAGCAACCCACAGCTCGCCCCGCTTCACCCGACGCGGGTCTCGCTGATTGCGTCGATGAAGGCCTGATCGGCCTCGGCGTGCTCGCTGCGGGCCACCGATTGCGACTGCCTGCGGGCCTCCTCAGTGAATCCCGGCGCACGCGTGTCGGGCACCCAGACTTGCAGCGGGCGCAACCCCCGCTCCCGCAAACGTGCGCGATGCCGGCGAACCTTGTCATGTGGCGCGTTCGAGGTCTTGGGTGCGCGTGCCACTGCTCTTGCCCTCGATGGTTACATGTAACCTTATCTCGTTTGCAGCATTCTGCAAGCGTTCCTCGAAGGAGCGCTCGTCCGTCCGAAAAGAGCACTGTCGCCGCAGGCCGCGCTTCGGGCTAAGCTCTGCCGCCGCAGCATCCTCAAGCTTGAGAGAACGCCGCCATGTCTGGAGCCGTCCACGCGCAGATCAACTACATCCTTCCCACGGACGAGAAGCCGGTTACCTACCTGACCAATCCGGGCAGCAAGCCGGCACAGCGCAACGCCGAGTACCGGGAGGTCGAGGTCACAATTCGCGACGCCCGTGCTGCCAACGGCGCCTTCGACCTGGAGCGCGAGGGCTTCACCCTCAACACCGAGGGAAGCGCGGTCTCGGATTTCTACGACTCGGGCGAGATCGAGGCGGTTTACAGCCCGGAAGTGGAGCGCCTGGTGAAGCAGGCGAGCGGGGCCGCCGAGGTGGTGGTCTTCGACCACACCATCCGCGTCGCCGACGACTCGCTGCGAACCGAGCGAAAGGTGCGCGAGCCCGTGCACGTGGCGCACAACGACTACACCCCCCGCTCGGCCCCGCAGCGGGTGCGCGACCTGCTGCCGGCAGACCGCGCCGAGGCGCTTCTGCAGCACCGCTTCGCCGTGGTGCAGATGTGGCGGCCGATCACGGGCCCGGTGCAGGACATGCCGCTCGCCATCTGCGATGCCCAGAGCATCGATGAGCAGGACTTCGTGCTAACCGACCTGGTCTACACCCACCGCGTTGGCGAGGTGATGCAGCTCTCCCACAATCCAGGCCACCGCTGGTTCTACTTTCCCGACATGGACCCGGGAGAGGCGCTGATCTTCAAGACCTACGATTCGCAGACCGACGGCCGGGCGCGCTTTTCCGCCCACACGGCCTTCGCCAATCCCAACGCGCCGGGGGACGCAGCACCCCGCCAGAGCATCGAATCCCGCACGCTGGCGTTCTTCGCGCCCTGACGGAGGGCGCTGCGCTCAAGAGCGATGACGGAGGCGGACGGCACCCTCGCTGACGGCAGCAACAGGCCAATTCTCACGGTCGGCGAGCTGTCGCAGGCGCTGAAGCGCGTGGTCGAGGGCGAGTTCG
>JAPPHR010000034.1 GCA_028820995.1 Rhodospirillales bacterium
CCGCCGGCGACGACAGGTTCGTCGGCTACCGCATCAACTCGACCTCCTTCTGGCCGGGCGATCTCGAAATCGACGCGGTGCGCGACATCGTCGTCGAAATCGAGAATCGGGCGGACATCGACTACGTCAACGTCTCGGCCGGCGTGCATCACGCCTTCATCCACACGCCGATGGAGTTCGAGGCCGGCTGGGAGCGCGGCTACGCCCGCAAGATCCGCGAGGTCTCGTCGAAGCCGGTGCTGCTGGTGGGCCGCATCACCACGCCGGACGTGGCCGAGCGCCTGCTCGAAGCCGGCGACGGCGATGCGATCTGCCTCGCGCGCCAGCTCTTCACCGACCCCCACTGGGCCAAGAAGGCGGCAGAGGGCAACACCGACGACATCCGCTCGTGCGTCGCCGCCAACTTCTGCTGGAAGAGCGTGAGCCGGGGCGGCCGGGTGCAGTGCATCTACAACCCCACCATCGGCCGGGAGGGCAAGTGGGGCGAGGGCACGCTGGTCAAAGTGGCGGAGCCCAAGTCCGTGCTCGTCATCGGCGGCGGCCCGGCCGGGCTCGAATACGCCCGCGTCGCCGCTGCCCGCGGCCACAACGTCACGATTTACGAGGCCGAGGGCGAGACCGGCGGCCACGTGCGGGTGCAGTCGCTGCTGCCGACCCGGGCCGAGTACGGCGAGATCGGCCGCTGGCTCGCGGCGCAGGCCGAGAAGAACGGCACCCGCATCGTCACCGGCGCGCCGGTGACGGAGGAGGACCTCGACCAGGCACTGGAGACGGTGAAGCCCGACCACGTGGTGGTGGCCACAGGCTCCGCCGTCGCGGTCGACGGCTTCCAGGGCTGGACCAGCGAGGCGCTGCCGGGCTGGGACACCGGAAATTGCGTCGGCTGGGACACGGTCGCGCAGGGCCAGGCCCGGCCACGCGGCAAGGTGATGGTGCTGGACGACCTCTGCGACGTGGTGGCGCCGCTCACCGCCGTCGCCTGCAAAGAGGGCGGCGCGGACGAGGTGACGCTGGTGACCCGCTGGCCCATGGTCGGCATGGAGACCATCCTCGACGTCTACCTCGACTGGATCCTGCCGAAGCTCTACCAGACCGGGGTGACGGTCTGCGTCGACCACTTCGTCCGCCGCATCGAGGGCAGCACGGTGACGCTCTACAACGTCCACCACGATGAGGCTGAGCGGGAGATCGAGGCAGACTGGATCGTAATGGCGACAGGCCGGCGCTCGGTCAATTCGCTTCACGCGGCGGTTGCGGCGCGGGGCGTCTCGGTCGAGACCATCGGCGATGCCACCGCGCCCCGCTCGGCTTACGAGGCGGTCTACGAAGGCCACCGCCAGGCCCGCAAGCTCTGAGCCGTTGCGAACCGACACCCCGACACCGAACCAAGGAGTGCTGCGATGCCCGCCGCTTACCTCATCTCCACCTCGGAGATAACCGATCCGGAACTGATGCAGGAGTACGTCAGGAAGGCGGGCCCGACGAGCGGCCCCTACGGTGCAGAGCTGCTTGCCTCCACGACGGAAGTCGCGCACATGGACGGCACCTGGAAGCCGTCCCGCGTTGTGCTCTTCCGCTTCCCCAGCATGGAGAGGGCCAAGGCCTGGTACGACTCGCCTGAGTATCAGGCGATCGTGGACATGCGGCTCCGGGCCGCCGAGAGCAGCCTCATCTTCGTCGAGGGCATGGAGTAACCTCCGCGCCGGCTCATGCGGCGGGCGCGTCGGCCAGGAAGTGCTCTATGGCGTTGGCGTAGTAGCGCAGCATGTCGCGCTCGTCCTCGTTGGCCCGGTAGAGCCCGTCCGCCTCGGTCACGAAGTGGCGCAGCGTCAGCATGCGCAGGCCCACGGTGACGGCGTAGTCGCGATCCGCCCGCGGGATGTGGACGTAGGCGCCCTCGCGCTCCAGCCTGTCGATCAGCGCCTGGGCGCGTCCCTTGATCTCCAGCAGGTCGAACGCGCCGCCGTTTGATTCGACGAACACCGTCGCGACCAGCGAGACCGGCAGCACCGGGATCGCCGCGGCGATCGCCTGCAGCAGCTCGCCGCCGAGCTTCTCCACGGCTTCGTGGCGGGCGTCTTCCTCCAACGTGCGAAAATCGACCTCGCGGGCCTTCACGTAGTCCCGCATGGAGATCGGCGCGGCGAAGTTCACGCAGGCGTAGCCGAAGCGGTACCAGCGCCGCCGGATCATGAGGCCCACGTTGTGGGCGACGAAGCCCGCCGCGGTCGCGAGCACCCGCGCCCTGCTGCGCCGGGGCTCGCCGGGCCCGGGCGCGCGGACCAGCATGCGGTCCTCCAGCACGCGGTCGTAGTTGATGCCCACGGGCACGAAGACCAGGTCGCGCGAGCCTTCCGGATCGAAGGAGGAGACCATGTAGTTGATGAGCCCGAGCTTTGGCTTGCGCAGGCGGCCGTCGCGGCTGAGGCCGCCCTCGGGGTAGACCGCCTGCACCACGCCGCCGGCGGTCGCCGCCTGCACGTAGCGGGCGAGCACCTGGCGGTAGAGGCGGCTGCCCGAGCCGCGCCGCACGAAGTAGGCGCCGAGCGAGCGCACCAGCATCTTGAGCGGCCATACCCGCGCCCACTCGCCCACGGCGTAGCTGAGCGCGGAGCGATGCGCCGCCATGTAGGCGACGATCACGTAGTCCATGTTGCTGCGGTGGTTCATGACGAAAACGACGCTGGCACCCGGCTCGATCCGGGCGAGCGCCTCGTCGTCGGAATAGCCGAGGCGCACGCGATAGAGGCTTTCCACCGCGCGCCGCGCCACGTGATAGCCGATGCGGAAGTAGGCGTAGGCGTTGAAGGAGGGCACGATCTCGCGGGCGTAGCGCTCCACCTGCCGGCTCAGCACCTCGCGCGGCGTGCCGGTGGCCTCGGCCTCGGCGTCGATCGCCTCCATCACTTGCGGGTCGTAGCTGAGCTGGTCGATGAGGACTCGGCGCTTGGTCTGCAGGAACGGCGGGATCTGCAGCTCCAGCCGCGTGTTGACCTCCTCGATCATGCGGTTGAGGCGGCGGCGCAGGAACCACCGCGCGCTCGGCATCAGGATCCGGTCGAGCGCCGCCCAGAGCGCGAGCGCGCCCACCACCGCGACGATCCAGAGCGGCAGCGCGAGCGAGCCGGTCATGCGCGCACCCCGGACCTGGCGGGGCAGACATTGCCCAAGCCCGGCTGCTTCGCCTGGGACGGGCGCTCAAGGCACAGGGTTGTTACCGGCATGAAGGCCAACGAGGCTCGCGGCTCCACCGCAGATGCGTTAGTTATAGCAGCAATCGACGAGCGCACGCGCAGTGACGAGCCATGAAGGCGGCGAACTCCAACGAAGATCAATTCGCGATCCTGCGCCGGACCATGGTCGAGCAGGTGGCGCTCCATGCCGACCACGTGAGCGGCAAGACCGGCCGCACGGCGATCGCCCACCCTGTCATGGAGGCGATCGGGCGGGTCCCGCGCCACGCCTTCGTACCGGTGGAGATGACGCTCTACGCCTACCTGGATTCACCGCTTCCCATCGGCTGCGGCAAGACCATCTCGCAGCCCTTCATCGTGGCCCTCATGACCGACCTGCTGGAAATCGGCGCGGAAGACCGCGTGCTTGAGATCGGCACGGGGCTCGGCTATCAGGCGGCGCTGCTGGCCGAGCTTGCGGCCGAGGTCTACACGGTCGAGCTGATCGAGGAGCTCGCCGACAGCGGCCGCCGCCGGCTCGGCGAGCAGGGCTACGGCAACGTCCAGTTTCGTGTCGGCGACGGCAGCCTCGGCTGGCCCGACCATGCGCCCTTCGACCGCATCATCGCGACCGCGGCCCCCGACCTCATCCCTGGGGCGCTCCTGCAGCAGCTCAAGCCCGGCGGGCGCATGGTGATCCCGGCCGGGCTCGAGGACGATCAGCGCCTGCTGCTGGTCACCAAGGACGAGGGCGGCCGGTTCGAGACCGAGGAAATCCTGCCGGTGCGCTTCTCCCAGCTGATGAGCGGCGCTGACGAAGCCGGCGCCGACGGATAGACACGCGTATCGCCCCTTCCTTTCTTGGTGTTGACAGGCCATGCCGGCAGCCTTGGAGCGCCGATCCCCCATCGCTATTCAGAAGGCACGGAGACTCTCATCGTCATGGGCGACCTGACACTCGTCATCGGCAACAAGAACTACTCGTCCTGGTCGCTTCGGCCCTGGCTGGCATTGCGCCACGCCGGAATCCCCTTCGACGAGCGGCTTCTCCTGCTCTTCGACGAGAACTGGAAGGAGGCCATCGCCGCCGTCTCGCCGTCCGGGCGCGTGCCCGTGCTGCTGCACGGCGAGCGCACGGTCTGGGAGACCCTCGCGATCGTCGAATACGCGAACGAGCTGTATCCCGACGCCGGCCTCTGGCCCGAGGACCGCGACGCGCGCGCCACAGCCCGCGCCGTCGCCAACGAGATGCACGCGGGGTTCACCGCGCTCCGCAACCACATGCCGATGAACCTGCGCCGCCTCGACCTCAAGGGAAAGGGCCGGGGGCCCGGCGTCGACGACGACATCGCCCGCATCTGCGAGATCTGGCGCGACTGCCGGGGCCGCTACGGCGCCGGCGGCGCCTTCCTGTTCGGCCCCTTCTGCGCGGCCGATGCCATGTACGCGCCGGTGGTGACGCGATTCGACACCCACGGGGTCGAACTCGACGAGACCTGCGCCGCCTACTGCCACGCCGTGCTTAGCCTGCCCGCCTTCGTCGAGTGGCGCGACGCGGCGCTGCAGGAGCCCTGGATCGTCCCCGAAGACGAGATCGACTGAGGGCCGCCAGTCGACGTCACGGGGAACGTCGCAGGCGGTCCCAGCTTCCCGAACCGCTTGCGGCGAAGCCAAGCGCCACCCTCTTCGATCCCGGTGCCTACAGCGGGCGAGCCCACCGCCTACGCCCTACTGTGAAGACTAACGGAGCTTTGGAGGCCGCTACTTGCCATGACCTTCATGCAGGTCGCCCACCCGAGTCCCGCAGTAGGAAGTCACTCCGGGCTGCTGCCCAAATTCTGCGCACCTCATGAAGTATCGGCACGCGCCATAAACATCGCAATACTCAAGGCGTCCGACGAAATAGAGCGACTCCTCCCCAGACACGATCGCCCTCAGACGGTCTTGAGAAAGAACCCGAGTAACGAACCGCCTCCCCACTTCAGTCGGAGCAACATCAGCGAGTGCATGAAATTCGCGTTTGTTCCAATCAAGTGCCAAATCATCCAAGAACTGCTGTTGTCCAGGGACACCGACAGTAACGTAATTCTTGAAACGGACTTGACGCGCCTCTGTTGTGCCGCCGATCTCAATCGGACATACAACCCTAACCCCGGTTTGCACGTCGTCGATCTGCTCTAGTTCTACGCGAAAGGATATACGCGCTCGCTGCTGATCCTGAAATAATTGTTCCACCGTAGACGTGAGAGTGCTCATCGATTCCACTTGAGAAGTCATGGCATCTCGTTGCCGTCTCATCTCGACTATGGTTCGCTGAAAGCTCTCGTTGCTACTCTCAAGCGCCTCGCGGCTGAGTTTGAGCTGATCATAAACAGCCAGTGTTTGAAATATGAGAACACCAACGAGGGCAGCACTAATGAAGGCTGCCGCTGCCCCTATAGCCGCGTTTGCAAATCCATACGGACGGTCGTTCTTGCTACTGGTGGATACGTTAGCCGGCTTACCGTCCTTGATCAGGGATGGAGTTTCGTTCGACATAGAACTTGATCTCCTTACGAGGACTCGAAATATGGGCCGCTATCGGTGACTACCACCGACAAAATTTTGTAGTGTCTCGCCCGAACAACGCCGCAAGATACGGTGACATTAGCCAGTAGTTAAGGTGCCTTCTGGGCTAGTATGGATAGTACTCCACCGATCCCAAGCGAGAATTCGGAGCCCTTGCGTCGCAGCGATCAACTTGCACGTGATGCGGAACTGCACAACACGTACTTCGTAAACTTCTGCTTGGGAAGCGATCCGCCGGTCTAATGCGGCAATGCATGCATCTGTTCTACACGCATGTGATGATCTGGGCCGTGGAGGGAGAGCGCCGGCTCGCCACTGACGCGACCGCCGCGATCACGGCGGCGGGGCAGGCGGACGAGGTCGGCATCTCCGCCATAACGCCGTGGGAAATCGCCCTGCTGGCGGAACGGGGCCGCCTCCGGCTCGCGCGCGAGGTAAGCGCCTGGATCAAGGCGGCCCTCGCCCTGCCGGGCATCAGGCTGATTCCGCTGGAACCGGAGATCACGGCCGATAGCGTGCGCCTGCCCGGCGCGTTCCACGCCGACCCCGCCGACCGCCTCATCGTCGCCACGGCCCGCCAATGGGGCGCCCCGCTGTTCACCGCCGATTACGCCATCCTGTCCTACGCCGCAGGCGGTCACGTCCAGGCCATCGACGCCCTTCGGTAAGCAACACCGCCTCACTTCGACGGCCTACGTCGCCCAGACTGCCCGCACCTCGCAGCGGTCGATTGACGCCCATGACCCTCACTCCTCGCGGAAACCCTGGTTGCTCGCCATCACGCCTTCGAGGATGCGGTCGGCTTCGGCCCAGTCGTAGCGCCTGAAGCAGTGCGCGGTGGTGACGAACTTGGCGCCCGCATAGAACATCTCGTACTGGGTGTGGCGTCCGCCGAATTCCGAGCCCACCGCGTCCCAGGCGAGCTTCATCAGCGCCATTCGCTCGGCCGCACCGTCACCCTCCCGCGCGGAGACCTGGGTGCGCTCGATCAACGGCGCGATCTCGGGGTTCTCGAGGTCCGCGACCGATGACGGCAGCATGATCAGGCCGCCGCCCGCGAGCGAGCGCACTTGGTCGACGAGGCGCGGGTAGAGCGCCTGGGTCTGTACCTGGGCTGCGTACATCATGCTGGCGTTCGGCACGTAGTACTCGCCTGCCATGCCGCCCGCGCTCTCCATGCCCCAGAGCAGCCCTTCCACGGCCGCCACTTCGGACGCCATCTCACCAAGCTGCTCGCGCACCGGCGCCATCGCCACCGTGCCGATGGTCTCGGCGATGCGGCGCCCCAGCGCCAGCAGGAACTTGAGCTTCACCACCAGGCGGATCTGCGACTGGTAGTTCTGATAGACGTGGCCCGGCGTGTCGTGGAACTGCGCCCGGCACATGTCGGTGTCGCCGAAGAGGAAGATGCGCTCCCACGGCACCTTCACGTCGTCGAAATAGACCACCGAATCGTTCTCGTCGAAGCGGTGGGAGAGCGGATTGTCCCAAGCGCTCGTGGCGCTTGCCTCGTAGCTCTTGCGCGAGAGCACCTTGAGGCCGCGCGCATCGAGGGGGAGCGCGAAGGAGATGGCAAAGCGTTCCTCGCCAGGCTTCAGCGGCTGCAGGTTCGCGACCAGGACCTCCTCCGCCATCACCGAGCCGGTGCCCAGCATCTTCGCCCCGCGCACGGTCACGCCGTCTGAGTCCTCGTCGACGACGCGCATGGTCATCTCCTCGCTCGGCTGCTCGCCCCAGTCCTTGGAGCGATCGCCCTGCGGGTTGACGATGACGTAGCAGAGGTAAAGGTCGTTATCGCGGGCGTAGACGTAGTAATCGCGGAGCGCGGCGGCGAAGCGTGCGCCGTGGCGCTCGAAGACCTCGATCCCCATGACCTGGCCTGCGATGGAGGAGGCGAGGTGATCGGGCGAGCGGCCCAGGAAGCCGCCGTGAAGCTCGGCCCAGGCGGTCATCGCCTCGCGCCGCGCCACCAGCTCGGCGTAGCTGCGCGGCATTTGCCAAGCGCGGTTCACGCGCCGCCCGGTCTCGGTCTCGAAGGTCATCCGCTCGACGTTGGCCGCGTCCGCCTGGAAGTCGTAGAGGGCGGCGGCCGAGCGGCAGGCGGCGGCGAAAGCCGGGTGGTGAACCACCCGCTTGATTAGCGTACCGTCGAGATAGACTTCGCGGTCCTTGTCGAGCGCGCGGAGATGCGCAGTACCGTCTTTGACAGTCATCGGGCGATCATAACGCGATTCCAGCCCCGGACCGCCTAGGGGCTCTTGCCAGCGCCACCATCGGCACGCCCAGTCTGCCAGATTCGGTGTTCCGTCCGGTCCGTGCCCCGCAAGATGATGCGGTGCAGGTTATCTTCCGTGCGGCGGTGGAACGCGACCGCCACGGGATCGAAGTCGTGTGCCGGCATCGGCTCGTGCTCGAAGTAGCCGTAGGCGTCCTCGCCCCTGACAAGGGTCGCGCTGTCCCAGTCCGCCAGGCTCTGGCGGGCATCGGGCGGGACGTAGCGAATGGCGATCGCGATGCGCCGGTCGTCGCTGCGATTGGGATGGGACGCGTGCGCCAGACGGTAGTTGAAGAGCGCCGCCTCGCCGGTGCTCACCTCGATGTCGACGGCTTCGCCCTCGTCGATCCCCACCGCGATCTCCTGCCCGCGGGACAGCATGTTGTCGTCCTGCCAGGTGTCCCGGTGCGGCATGTCAGGCCCGAGGTGGCTGCCTGGAATGAAGCGCATGCACCCGCTCTCCACCGTCGCCGGCGAGAGCGCCACCCACGCGCTGACGAGATCATCGGTATCGATACCCCAGTACTGGCTGTCCTGGTGCCAGGAGACGAAATGGGGGGAGAGCGGTTCCTTGATCCACCACTGGCAGCCCCAGCACATGATGTTGGGGCCGATAAGGTCTTCCACCGCATCGAGCAGCCGGGGAGAGCGGATCAGTTCCGCGAGCCAGCGAAAGAGCAGATGGGACCGCGGCGAGCCCTTGCTGCCCCCGCCGCACTCCGCCACCGAACTCTCCAGCGTGCCACGCAATGCTGCCGCCTCGCTCGGGTCGAGCACGCTGACCGGCACATAGAATCCGTCCCGCCGGTATTGCTCAATGGCCTCTTCGCTGAGCAACCTGGTCATTGCACCTTCCATTCTAGCCCGAGGACAGGCCGAGGTTCTCTCTGAGCGTGGGGCCGGCATAGTCCTGATGGTAGAGGCCGCGGCGCTGCAGCTCGGGCACCACGAGGCGGGCGAAGTCCTCGTAGGCGCCCGGCATGTGGGTCGCGGCGAGCACGAAGCCGTCGCAGGCCTCGCCCTCGAACCATTCCGCCATCTCTTCGGCGACGGCGCCGGGCGTGCCGACGAAATGCGGCATCTCGCCCAACGTGCCTCGGCGGCTGTAGGTGACGAAATCCTCGACCGTCGGATGCGGATTGCCGCTCAGCGTCACCACCCGGTCGCGGATCGCCTGCAGGCCGCTGATGGAGGCCATCTCATCGTCGGTGAAGGGTTCGCCCGGAGGCTTCGCCGCGAAGTCGTAGTTGAGCGCTTCCGAGAGCAGCGCCAGCGTGTCGATGGGCCGCGCAAGGCCGGCGATGAAGGCCGCCTTCTCCTCCGCCTCCGTCTGGCTCTCCGCAACCGTGACGTAGGCCGCCGGTGCCACGCGGTAGGAGCCCGGCTCGCGCCCGGCGGCGGTCGCGGCCTCCCGCGTCGCCGCGTAGGCCTTCTGGCCGAACGCCAGGGTGGGATAGATCGCGAAGATCACGTCGGCCCAGCGCGCCGCGAACTGCCGCCCCCGCCCGCTTTGGCCGGCCTGGATAACGATGGGCCGGCCCTGGGGCGTGCGCGGCACGGTGAAGGGCCCGCGCGAGCGCAGGAAGCGGCCCTCGTGGTCGAGGCGGCGCACGCCCGCCGGATCGGCGAAGACGCTCTGTTCCTTGTCGAGGACAATGGCGTCCTCGTCCCAGGCCTCCCAGTGGCCGAGCACGACTTCCATGAACTCGTCGGCGCGGTCGTAGCGCTCGTTGTGCTCGATCACCCTGTCCGCGCCGTAGTTTGCGGCTTCGGAATCGTTGAGGGATGTCACCACGTTCCAGGCCGCCCGGCCGCCGCTCATGTGATCGAGGGTCGAGAACATGCGGGCCACGTGGAAGGGCTGGTAATAGGTCGTCGAGCAGGTCGCGCCGAGTCCCAACCGCGTGGTCACCGCCCCCATCATGGTGAGGATGGGGATAGGGTCCATCTTGACCACGCGCACCCCGTTGCGCACCGCCTCGGCATGATCGCCGCCGTAGATGTCCGGCAGCGCCAGCCGGTCGTCGAAGAAGGCGAGATGGAACTTGCCGGCCTCGAGGATGCGCGCGATCCGCTGGTAGTAGTCGGCCGTCAGAAAATCCGTGGCCGACTCCGGGTGACGCCAGGACGCCGGGTAGTTCGAGCAGTTCTGCGCCTGGAGGAAGCCCACCAGGACCATCTGCCGCGTGCTCATGCTCACCGTCGCTCGTCGTCACTCACCGGGCGGAAAGACGCGCTGTGCGCATGCGCGGGGTTTAGCACGGCATGCGCGCCATTGCAGGCGCATGGCGGGCAGGGCTGGCCTGTGCCATCCTGACCGGACTCACCGGGAGCGATCGTCGCCAAACCTGCGGAGGCGTCATGGAACTGGGGATCTGCCTCAAGGGCGACCTCGATGTGCGCCGCACCATCGCGCTCGCCCACCAGGCCGAGGCCGCCGGCTTCGACTACATGTGGTTCGCGGACTCGCACATCCTGTGGTCCGACATCTACACGCAGATGGCGGTCTGCCTGGATCACACGCAGAGGCTCCGCGTGGGACCGCTGGTGACGAACCCCAGGGTGCGTGACTGGTCGGTGGCAGCCAGCATCTTCGCCAGGCTCGCGCAGATCGGCGAGGGGCGCCTCGACGTGGCGGTGGGCCGGGGCGACAGCTCGGTGCGGGTCATGGGACACAGGCCCGCGACACTCCAGCAGCTCACAGCCTTCTGCGACGCTCTCCGCAACATGCTGCGGGGCGAGGCGTGCGAGTACGACGGCGCGAGCGGGCCGGTCCAGCTCGACTGGGCCGACCCTTACGACCTGCCAATCTGGATCGCGGCTTATGGTCCACGCGCCCTCGCCACGGCGGGCGTGCGCGGGGACGGACTGGTGATCCAGCTCGCCGAACCGGGCCTCTGCCAGTGGATGGCGGATCAGGCGATCGCGGCGCGCGGGGCCGCCGGCCTCGATACCGCCGGATACCGGGTGCTCGCCTGCGCGCCGGCCTGGATCGGCGACCGCGAGACCGCCATAGCCCAGACGAGCTGGTTCCCGGCCGTGGTCGGCAACCATGTCGCCGATATCGTGGAGCGTCACGGCGCCGGCTCGGGCCTGGTGCCGGAGAGCCTCACTGCCTTCATCGCCGCCCGGCAGGGGCGGGGTGCGGACGAAGGCTACGACTACCACCAGCACGCGGTCGCGGGCTCCGACAACGTGCACTACGTCACCGATGCCATCACCGAGTCCTTCTGCCTCACCGGCCCGGCCGAGGCCCATGTGGCGAAAATCAGGGCACTCGAAGCCGCCGGGGTCACGCAGTTCACGCTCTACCTGATGACGGAAGAGCAGGAACGGCTGGTCGGCGAGTACGCAGCCAACGTCATGCCTCACCTGCGATAGCGGGGCGAGGCCGGGCGCGCAGGATGCTCCGCCACCTGTTCGGCGCGAGCGCGACTTCGGAGACGATGCTCGGCGCGATCGCGCGCGATGCTCAGGAGACCGGCGCGCTCACCGGACGCCCGGAATTCAGCGACGCCGTGATGGACGCCATGCGCACCGTGCCGCGCGAGGCCTTCGTGCCCAAGGCGGAGGCGGCGTTCGCCTGGGAGAACAGGCCGCTTCCCATCGGCCACGGCCAGACCATCTCGCAGCCCTACATCGTGGCGCTGATGACGGAGCTCCTCGGCGTGGAGCCGGGCGCGCGAATCCTGGAGATCGGCACAGGCTGCGGCTACCAGACCGCCATCCTCTGCGCGATGGGGGCCACGGTCTACTCCATCGAGGTCGTCGAGCCGCTGGCGAGGGCGGCGGCGGCACGCCTCACGGACCTGGGCTATGCGCAGGCCACGGTGCGCGCCGGCGACGGCGGCGGAGGCTGGCCGGAGCACGCGCCCTACGACGGCATCATCGTCACCGCAGCGGCGCCCTCGGTGCCGCCGGCGCTGGTGGATCAGCTCAAGCCCGGCGCCTGCCTGCTCATCCCCGTCGGGCGCGCCGCCATGACCCAGAACCTGCAGCGTATCTGCAAGCGCGCCGACGGCTCGTGCGAGACGACTGCGGTGCTTCCCGTGGCGTTCGTCCCGCTGACGGTCGGGCGGAGTTAGCTGTCTTCGAAGGGCTCCAGCGCGTCCAGGTAGGCCAGCACGCGCTCCAGCGGCTCGACGTCGCAATACTTCATGTCGAGGTCGAACAGGTTCCACTCGATGGCGGCGGGTACGCGGTCGCCCACGCACTCGCGAACGATGACGGTGCGGAAGCCCTCGCCGAGCGCGTCCTCCACCGTGTGGCGCACGCAGCTCGCCATGGTGACGCCGGTGCAGATCAGCGTATCGATGCCGCCGGCGCGCAGGATGCCGCCGAGATGGGTGCCGGCGAAGGCGCTGGGCCGCTTCTTCACGATCAGCGTGTCAACGCCCTCCTCGAGCGGCACGCGGTCGTCGATCTCGGTCCCTTCCGTGCCCTGCATGAGGTCCTCGAAGGGCTTCTTGAGCGGGTAGGCGCCCATGTCGAAGCGGCTGCAGAAGGCGGTGGTGGTGTAGACGATCGGCACCCTCTTGGCGCGGGCGGCGGCCAGCAGGCGCTGCACGCCGGGGATGATGCGCTCCTCCATGTCCTCGCAGGAGAAGCGGTAGCCCGGACGGGTCCAGGCGTTGGCGAGGTCGATGTTGAGGAGCGCCGGCCGCGTGCCGAAGCCCGAGCGCTGGTTCCAGCCGCGCGTCTTGTAGAGCCCGGAATCGCCGGAGAAGATGGTGTCGAGCGCCTCGCGAACCTTGTTGTCGAGCGGCATCGCCGCCTCCCTTGGTGTGTGTGCCTCCTGGCGAAGGGCTAGGCCAGAGGCGGCCGCCGGTCCGCCCAGGGCGCCGCCTCCTCGAACGCGGCGGCCGCGCGCAGGATGTCCACCTCGCGGTTGATGCCCGCCACCATCTGCAGGCCGACCGGAAGCCCTTCCGCAGTGAAGCCCGCCGGGATCGAGGCTGCCGGCTGGCCGGTCAGGTTGAAGGGATAGGTGTAGTAGACCCAGGAGACGATGTTGCGCGCGCCCAGCCCCGGCGGCGTGTCCCGGCCCACGTCGAAGGCGGCGCAGGGCAGCGTCGGCGAGAGCAGCAGGTCGTAGCGCTCGAAGAATTGGCGCATCCGCTCGCGGAACTCGTAGCGGGCGAAGACCTGGGTGAAGAACTCCACCACCGAGCCGCCGAGCCCGGCGCCGAGCGTCGCCACCACGGCGGGGTCCAGCTCGTCCGCCCGCTCGGCCATCAGGTCCTTCAGCTTGGTGCCGATGCCGCCGTAGAATTCCGCCATCCAGAGCTCGACCGGATCGGCGCCGAGGGCGTCCTCCACAAGCTCCACGGTGCAGCCCAGCGCCTCGAAGCGCCGCGCGGCGGCCTCGCAGAGCACTGCCACCTCGGGATCGGGCGTGGCGTAGCCGAGGGTCGGGCTCCAGGCGATGCGCAGTCCCTCCGCGCCTTCGTCGCAGGCGGCCAGAAAATCCGGCACGGGCTCGGCGACGCCGAAGGCATCGCGCCGGTCGTGGCCCGCCATGACGCCGACCAGCAGGGCAGCGTCCCGCACCGTCCGCGCGACCGCGCCGACATGGGAGAGCGTCGGCGCCGCCGGGACGGGGAAGAGCGGCACCCGGCCGAACTGCGCCTTGATGCCGAAGAGGCCGCAGAGGGCGGACGGGATACGGATGGAGCCGCCGCCGTCGGTGCAGACAGCGAAGGGGGTGAGCCCGGCGGCGACGCTGGCACCCCCGCCGCCGCTGGAGCCGCCGGGGGTCTTCGCCAGGTTCCACGGGTTGCGCGTGATCCCGCTGAGCGGGCTGTCGGTGACCGCCTTGCAGCCGAACTCGCTGGTGGTGGACTTGCCGACGATGCAGCCGCCGGCCGCCCGCACCCGCTCCACCGAGGGCGCATCGAAGTCGGGCACGTTGTCGGCGAAGGGCCGGGAGCCGAAGGTCCAGGGCACGCCGGCGACCGCCACCAGATCCTTGACCGAGACGGGCAGCCCCGCGATCGCACCCCCCTCGCCTGCCGCAATCGCGCGCTCCGCCTCGCGGGCGGCGGCCAGCGCCTGCTCGGGCGTGCGGTTGACGAAGGCGTTGATCCGGGGCTCCAGCGCCTCCAGGCGGGCGAGCGTGTCCTCCACCAGCTCCACCGGCGAGATACTGCGCTCTGCCAGCAGGTCCTTGAGTTCGAGCGCCGTCATGTAGGCGAAGCTCATCCTGCACTCCCGTTCAGGTGGCCGTTCAGATGGCGCCGAGGCCGCGGTCGAGCACCGTCTCCCGCCTCGCCACGCAGGCGGCGAAACGCGCCTGCATATCCGCCGCGTCGAGGTCGCGGCCGATGACCACGATCCGGGTCTCGACCTCGCCGCGCGGCCAGGACTCGGCATAGGTCGGCGGGCTGAAGGTGGCCTGCACGCCCTGGATGATGACCGGCTTGTCCATGTTCTGGAAATGCACCATGCCCTTCACGCGGAAGAGGTCCTCGCCCTTCTCCTGCGTTAGCTCGATGAAGAAGCGGAGCAGCGCGTTCCACTCCAGCGCCGCGCGGCTCTGCAGGCAGACGGCGCCGACGCCCGGCGTATGGACGTGATCCTCGTGGGCGTGATCGGAGGCAGCGGGCTGGTCGGCGCCGATCCAGGCGCCCAGCATGTCGCCCCGGCGCTTGGGCTCGAAGAGGTCGAGATCGAGCAGTCGGTCGATGGGTAGCGCGCCGTGGGTGGTGACCTCCTTCACCGAGAAGGGGTTGAGGCGCTCGACCGCGGCCACGGCTTCGGCGAACTGCTCGTCATCCACCAGGTCGCGCTTGTTGAAGATGAGCTTGTCGGCAATGGCTATCTGCTTCTCTGCCTCCGGCGAGCGGGCGATCTGACCCGTCACGTGCTTCAGGTCCACCACCGTCAGCACCGCATCCAGGCGGAAGGTGAGGTCGAGCTTCATGTCGGTGTAGAAGAGCCGGGCCAACGGCGAGGGATCGGCGATCCCCGTGGTCTCGATCACGATCTTGTCGAAGTCCACTTGCGGCTCGGCGAGGCCCACCTTGCGCAGGAAGAGCGTGTTGAGCCCGTCCATCAGGTCGCCCCGGGCCGCGCAGCAGATGCAGCCGTTGGTGAGCTCCAGCATGTCCTCGTCGGCGCGGGCGATGAGGTCGCCGTCGATCCCGATCTCGCCGAACTCGTTGACGATGACCGCGATCTTTCCGGCATCGGGCGCGCTCAGCAGCCGGTTGACCAGCGTCGTCTTGCCGGCGCCCAAGAAACCCGTCAGCAGCGTGATGGGAATCCGCTCGTCGACGGAGCGGTCGTCGATGCGGCTCACGGGCGCCTCACCCGGCGCCAGGCGCGGGCGGTGCGGGCCTATTCGTCGAGGATCGCCCAGGCGCGGACCGGCGCGCCGCTGCCGTTGCCGATCTTGATCGGCGGCCCGTAGAACATGAACTCGCCCTTGCCCACCAGCT
>JAPPHR010000057.1 GCA_028820995.1 Rhodospirillales bacterium
TCGCCCCCAGCCGTGCGGAGGCCGAGGACCTGGCGGCCGAGGTCGAGCTGGACCTCGAAGAGCTGCCGGCCGTCGTCGACATGCTCGACGCCCGCAAGGCCGACGCCCCGCTGCTGCACGAGGAGTTCGGCGACAACCTCTACCTGGTGTCCGCCGTGGAGGGCGACATCGCGCCCGTGGCGCGGCGCGCCGACGTCAAGGTGACACGGGAGATCCGCACCGCCCGGCAATGCATGGTCCCGATCGAGGGCCGCGGCGTCGTGGCGGAATGGAACGGCCGCCGGGATCAGCTCACGCTTTGGACGTCGACCCAGATGCCGCACATCGTGCGGAACGGCATCGCAGAGTTCCTGGGTCTCACGCAGAGCCAGGTTCGGGTGATCCCGCCCGACGTCGGCGGCGGCTTCGGATACAAGGGGATCCTGCTGGCGGAAGAGATCTGCCTGGGCTGGCTGGCCAAGCGCCGCGGCTGCCCGGTGCGCTGGCTGGAGGACCGCCGCGAGCACCTGACCGCGAACGCGAACTGCCGCGAGCATCACTACCTGATCACCGGCTACGCCACCAAGGAGGGCGACCTGCTCGCCATCGAGGCCGAGGCCAGCGTCGACAGCGGGGCCTACTCCGGCTATCCCTTCTCCGCCTGCCTGGAGGCCGGGCAAGTGGCCTCCAACCTGCCGGCGGTCTACGACCTGGAGGCCTACCGGGCCAAGGCCTACGCGGTCGCCACCAACAAGTCGCCGATTCTGCCCTATCGCGGCGTCGCCCGCACCGGCGTCTGCTTCGCCACCGAGCTCCTGGTCGACGCCCTGGCGCGCGAGGTCGGCATGGAGCCCCACGCCTTCCGCCGCCGCAACCTGGTCCGCCCGGAGCAGATGCCCTTCGAGAACATCACCAAGAAGTACTTCGACTCTGGCGACTACCCGGCATGCCTGGACAAGGCCCTGGCGGCACTCGAACTCGAATCGTGGCGCCGCCGGCAGAACGCCGGCGAACCCGACGGCCGGCGGATCGGGATCGGCGTCGCCATGTATTGCGAGCAGGCGGCCCACGGCACCGCCGTCTACGCCGCCTGGGGCGTGCCCATGATACCCGGCTACGAACAGGCGACGGTCCGCTTCACCCCCGACGGCGGCGTCGAGGTGCGGGTCGGCACTCACAGCCACGGCCAGAGCCACGAGACCACCTTCGCCCAGGTCGTCAACGAGGTCCTTGGCGTGCCAGTCGACCGGGTCAAGCTCACCCACGGCGACACCGAAGAGACGCCCTACTCGACCGGCACGTGGGGCTCGCGTGCCATGGTCACAGCCGGCGGAGCAGTGGCGACCGCCTGCGAAGAGCTGATTCCACGCATTCTCAGGATCGGCGCCCATCTGCTGCAGACATCGGAGGAAAGCATGCACCTGGAGGCCGGCGCCGTCGTCGGCGAGGGCGGCCAGATCGGCCTGTCGGAGATAGCCCGGGCCTGGTACCTCGCCCCGCAGGAGTTGCCCGACGACGCCGACCGCCACGGCCTGGAGGTGACCGCCGGCTACAAGATGGCGCGCGACACCGGGACCTTCAGCTACGCCACCCACGCCGTTGCGCTCGCGATCGACTGCGAGACCGGAATGGTCGAGATCCTCGACTACGTGATCTGCGAGGACGGGGGCACGCTGGTGAACCCCATGGTTGTCGACGGCCAGATCTACGGCGGGACGGCGCAAGGCATCGGCACGGCTCTCTACGAGGAGATGCCGTTTGACAAGCAGGGCCAGCCCTTGGCATCCACATTGTCCGATTACATCATCCCGGGTCCGACCGAAGTGCCGGAGATGCGTATCGAGCACATGGAGACGCCCTCGCCGCTCACGAGGTTCGGCGTCAAGGGCCTCGGCGAGGGCGGTGCCATCGCCCCGCCTGCGGCGATCGTCAATGCCATCAACGACGCCCTGGTGCCGCTCGGCGTCGAGATCACGGAGTCGCCGGCAACGCCGCGCCGCCTGCTGGCCGCCATCCTCGCCGCAGAGGGCGGAAGCCCGGCATGAAGCCGGCGCGCTTCGACTACGCGGCGCCCGGCGGCCTCGACGAGGCGGCGGCGCTGCTCGCGGCGACACCCGACGCCAAGCTCATCGCCGGCGGGCAGACCCTGGGCCCGATGCTCAACCTGCGCCTGGTCCAGCCGGCGCTGCTGGTCGACATCACGCGCATCCCCGACCTGATCGCGGTCGACGAGGACGACGCGTGGATCAGCTATGGCGCTTGCGTCACGCACGCGGCGATCGAGGACGGCCGCGTTCCGGACGTGACGAACGGGATTCTGCCCCGCATCGCCCGGGGCATCGCCTACCGCGCCGTCAGGACTCGCGGGACCATCGGCGGCAGCCTGGCCCACGCCGATCCCGCGGCCGACTGGCTCACGGCGCTCACGGCGCTGGGCGCGGAGGTCACCGCCTACGACGGCAGGTCGGAGCGCCGGATTGCGGTCCGCGACCTGATGACCGGCGTGTTCGAAACCGCCCTCGGCAGCGACGAGATTCTGACTGCAGTGCACGTGCCCCGGCTCTCCGGCGAGGCCCGCCTCGGGTACTACAAGATCTGCCGCAAGACCGGCGAGTTCGCAGACGCCATCGGCGCCGTGCTGCGCGATCCCGAACGCCGTCTGGTTCGCGGCGTGGCGGGCGCGACGGAGGCGGCGCCCATCGTGCTCGACGACCTGTCCGGCCCGGACGGGACGAGCGTGCTCGACGCGCACGCCCTTCGTCAGGACCTGCGGACGCACGGCCTGACGGAGGCCTACGCGCTTCAGGTCCATGCCGTCGCGCTGGAGCGGGCCCTCGCGGAGGCGCTCGCATGAGGACCATCGCACTCACCGTCAACGCGCGCCCGGTCACCGCCGACGTCGAGCCGCGTTTGCATCTTGCCGACTTTCTACGCGAGCGGCTGCTGCTCACCGGCACCCACATCGGCTGCGAGCACGGCATCTGCGGCGCCTGCACGGTGGTGATCGACGGCGAGATCGCGCGCTCCTGCATCACCTATGCGGTGCAGTGCGACGGCGCCGAGATCACGACCATCGAGGGCTTCACCGAGGATCCGCTGATGGCGCGGCTGCGGGCGGCCTTCACCGTGGATCACGCCTTGCAGTGCGGCTTCTGCACGCCGGGCATGATCATCGCCGCGCGCGACCTGATCCGGCGCAAGGGCTCTCTCGACCGGCAGCAGATCCGCCAGGAGATGAGCGGGAACCTCTGCCGCTGCACGGGCTACATGGGAGTCGTCGCAGCCATCGGCCGGGTCATGGCCGAGGCCGGCGATCGTCCAGCCCTGCCGCCCGCGACGTCAACGATCGGTCCGGCGCCGGGCCCAGGCGCGGTGCCGGCGCCGCAGGAGCGGCGCGACGCGGTTGGGCGGGCACCCGCCGAATCCGCCGGCGAACGGCTCCGCCCGGATTCTCAGGCGCTCCTCGACGACATCTCCGAAGAGGGATTGATCACGCTTGCCGACAGCTTTGCGGTGCCGCACCCGCCCGACAGGGTCTGGGACGTCCTCAGCGACCTTCAGACGGTCGCCGGTTGCTTGCCCGGCGCGCGCCTGACCGCGCAGGACGGCGATCGGATCGCTGGCGAGATGCGGCTCAAGCTCGGCCCGATGTCGCCGCGCTTCGCCGGCGAGGGCCGCATCCGACGCGACGATGGGACCCGGCGCGCGCGAATCGTGGGGCAGGCCAGGAATGGCGCAAGCGCATCGCGGGCGCGGGCGCGCATCGATTACGCCCTGGTCGACAGCGGCGATGGCGGCACGCGGGTCGAGGTCGAGATCGGCTACGCCTTGACCGGCACGCTGGCCCAGTTCAGCCGGGGCGCGATTGCCATCGATCTCGTCAGGCGCCTCACCGCAACCTTCGCCACGAACCTGGAAGCGGCCATCGCCGGTGACGCCGACCTGCGCCGAGAGGAGCAAGAGCCGCAGCCCCTCGATGCCGCAGGGTTGCTCGGCGCCGTCGTTCGGGCGCGCATCGAGGCCTGGCTGCGCACCCTTTTCGGCCGCGGTGGTTAACTCGACGAATTCTGGAGCAGCTCGATGTCGAATTTGATGCAGTCGCCGCGATAGATGATGTCGGCCACATAGATGGCGACCCCTGTGTCGTCGGTGACGACACAGCGGGCCTCGGCAGTCGGCGCGTTCAAGGCAAGCTTCGGATGGTACGAGGCCTCCAGGTCGGCGGTGCCGATGACCATGGTCTGTCGGGCGCGGCCGATCGTGACCCCGGTCAAGTGGGGGAGCAGCGGCAACGCGGCATGGCTCGCGAAGTCGTCGCGCGCGAGATCGTGCACCCACTTGTGCATGCTCCCTCTCCGCCCCCCGAAGAGAGGGGAACGGGGGGTAAGGTTCGTTCGGGCCGCCGTGATCCGGCAAGGCCGGATATTGCCCTAACCGGATCGCTGCTGCGTCAAAGGTCAGGCCAGCGGCCGCGCCACAGGCTCGCCGCCTCGTACGCCGCGGCCGCGCGGAACACCCGCACGTCGTCGAAGCTGCGGCCGACGATCTGGATGCCCGTCGGCACGCCGGTCTTCGGGCAGAAGCCGCTCGGCACGTTCATGACCGGGCACTCGCCCACCATGTTGAAGGGGTAGGTCAGGAGCCAGCCGAGATGGGGCTGCACGGGCGTGCCCTTGATGCGCAGATCGTAGTCCAGGTTGTCGTGCTCGAGCGGCACCGACGGCACCGCCAACGTCGGGCAGATCAGCACGTGATACTTGTCGAGGATCGGCGCAAGCTGCCGGTACATCTCGCCGCGCACGAGGTTGACGCGATAGGCCCGCGCGGCGTCGAGGCGCATGCCGCGCTCGATCACGTCCACCAGGAACGGGTCCATCTCGTAGCGCCAGCGCGGCAGCAGGTGTCCGAAGAGGCCGGCGTAGAGCGCTTCCGAATGGGTCAGGAAGGCATCGAGCACACCGGAATGCCAGCCCAGCGCGACGTCCTCGACGACGCATCCCAGATCGCGAAACACGTCCGCGGCGGCCCGCGTGTTCCGCTCTACCTCCGGGTCGATCGTCTTGTAACCGAGATCGAGGGAGACGGCGACGCGCCAGCCCTCGATCCCGTCCATGTCTTCAGGGATGCGCACTCTGGTCCGGAGCGAGCAGGGATCGTCCCCGTGTGGGCCCGACATCACGTTCTGCATGAGCGCGGCATCGCCGACGGAGCGGGTGAGCGGGCCGAAATGAAGGATCGTCTCGCGCGGGAAATCGCGATCCAGCGGGTTGCGCCCGAACGGCGGCTTGTAGCCGATCAAACCGCATGCCGACGCGGGAATCCGCACCGAGCCGCCGGCGTCGGTGCCGTCGGCGAGCGTGGTCATGCCGCTGGCGAGCGCCGCTCCCGCCCCGCCCGACGAGCCGCCGGGGCTGTAGGCCGTGTTCCACGGGTTCCGGGTCACGCCCCAGAGCGCGCTGTAGGTCGTGCCGGAGGGCGATTCCGGCGTGGTCGTGCGCGCATGCATGATCGCGCCCGCGCGCAGCAGCCGCGCCACCGTGGGCGCGGTGTGGTCCGGCCGGTGATCGGCGAAGGCCTTGGAGCCGAAGGTGGTGATCTCACCCTTGACCACATGCAGGTCCTTGATCGCGACGGGGATGCCTTCGAGCGGCCTGGACCGGCCATCGCTCTTGAGGTACCTGGCCTCGGCGCGGCGTGCCTGCTCAAGCGCACGCTCGAAGAAGGTATAGGTGAAGGCGTTGAGCGTCGGGTTGACCCGCTCGATGCGGGCGATCGTCGACTGCATGAGCTCGACCGGGGAGAGCCGGCGGTGGCGAAAGGCGGCGAGCGCCTCGCCCGCCGTCATCATGCAAAGCTCGTCGACGCCGCTCATGGTTCCATCCTCCCCCGCTCGATGATGCGACGGCGGTCGGTGGCGATCAACGCCGGCGTGCCGCTCACTTGTCAACCGATCGCAAAACTCCGACATTTCAACGCATGAACGCGACGCAACGCTTGCCGGAATCGGGCGAGGGGCGCGGCCGATGAACAAGATCTTTCTCTGCCGCGCCGCCGAAGTGGCTGAGGACGAAATCCTGAGGGTCGAGACCGACCACTTGCCGCCGGTCGCCGTCTACAACCTGGATGGCGCCTATTTCGCCACCGACGACACCTGCACGCACGGCCATGCCTCGCTCGCCGAAGGCTACATCGATGGCGGGCTGGTCGAATGCCCGCTGCACGGCGGCCTCTTCGATATCAGGACCGGCCACCCGGCCGGGGCGCCTTGCACCGAACCCGTCGCGCGCTACGACCTCGTGATCGAGGACGGTGCGATCTACGCGCTCGTCGAGCCCTGAACCGGCAGCGCGGCCGGCGCGGTCCGTTAGCGGGCTAACGCGCGGGCCGTGCGCCGAAAATCGCCGTGCCGATGCGCACGTGCGTGGCGCCGAGCGCGATCGCGACCCGGTAATCCGCCGACATGCCCATGCTGAGGCATTCGAGCCCGTGGCACGCAGCGAACTCGCGCAGCAGCGCGAAGTGAGGGGCGGGGTCCTCGGCCGCAGGCGGGATGCACATGAGACCGACCACGGGCAGCTCGAGATCGTCCCTGCACTGCGCGACCAGCCTGTCGAGGTTCTCGGGCAGTGCGCCTGCCTTCTGCGGCTCGGCGCCGGTGTTGACCTGAATGAAGCAATCCGGGCGGCGCGCTTGACGCTCCATTTCGCGGGCGAGCGCGTTGGCCAGCTTGGGCCGGTCGATCGCGTGGATCGCGTCGGCGACCGCCACCGCCTCGCGGGCCTTGTTGGTTTGCAGCGCGCCGATGTAGTGAAGAGCCGCGCCGGGCCAGTCGGCGCGAAGCGCACGCCATTTCTCGGTCGCCTCCTGCACCCTGTTCTCGCCGAAGGCTACATGGCCGGCGGCGAGCGCGGGCAGAATCAGGCTCGCGGGGTGCCCCTTGCAGACCGCGATCAGCGTAATCTGGTCCGCGCTGCGGCCCGCAGCCTGCGCTGCTTCCTGGACCTCGGCATTGACGGCGGCCAGATTGGCGGCGACATCGACGGCCGGCGGGCGGTCTGGGCGAGTGGCTGGGGCTGCGTGGGCCATGGGACTCTGAATCGAGCGGGCGATGGGAACGCTAGCAGAGGCGGCGGCGCGCCTCAAACGAGCGGCAGGCAGCGACCTGCCGGCACTCGTGCTGATGACGGACGACGTGCGCCTGGCCGATCCGCTGCCGGCCGCCCGCGCGCTGCCGCCGGGGAGCGCCGTCATCCTCCGTCACTACCGGGCGCCGGAGCGCGCGTCGCTGGCTCGCAGCCTCGCCGCCATCGCGCGCCGACGGGGCCTCATCCTGCTGGTTGGGGAGGACCCTGCGCTCGCGCGGCGCGTGGGCGCCCACGGCGTCCATTTGCCGGAGCACGCCATCGGGCGCGCCGGCGCAGTCCGCTGGCATCGTGACTGGCTGATCACCGCCGCCGCCCATTCGCATGCGGCGCTGCGCTCGGCCGCTGCCGCCGGCGCTGACGCCGTCCTGCTCGCGCCGGTGTTCGCCACGGCAAGCCACCCGGATGCCCGCGCGCTCGGCACCCACCGGTTCGTGGCGCTCGCGCGGAACTGTCCGATTCCGACTTACGCCCTGGGCGGCATCGACCGCGCCCGCGCGCAGCACTTGCATGGCACGGGCGCCGTTGGGATCGCCGGAATCGGCGGGCTCATCCCTCAGGAGGCGCCTCGCCGGTAAGCGCGAAGTACCGCTCGATATGGTCGATCAGCGCCCGTAGCGACTGCTCGACCGAGCGGTCTCCGGTATCGACCGTGAGTTCGGGCCGCTCCGGCGGCTCGTAAGGTGCGGAGATGCCAGTAAAATCCGGAATTTCGCCGGCGCGCGCCCGCTCGTAGAGACCCCGGGGATCGCGTGCCTCGCACACCTCCAGCGGGGCGCGGATGTAGACTTCGTGAAAGCCCCTCGGAGTCACCCGCTCCGCTGCCGCGCGCGCGCGTGCGCGATCCGCGCGGTAGGGCGAAATGAACGCGGTGAGCACGATGAAGCCCGCGTCCGCGAAAAGCGCCGCCACCTCGCCCACCCGCCTGATGTTCTCGGCCCGGTCCTCGGGCGAGAAGCCGAGCGTGGCGTTGAGGCCGTGGCGGACGTTGTCGCCATCCAGCGCATAGACCTGGTAGCCCTTGCGGAACAGGTGGTCCTCGGCCGCGATCACGAGCGTCGACTTGCCCGCGCCCGAGAGGCCGGTGAGCCAGATCACCCCGCCCGCATGCCGATTGCGCCGGGCGCGTGCGGCGCGGCTCACCCCGTGGTCGACGACGGTCACGTTGCTCGACCGGCCGGTGATGAGCGAGCGCTGATCGGGGTAGCCCTCCATGCCGATGAGCCCGACACCGACGATCTCGGTCTCGTCGGCAAGGACGAAGCGCCCGGTTCTGGGATTGTCCGTGAACGCATCGAGCGCGAGCATCGAGCGGCTGCGCAGGACGACCTCGGCGAGTCCGTCGCGCGTTAGCTCGTGGGCCGCCCCGCTTGCGTCCGACCCGTGGGGCTCGATGAAACGCTCGATGGACTGCACCTCCACATCCGCCGCGGCGGTACCGAGCCGGAGCGTGCAGCGGCGGCCAGGCCCAAGCGGCGTGTGTCCAAGCCAGAGCAACCGGGCGCGGAAGACATCGGTCTCGACCGGCGGCCGGTTCTCGTGGCTCAGGGTCTCGCCCGGCTCGATGACGAGCTGCTCCTCTAGGGTAATCCCGATCGATTGGCCGGCGGCGGCCTCGGTGAGCACCGTTGGTGCATTCTTTGCCTCGATGCCGGCGACGCGGGCCGTCACGTTCGAGGGGGAGAACAGCACGCGGTCGCCGACGCTGACCCGGCCCGTCTCGATCCGCCCCTTGACGATGCGCCGGTCGCCCGCATGATCGACGTCCTGGACCGGCATCCGGAGCGGCAGGGCGTCGCGCCCGTCCGAAACGTCGCCGGCGCCCCGGATGCCGAGGGCGTCGAGCAGGCGCTGGAACAAGTTTTCTGCTTGGGAATCCATGGCTCAGGCGGGGCGCGCAGGCATCCTAAAGAGCCGGCGGGCCGCCTTCGAGGGGGATGATCTCCACGTCCGCGCCGCGCGCCGCCGCCGGCGCATGGGGCGGCCGGACGACGAGGCATTGCGCCTTCACGAGCAGCGACAGCATCGAGCTGTCCTGCTTCGCAAAGGGAGTCGCGATCAGCGCGCCGCTCTCGTCGCGCGAGAGCGTCGCGCGGAGATAGTCCTGCCGCTCGTCGTTTTCGCGCACGTCCACACCGAGGCACGCCCGCCGCGCGGCGGGCTGGACGTCTTCGTCCATACCGAGCATGCGGGCCAGCGCCGGCCGTAGGAACACCAGCGCGCACACCAGCGACGAGACCGGGTTGCCGGGCAGGCCCAGAAGGCGGGTGCCGCCGACGCTGCCGAACATGAGCGGCTTGCCGGGCCGCATGGCGATCTTCCAGAAATCGAGGGCGAGGCCTTCGTCCTTGAGGGCGTCGCGGATCAGGTCGTGCTCGCCCACCGAGGCGCCGCCGGTGGTGACCAGCAAGTCCGCCCCATCCGCGCCGGCGGCAAGGCGCGCGAGAGACTCGGTGTCGTCGCGGGCGATGCCGAGGTCGATCGCTTCGCCGCCGCAGCCTTCCACCACGGCTCTCAGCGCATGCGTGTTCGAGCTCACGATCTGGTTGGCGCCTAGCGGCTCGCCCGGCATGACGATCTCGTCGCCCGTCGCCAGCAGCGCGATCCGGGGCTTGCGCCTGACCGTGAGCCACGGCTGGTTCATGGCGGCGGCAAGGCCGATGGCGCGCGCGTCGAGACGCCGTCCCGCCGCAACGCCCACCTCGCCTTCTCGAAAGTCCAGGCCGGCGGGGCGGATGTAGCGGCCGGTGGGTGCGCCCGCGTGCACGGCGATCGCATCGCCGTCGGCGCTCACGTTCTCCTGAATGACGATTGTGTCGGCGCCGTCGGGCACCGGCGCGCCGGTGAAGATGCGCACCGTCTCGCCGGGGCCGACCGTGCCCTCGTAGCACGAGCCGGCCGGAACGCTGCCGATCTGGCGGAGGGTAACGGGCACTTCCGCCACGTCGGCGGCGCGCGCCGCATAGCCGTCCATGGCCGAGACGTCGAAGGGCGGCTGCGTGAGGCGGGCGACGACGTCCGCCGCCAGCACGCGGCCGCGGGCCGCGGCGAGCGGCACGGTCTCGGCCGGCAGCGGCGAAAATGCGGCGGTGATTCGCGCCACCGCGTCTGCGACCGGGATCATCGCTCAGGGCGCCCGGAATTCACCCGACTTGCCGCCCTCCTTGTGGGTGAGCCGCACGTCGGTGATGCGCATGCCGCGGTCGGCAGCCTTGCACATGTCGTAGACGGTAAGCGCGGCCACGCTCGCTGCGGTGAGCGCCTCCATCTCGACCCCGGTGCGCCCGGTGAGGCGGCAACTCGCCTCGACATCCACGGCCCCTGCCGCCTCGTCGCAGGCGAGGGTCACGTCGATGGCGGTCAACGCCAGGGGATGGCAGAGGGGGATCAGGTCGGAGGTGCGCTTGGCCGCCATGATGCCGGCGAGGCGGGCGACGCCGAGCACGTCGCCCTTCGCGACGCCGCCTTCGGCGATCAGCCGCGCGGTCTCGGGCTTCATCAGCACGCGCGCCCGTGCCGTGGCGCGCCGCTCGGTCACCTCCTTCGCAGTCACGTCCACCATGCGCGCCTTGCCCTCGGCGTCGATGTGGGTGAGCCGTGCCACCGCTCAGGCCTCCGCCGCCCGCGCGCCCGTCGCAGCACCGGATACCGGTGCGAGCAGCGCCGCCGTTGCCGCAGCGACATCGGTCTGACGCATCAGGGATTCGCCGACCAGGAAGCGGCGCACGCCGAGCGTCGTCATGCGCGCGATGTCTTCGGGGCCATGCAGGCCGCTCTCGCAGACGATGGGTGGGCCGCCGGCCGCGAGCGGCGCCAGGCGCTCGGTGGTTGCGAGATCGACCTCCAGGGTCTTGAGGTTGCGGTTGTTGATGCCGAGCAGGGAGGCGTCCAAAACCAGCGCCCGCTCCAACTCCGGCTCGTCGTGGACCTCCACCAGGGTGTCCATGCCGAGCTCCCCTGCTGCTGCGGCGAGCTCGGCGGCCTGGTCGTCACCGAGGGCCGCCATGATGAGCAGGATGCAGTCGGCACCGAGCGCGCGCGCTTCCGTCACCTGATAGGGGTCGAGCATGAAGTCCTTGCGCAGCACGGGGAGCGTGACCGCCGCGTGTGACTGCACGAGAAAGCGGTCTTCGCCCTGGAAGTAGGGCTTGTCCGTCAGCACGGAGAGGCAGGCCGCGCCGCCGGTGGCGTAGGCCGTTGCCAGCGCCGCAGGGTCGAAGTCGCTGCGGATCAGGCCCTTGCTGGGCGAGGCCTTCTTGAGCTCGGCGATGAGCGCCGGGCGGCCGCTGTCGGCGACTGCGCTGAGCGCTCGGGCGAAGCCGCGGGGCGCCTCGGCCGCCCGTGCCCTCTCCGCCAGCGCCGACTGGGAGACGGCTCTCTTGCGCTCGGCGACATGATGCCGCTTGTCGTCGCAGATCCGTGCGAGGACGTCGCTCATTGGCCGGCGGTGCTCCGGGCCTCGGCTGGTGCCCCCCGGCCGCTGAGCTCGACGAGCCGGTCGAGCGTGGCCCGCGCCTTGCCGCTGTCGACCGCCTCGGCCGCAATTCCGACGCCTTCCATCAGATCGCCGGCGCGGCCTGCGACGATGAGCGCCGCGGCGGCATTGAGCAGCACGATGTCGCGTGCCGGGCCGGGCTTGCCTTCGAGCACGGCGCGAACGATGCCGGCGTTCTCCGCCGCATCGCCGCCCTTGAGATCCTCGGGCGCAGCGCGCAGCAAGCCGGCGTCCTCGGGCGTGACCTCGAAGCAGCGGATGGTACCGCCGTGGAGCTCGACGACGGCGGACGGCCCCGTGGTGGTCAACTCGTCGGTGCCGTCGCTGCCGTGGACGACCCAGACGTGCTCGGAGCCGAGATTGCGCAGGACCTCCGCCATGGGCTTCGCCCACTTGCCGTCGAACACGCCGATCACCTGGCGCGTGGCATCGGCCGGGTTCGAAAGCGGTCCCAGCAGGTTGAAGACGGTGCGCGTGCCGAGCTCGACACGGGTCGGGCCGACGTGGCGCATGGCGCCGTGGTGCCGGGGCGCCATGAGGAAGCCGATCCCGACCTCCCAGAGCGCCTCGCGGACGAGGGTCATGTCCGCATCGATGGTGACGCCCAGGGCGGCGAGGAGGTCGGCCGAGCCCGAACGGGAGGAGAGCGCCCGGTTGCCGTGCTTGGCGACGGGCACGCCGCAGCCTGCAGCCACAAGTGCGGCCGCCGTCGAGATATTGAAGGTGCCCTTGGCATCGCCGCCGGTGCCGCAGGTGTCGATGGTTCCCTCGGGCGCGTCGATCCTGAGCGCGCGGGCGCGCATCGCCTGCGCGCCGCCGGTGATCTCGTCGACGGTCTCGCCCCGCACGCGGAGCGCCATGAGGAAGCCGCCCATCTGGGACGGCGTCGCCTCGCCCGCCATCATCGCGTCGAAGGCGGCCCGCGACTCGTCGACGGAGAGTGCCGCGCCGCTCGCGACACGGCCGATGAGCGCCTTGAAGTCGGTCGAGTCCGTCATGGAGGTCAGGGGTCCGCTCGCTGGCGCGCCGACTCCAGCCCGTGAAGCGGGCCGGTGCGCCCCGTGTTATAGCCGGTTCTGGGCGAAACGCCATGCGGGTGTCGGCTCAGATAAGGGCGAGGAGTAGGGACCGCGGGCTTGCGTTTCGGTCTTGACCGGGCCGGCGCGAGGGCCGAAATCTCCGGGGTGAACGGAATCTTGGACATCATGTTCCAGCCGCCTTCTATGGTCAGGATCAGGCGGTGACTGCCGGCGACACCCGCGCGGTCTATCGGCGGATCGCGCGCTATTACGACTTCCTCGATGGGTCCTTCGAGCGCAAGCGCTATGCGCCGATCCGCGGCGAGCTGTTCGCCGGGCTCGGCGGGCGAATTCTGGACGCAGGCGTCGGGACCGGCCGCAATATCCCCTACTACCCCGCCGGCGCCGAGGTGGTCGGCATCGATCTCTCGCAGGCGATGCTTGCACAGGCCCGCGCCCGGCGCGACGAGCTCGGCAGCCATGTGCCGCTCGCTGCGATGGATGTGCTTCGCACCGGCTTTCCCGATTCGAGCTTCGATGCCATCGTCGCGAGCTTCGTCTTCTGCGTGCTCAGGCCCGACCAGCAGCAGGCGGCGCTTGCCGAGCTCGGGCGTATCCTGAAGCCGGGCGGCGAGGTCCGCCTGCTCGACTACACATGGTCCAAGCGGCCGGGGCGGCGCTTCGTCATGGGCCTGTGGGCCCCCTGGGTGCGCTGGGCCTACGGCGCGGGCTTCGACCGCGAGCCCCATCGCCATGTCGAGCCAGCCGGCCTCGTGGTGGTCGAGAACCGCTTTCTGATCGACGATGTCGTGAGGTACGTGGTGGCGCGCAAGCCGCCGCCGTCCTAGCGTCCCGATTCAGTCGTTTCTATCCAGCTTTCTCATGGACGGTGAGAGTGCGTTGGCAGAAGCTGGCTGAGCGGATTTCGAGGTTTCGGCGACTTTACGGATGAAATTCAGATTGCCCAACCCGATGGCTGATTTTACCCTTTCGCTCATCGTCCATGGATCGGGGCCCGCTATGGTGTCGAGAAGTCGAGCAAATGCTCCATCGAAGTTGAGAACGGCGGAGCAGTTGTTGCCAATCGAATGCGCGTCCAGGGGTCAACCTGCTGGGAAAGTGTGCTTGTGTGGATCCGGCCAACAAGGCTCGCCCAAGCCATGAAGTCAGAAAGTCTGAACCTACCCGGGTCCTTGAGGAGGGCTTACCGGGACTGGAACGTCAATAGCCGTGTAGCTCGCCTAAGTGATTGGATAGACAGAAGTAGAGAGGCCGGGCTTGACAGTAAATCATATGACCATACCGAGACGGTGAACGATTACTATGATTTATGTAGCGAACTTATGCAATTCGGGTGGAATGAGTCCTTGCACTTTGCACCGTTGACGCCAGAAAAGACGCTAGAGGAGGCTATCGTCAACCACCAACGTTTGATGATCGAACGGCTAGGACTGCGAGAGGGGATGAGAATCGTTGACATCGGCTGTGGAGTGGGCGGTCCTATGCGACGGGTCGCCAGAGAGTCCGGCGCAACGGTCGTCTGCCTCAACAACAACAAACAGCAGCTAGAAGAGGCCAGGCGGAGAAACCTGAAGGCGGGGCTAAATCATAAGGCGGAGTACATTGAATGTAACTTCATGGATATGAGCATTATCGAAGCGAACTCATTCGATGCGGGTTATGCAATCGAGTCGACCTGTCACGCGCCTGACAAACAACGTGCGTTTGCAGAGATCTTTCGTGTGCTGAAGCCAGGGGCGCTGTTCTGGGGTCAGGAAATGTGCATGACCAGAGAGTTCGATCCAGACAACAGCTGTCACCGGGCCGTCAAAGATGAACTTATGCTGGGAATAGCGTTGAAAGACATCGCTACATTCTCAGAAGTGGATCGTGCACTCGAGTCCGTCGGATTCCAAGTCATCGAGGCGAAAGATAGGGACATCAAGAATGGTCCGAGTACACCTTGGTATCGGCCCATGGAAGGGCAGAGCGGGACGTTGCGCAATGCATTTAGAAGGACACCATTGGGTCGCAAGGCAATAATGGCCAGCCTGCGTCTAGCGGAAACATTCAGGTTTTTTCCTAAAGGTTCAACAGCCGTTGTCCGCTTTATGGATAGAACAGCAGAGGCATATGTCGCGGGCGGAAAGACGGGAATATTTACACCGCTTTACTGTTTCCTCGCCCGCAAACCCGATTGAGCCGAGGAATTGCACCATCAATGCCAATATCGCAGATTGATGCCAAGTACCGAATCTCAAGATGGAATAATGGAACCGAAATTAAAAGCCCGATGAGGAGTGGTCAACGCCGATCTCAGAGACGGTAGATCGTCGGAACCGTCCGGCGGCTCGTCGTTGAGCCCCGCAAGACTCCGCTCGGCAAAGCGGCTACGCCACAGGCCCACCGTGCGCCGCGAAACCCCCAGCTTCTCTATGATCGCGCAGCTGTTCAGGCCATCCGCCGCCAACAACACGATCCGTGCCCGCCGCGCCGCCCCGTACGAAGACTACAGCACACTAGCCCGATCTATTCGTGTCGGTCTTGCCGATAAATGCGCGGATTGATGGCGCACGTTTTGCTGCGGCGCCGTGTGGCGTCGGGATTTGAGTTTGGTCGTTGCGGGGTTGAGGTTGAAGGGAGTTCGGTTTTCGGGGTACGACGCCCCGGCTTGTCAGGGGCCTGCTGCGGCGAGGCGTCCTGCGAGCAGGCGGAAGAGGGCGGCATCCGGGCAGGCCGATGTGAAGTGGATGCGGACGCGGGTGGCCTTCTCGACGACGCGGG
>JAPPHR010000084.1 GCA_028820995.1 Rhodospirillales bacterium
CGATGTTGGCCTCGCCGAAGGGGAGCGCATAGGGCTCCTCCGGCACGTCGCCTTCGAGGGTGTAGAGCGCCTTGTGCTCGCAGAAGATCACCGGGTCGTTGTCGCGGATCGACTGGATCAGCAGCCCCTTGGCGTCATAGGGCGTGGCCGGGGTCACGACCTTGAGACCGGGGATATGGGTGAACACCGGGTAGAGGCACTGCGAATGCTGGGCAGCCGCGCGCAAGCCGGCACCGTACATGGTGCGGATCACCACCGGCGTCTCCGCCTTGCCGCCGAACATGTAGCGGAACTTCGCGGCCTGGTTGAAGATCTGGTCGAAGCAGACGCCCATGAAGTCGATGAACATCAGTTCGGCCACCGGGCGGAGGCCCGATGTGGCGGCGCCGACCGCAGCCCCGATGAACGCCGATTCGCTGATCGGCGTGTCCATGATCCGGTCGCCGTACTTAGCATAGAGCCCCTTGGTGATGCCGAGCGGCCCGCCCCAGGCGTCGCGCTCCCCATCGGTGCCGAGGCCGCCAGCCACGTCCTCGCCCATGACGATGACGGTTTCGTCGCGCTCCATCTCCTGGGCGAGGGCCTCGTTGATTGCCTGTTGATACGTCACTGTGCGTGCCATGAGAGCCTCCCTCGCTCAGTAGGAAACGTAGACGTCGGTGAGAAGATCGGCGGCTGTCGGCGGCGGCGCCACCTTGGCCTTGGCGACCGCGCCGTCGATCTGGGCCTCGGCCTCGCTGTCGATGGCGTCCAGGTCGGCCGCGTCGAGCAGGCCTGCTCCGGTCACCTTCTCACGGAACATCGAAAGACAGTCCCGTGACTCGCGCAGCTTCTTGACCTCGTCCGGGCCGCGATAGGTCTGCGCATCGCCTTCGAAGTGGCCGTAGTAACGGTTGAGCTTGCATTCCAGCAGGCTCGGGCCGCCGCCCTCGCGGGCCCGCTTGATGGCCTCGCCAGCCGCCTCGTGGACGGCAAAGAAGTCGTGCCCGTCGATCACCACGCCCGGCATGTTGAAGCCGCTGGCGCGATCGGCGGCGTCGTCGCAGGCGATCGACCACTTGGACCCGGTCGATTCGGCGTAACCGTTGTTCTCTACCACGAAGATGCAGGGCAGGTTCCAGACCGAGGCGAGGTTGAGGCTCTCGAAGGTGGTGCCCTGGTTTGAGCCGCCGTCGCCGACGAAGGCGATGGCGACGCCGCCGGTGCCGAGCTGCTTGGCAGCGAGGCCGGCACCGCAGATGAGCGGCGGGCCGCCGCCGACGATGCCGTTCGCGCCCATCATGCCCTTGTCCAGATCGGCGATGTGCATGGAGCCGCCCTTGCCGGCGCAGAGGCCGTCCTTGCGGCCGTAGATCTCCGCCATCATGCCGTCCACGTCGCAGCCCTTGGCGATGCAGTGGCCGTGGCCGCGATGGGTGCTGGCGATGCGATCGCGGTTATCGAGGTGCATGCAGACGCCGACGCCGCTCGCCTCCTCACCGGCATAGAGGTGCACGAATCCGGGAATATCGCCGGTCGCGAATTCGACGTGAAGGCGCTCCTCGAACTCGCGGATCGTTCGCATGGTTCGATAGGCCGTCAACAGTTCGTCTTTGCTGAGCTGCATGCTTGTTGCTCCCCTTTGCCTGCGTGGTGGCGCTCGGCCCTAAAAGTAGGCGACGCCGGTGTTTATGTCGAAGACGTGCAACTTGTCCACATCGAAGCCGATGCGGCAGGGATCGCCGGGCCCGCCCATGGGGCCGATCTTGGTCTTCACCATCACCCGGTCGCCGCCGACGGTGACTTCGACGATCATGTCGCCGCCCAGTGGCTCGGTCACGAAGATCTCGCCCGGTACCTCCAGCGTGCCGTCTGCGCCCGGCTCGATGGCCAGATTGTCGGGGCGAATGCCGATACGCACGTTCGCCTCGGCGCTGCCGGCCGTGAGCAGGCTGGCCTGCTGGTCGGAAAGCGCCAGCCGGAAGCCCGAATGCACGACGGTGAGCCCGACGTTCGACTGCTCCAGGGTGCAATCGAGGAAGTTCATGGGCGGCTCGCCGACGAAGCCCGCGACGAACTCGTTGGACGGCCGATTGTAGATCTCCTCGGGCGTGCCGAGCTGCTGTAGCACCCCTTCGTGCATCACCGCGATGCGATCCGCCATCGACATGCCTTCGAGCTGATCGTGGGTGACGTAAACGGTCGTGGTCTCGAGGTCGCGCTGCAGGTGCTTGAGCTCGCCCCGCATGTGGGAGCGCAGCTTGGCGTCGAGATGGGCGATGGGCTCGTCGAAGAGGAAGACCTTGGGCTCGCGCACGATGGCGCGGCCGATGGCGGTGCGCTGCTTCTGCCCGCCGCTGAGCTCCACCGGCTTGCGGCCGAGCAGGGGGTCGATCTCCAGAATCTCGGCCGCGCGGCGCACGCGGCGCTCGATCTCGTCCTTCGGCGTCCGGCGCAGCTTGAGCGGGTTCGCCATGTTCTCGTACACGGTCTTGTGGGGATAGAGGGCGTAGTTCTCGAACACCATGGCGATGTCGCGGTCGCGCGGCGGCAGGTCGTTCACGCGCACGTCGTCGAAGTAGATGTCGCCGGAGGAGATGAATTCGAGGCCCGCGAGCATGCGCAGCGTCGACGACTTGCCGCAGCCGGAGGGCCCGAGGATGCACATGAACTCGTTGTTCTTGATCTCGAGATTGAGCTCCTTCACGGCCATGGTCTTGCCGTAATATTTCCAGACGTCGGAGATCGTCACCGTAGCCATCAGTACCCCCAGACAGGCATTCGCATTGGCTCCCGCCTATTCCCTGACCGCGCCCATGGTCAGGCCTGCGACGAGATAACGCCGGATCAGAAGGCCCAAGAACATCATCGGCACCGTCGTCACGACGCCGGCGGCCATGATCATGCCCCACTGAATCTTCACGGGTTGCACCAGCTCCGCCGTGGCCACTGGCAATGTCTTGGCGCCGCCCGAGCCGATGATCGAGGCGAACAGGAAGTCGTTCCAGCCGAAGAGCACGCAGAGCACGATGAAGGCGCCGATCCCCGGCGCCACCAGCGGGATGATCAGCCTGAACGCCTGCCAGCGGGTGCAGCCGTCGCACTGCGCCGCTTCCTCGATCGCGTAAGGGACGTTGTCGAAGAAGCCCTTCAGAATCCAGATGGCGAAGGGGAGGTTGAAGGTGGTGTAGGCGAGAATCAGGCCGGGCAGGGTGCCGACCAGCCCGGACGAGCGGAAGATCACGTAGAGCGGCACCATGACCGCCACCACCGGCGCCATGCGGGTCGAGATGATCCAGAAGAGCAGGTCGCGCTTGCCTCGGAATTCCGCGCGGGAGAGGGCGTAGGCCGCCATCGATCCGAGCGAGACCGAGACCGCCGCAGAGCCCAGCGACGCAATCAGGCTGTTGCGCAGATAGACGCCGAAATGCTTCTCGGTGAACAGCTCGACATAGTGCGCGCCGGTTGGCTTGAAGTCGAACATGACGCCGACCCCGCCGAAATCGCCAACCTCCGGCAGCTGAAACGCATCGAGCAGATCCTTGAAGGACGAGACCACCATGATCAGCAGCGGCAGCACGGTCCAGACGAAGAAGAAGATCAGGAACAGGATCGAGAGCCCCTGGAGCGCGGTGCGCAACGGCGAGCGGTAGCGGACGATCTCGCGCGATGCCATCGTCTAGTCCTCGCGCTCCGTCCTGAGCTTGCGGGTCGGGTCCTCGAACACGATGGTCAGCGCGAGGCCCAGCAGGATCGTCAGCAGGAGCAGCGTGAACGCGATCGCCGCCCCGCGCCCGAGCTCGAAGAACTTGAACGAGACATCGAACAGATAGGTCGGCAGGATCTTGGTGGCGTTGGCGGGGCCGCCGCCGGTCATGATCAGGATGTGGTCGATGAACCTGAAATTGTCCATGAAGCGGAGCAGGATCGCGATCAGCAGGAAGGGGTAAAGGTTGGGCAGCGCCACGCTGAAGAAATTGCGGAAGGGACCCGCGCCATCGACCATGTGGGCTTCGAGCTGCTCCTGCGGCACGCGCTTGAGGCCGGCGAGCGTGATCAGGGCGATGAGTGGCGTCCATTGCCAGACATCGGTCGCGACGATCGCGAACATCGCCCAGAATTTGTTGCCGAGGATCGAGCCGCTCTCCAGCAAGCCAATGCTCTGCAACAGCCAGAAGTACCAGCCGAAGGTCCCGTTATAGAGAAACATGTAAAGGAAGCCGGCGATGACGGGCGCCATCATCATCGGCATCAGGAAAATGGTGACGAGAATTTTCTCGAAGCGGTTGTTGTTGAGAATGACCGCGACAAGGACACCGAGGCCGATCTCGACTGAGAGGCAGAGCGCGCTGTACTTGAAGAGCGTGAGCCAGCCCCGGGCAAACTTCTTGTCGCTCGCGAGCCGCGAGAAATTGTCGATGCCGGCCCACACATCCGACTTGCCCGGCGCGAGCTGCACCTCGTGCAGGGTCATGTAGATGAGCCAGACGAGGGGATAGAGCGAGATCGCCGCCAGCAGCAGGATCGCCGGCAGCATCAGCCATAGCAGATAGTAGCGCGGCGGCCGGTGGTTGAAGCTCTCCGGGTGATGGTCGATGGTGCGTACACCGCGCACGGCTTCGCTCGCGACACCGATATCCGCGATGTTGGCCGCCATGCGCTGGGTCTCCGCGCCGTTTCTCCGTCTGCGGCCGGCCGCCGCCCGTACCGGTCAGAAACCGCGACCGCCCGAGAGACGCCGGGGCTGCCGGCGCCGCTCGAGCGGAGCGGTAAAGCCTGATTGGAACCTAGATGTCGTGGATGGCGTTCAGCTCGTCCTTGATGGAGTCGCACGCCTCCTGAGCCGAAAGCTCGCCGGCGATGCACTGCTGCGTGCCGACGCGAACGATCTCGTGATACTCGTTCGACTTCGGCAGCTTCGGCCCGAGCACCATGTTGGGCGAGCGGATGCCCTTGTCGTAGACCGCCTCGAAGGTGAGCGCGTTCGGCATGGTGGTGGGCCGGTTGCGCGCCTCCTTGACCTCCGGCACCTCGAGCACCGACTTCCGCGTGGGCGTACCGCCGACGCCCTGCAGCACCATGAGCTGCGTCTCGTGGCTGCAGGCCCAGCTCGCGAAGATGAACGCCGCGCGCTGCAGGTCCATCGACGCACCGGCGTTGATGCCGATGCCGCCGATGCCGCAGTTGGTGGCGTTGACGACGTTGTCGCCGCCGTCGGTGTTCCACTCCACGGCGCCCTTCGGCCCCATGGCGTAGGCCGTCTTGCCGCCCGCCGCGACCGACTGCTCGGCATCCTCAACCGAGGCCGCGAACTCGTGGTACTGGATCTGCATGGCGACGCCGCCGGCGGCGTAGACCGTGTTCAGCTCCAGGGTGCCGTTGGTCAGGTTGTCGGGATGGCTGACGTCGGCGAGCGCCTTGTAGCCTTCCATCGCCTTGACCGACTGCGCATCGCCCCAGTTGGTCGGGCCGGGGTTCTTCGAGCCGAGCGTGTCGTCGACCGCGAAGTCGAGCCACTGGTTCTGCGCGTACATGTGACGCTGGATGTCGAGCTGCGTGGTCCAGCCGAACGAGCCGTGATGCTGCGCGTAGCCGTAGGGGATGGACGAATCGCGCTCGTGCATCTTGCCGAAGAACTCGGTGATATCGACCATGTCCTTGTAGGTCGTCTCGTCGGTGAACTCGAGGCGGTAGCCGTAGTCGGCCTCGAAGTCCTTGGTCAGCTGCTCGAACAGGTCCTGCCGGTAGAAGGTGCAGGAGACCGCGCAGTCATAGGGGAAGGCGCGGATCGGGCCGCGCTCGTAGTAGACGCCGCAGGCGTCGAGGTAGTTCTCGAACCAGACGTCATCGCCGTAGCCCTGCGGGTCGAGCGGCAGGGTGTCGTCCACCGTAAACTCGTTGAGGTCGGCGTAGAAGTCGGCGAAGGGCGAGCCGATCGGCTTGTCCTGCACGTAGTTGAGGTGATAGTCGGCCTGGCCGCTCCGCAGGTCGATGCCGACCTTCTGCTGCACGGTCGGCAGGCCGTCGGTCAGGATCTCCACCTCGATGCCGGTGAGATCGTAGAACGCCTGGATGTTGTCGCGGATCGCGAAGGAAGGCGGCGTGTTCTCGGACATGAAGACGAGCTTCGAGCCCTCGTACTGGCGCCACTTGGCTTCATCGGACGAATAAGCATAGACGGGCCGGCGCGTGATCACCGAGTTCATGCCGACCGCGATCGAACCTGCGCCGAGCGCGGTTGCGACGCCGCCCCCGAGCTCGAGGAACTTGCGGCGGCTGATCGGCTTGTACAGCGCCTTCTTGGGCATAGAGAACATGCTGCTTCTCCCTTGCGGATGTCGAAGAACGGCGGTGCGTTGACGGGACGGAGGGGAGGGGCGACGGCGCAAATATTCTTTGCCGAAACGGCCTCCCCCCGCCGGCGGTACGCAAAGTGAACGTTTGTTTTGCCGGAGTCAATGGTCGCACCGGAGAAACGCACGGGCGCCGCGACTGCCGCCCGTCAAAGGGCCGGGCTGCACCGTTCGCCCGCGGCCGCGTGGCCCGCTCCGCGGTCAACTCCCGTAACTTGGTCCGAAGCCGCTCAAAGTAAGATAAAGGCGAGACTCAATGAGACATAATGAGACAATGTGAGACTCAGGGTGAGACAAGGCGAGACTCAGGGTGAGACAAGGCGAGACTCAGGGTGAGACAAGGCGAGACGCGAAGTGAGACAAGGTGAGACAAAGCGAGACAGAGTTGGTCCGAATTGGGCCGAGGCGGCGGGCCGCGTCTGCGTGGAAAATCGTTTGCGCCCAATGGGTTGAGGACGCGGGAAGCGTTGCCAGCGCCCGCAGGGTCGCGCGCGCGGACACGGACACATTATTTTCCTGCGCGCAGGTGCGCGGTGCGAGGGCGGGAGGGCGGCGATGGGGTCGGTTCATGGCGTAATGCTGACGCAGGCGGCGTGCGCTGTGCACCGCACCATGGTGCGGGTCGCGCATACCTGTGCGCGAACACCAAGAGTCGCACGCCCGAAGGCTCTCGAGCGCAAAATACCGGGAATCGCCAGCCCGCCTCGTCGTGCGCGCGGCCCGCGGCCGCGGCGAAAAATTCAGGCTAAGACCACAGGGCCGGAAGGTTCTCGAAGAGCGCCAGAGCCTCGGGGTTCGCCAGCGCCTCGCGGTTCTTCACCGCGCGGCCGTGGATCACGTCGCGCACGGCAAGCTCGGTGATCTTGCCGGAGCGCGTGCGCGGGATGTCGGCAATCTGGATCACCTTGGCCGGCACATGGCGCGGCGTGCACTCGCGGCGGATGCGCGCCCTGATCCGGTCCGTGAGGGCGTCGTCCAGGGCAATGCCCTCGCGCAGGCGGACGAACAGCACGATGCGCTGGTCGCCCTCCCAGTCCTGACCGATGCAGATGGCCTCCAGCACCTCGTCGCACTGCTCGACCTGGCGGTAGATCTCGGCCGTGCCGATGCGCACGCCGCCGGGGTTCAGCACCGCGTCGGAGCGGCCGTGGATGACCAGCCCGTCGTGCTCCGTCCGTGTCACCCAGTCGCCGTGGCACCAGACGTTCGCGAAGCGGTCGAAGTAGGCCCCGTGATACTTGGCGCCGTCCGGGTCGTTCCAGAACGAGACGGGCATGGAGGGGAAGGGCCGTGTGCACACCAGCTCCCCCGGCTCGCTGCGTAACGGACGGCCGGCATCGTCGAACACGTCGACCGCCATGCCGAGACCGAAGGCCTGCAGTTCGCCGCGCCGGACGGGGCCCATGGGGTTGCCGAGGGCGAAGCAGGAGATGATGTCCGTGCCGCCAGAGATCGAGGCCAGATGCAGGTCGTCCTTGACGGCGCGGTAGACGTACTCGAAGCCCTCCGGCGCGAGCGGCGAGCCGGTGGACGTCATGGTGCGGAGCGTGCCGAGATCGTGAGTGCGCTTCGGTTCAATTCGCGCCTTAGCGTCGGCGTCCAAGTACTTGGCCGAAGTGCCGAAAAGCGTCATCCCCTCGGCGTCGGCATAGTCGAACAGCACGTTGCCGTCGGGATGGAAGGGCGAGCCGTCGTAGAGCAGGAGGGTCGCCTCGGAGGCGAGCGCGCTCACCAGCCAGTTCCACATCATCCAGCCGCAGGTGGTGGCGTAGAACACGCGGTCGCCCGGCCCGATGTCGCTGTGAAGCGCATGCTCCTTCATGTGCTGCAGCAGCGTGCCGCCGGTGCCGTGCACGATGCACTTGGGCGCGCCGGTGGTGCCCGAGGAGAACATGATCACCAGCGGGTGGTCGAAGGGCACGCGCACGAAGTCGATCGGCCCGCCTTGCGCGGCCGCGAGGGCGTCGCCATAGAGAACGGCACCCCGGATGCCGTCGAGCGCAGGGCGTTCCTCTGCGTAGGGCACCACGGTGACGTGCTCGACGGTGGGTAACTCCGCCAGGATCTCCCGCACCTGCGGCCGGCGGTCGAAGGTCTTGCCGCCGTAGAAGTACCCGTCGGCGGCGATCAGCACCTTGGGCTCGATCTGGCCGAAGCGGTCGAGCACGCCGCGCGTGCCGAAATCCGACGAGCACGAGGACCAGACCGCGCCCAGGCTCGCCGCCGCCAGCGCCGAGACGATGGTCTCCGGCATGTTCGGCAGGTAGCCCGCGACCCGGTCCCCCTGGCGGACGCCACGGGCCGCAAGCGCCTGGGCCATGCGCGAAACCTGCTCGTGCAGGGCGGCGAAGCTGAGCCGCCGCCTGACACGGTCTTCGCCCCAGAAGACCAGGGCCTCCGCTTCGTCCCGCCGCCGCAACAGGTTCTCGGCGTAGTTGAGCCTCGAATCCGGGAACCAGCGGGCGCCCGGCATCCTGTCGCCGTCGATCAGGATGCGCTCGCCCGGCCCGTCGCCAATGACGCCGGCAAACTCCCACATCGAGCGCCAGAATTGCTCCGGCTCGGCGATCGACCAGGCGTGCAGCGCGGCATAGTCTGCGGCATCGACGCCCCACGTGGCGCGCACGTCAGCCATGAAGCGGCTCAGGCGGGCGCTCTTCAGGCGTTCCGCCGATGGCGTCCAGAGTGGCTCGGTCATGGCTCCTCCGCTGCTGCCGCGCTCTCATAGCAGTCTCCCACGCCGAACGGGAGACCCGACCGGGGCGGTGGCATCGGCCATGAGTTTCCGCGCAAGCATTTGCCACCGCATCCTGTAGACTTATATGTGCTTCGATCCTTGGACCGCACGCCGAGACGCGAGAGACACCCATGATCGCCGCAGTCGCCAACCGCACAGCCGATATCGAACGGTTGTGCAGTCAGCATCATGTACAGAGACTTGCGCTATTCGGCTCGGCGGCTACCGGAGGGCACCGCTCCGGGACGAGCGACTTCGATTTCGTCGTGGAGTTTCAACCGCTTCCGGCTGGTATCTATGCGGACAGCTACTTTGGCCTCTTGGAAGACTTGGAGCGGCTTCTCGGCGGTCCCGTGGAGTTGGTGGTGGGCTCGGCCATCAAGAATCCGTACTTCCGCCAATCGGTCGAACAGACCCGCGCACTGCTCTATGAAGCCTGAGGCCCAAGAGGTATCTGTCTGACGTTTCCCACTTGAAAGCGGACCGAAATCGTCCTATATGCCTGCCACGCACGCCCGGGCGCGGGCGAGACAATGGCGAAGGGGGTACAATCATGATCCGCGTCAGCCGCATGGCCGACTATGGCGTCGTGGCCATGACCCATATCGCGCGCGAGCCAAGCGCCCGGCATACGGCGGCCAGCATCGCGGCGCAGACCGGCGTGCCCCAGCCGAGCGCCAGCAAGCTCCTGAAACTGCTGGCGAAGGCCGGCATCCTGACCTCGCACCGCGGCGCCAAGGGCGGCTACGCGCTGACACAGGCGCCCGAGCAAGTCTCGGTGGCAGACCTGGTCGCAGCCGTGGACGGGCCGATCTCGCTCGCCGACTGCCTCGACGGACCCTCCGGCATCTGCGAGCTGGAGAGTTTTTGCTCGGTGCGCGGGCCCTGGCAGAAGATCAGCGACGCGATCCGCGTGGCGCTGGAAGAAGTGACCTTGGCCGATATGGCCCAGTCGGCAGAAGGCGTGGGCGAGCGGCCCGCGCCGGCGCAGACTGCGGGCCGGGAGCACGCATCATGAGCGCCCAGCAGGAAGCCGCGCAGGCTGTCGAGTCTTACGCCGGCGAGCGCTACAAGTACGGCTTCGTCACCGATGTCGAGGCCGACTCCGCGCCCCCCGGACTCGATCAAGACACCATCCGCTTCATCTCCGCCAAGAAGGGCGAGCCCGAGTGGCTATTGGCCTGGCGTCTCAAGGCATTCGAGCGTTGGCTTCAGATGGAAGACGAGGAGCCAACCTGGGCCAAGCTGCACTATCCGCCCATCGACTACCAGGGCGCCTGCTACTACTCCGCGCCCAAGTCCGATGCGGACCGGCCCAAGAGCCTGGACGAGGTCGACCCGGAGCTGCTGAAGACCTACGAGAAGCTCGGCATCCCGCTCCAGGAGCAGGAGATGCTGGCGGGCGTCGCGGTGGACGCGGTGTTCGACAGCGTCTCGGTTGCCACCACGTTCAAGGACAAGCTCGCCGAGCTGGGCATCATCTTCTGCTCGATCTCGGAGGCGGTGAAGGAGCACCCCGAGCTCGTGCAGCGCTACCTCGGCTCCGTGGTGCCCTATTCGGACAACTTCTTCGCGACGCTCAACTCGGCGGTCTTCACCGACGGCTCCTTCGTCTACGTGCCGAAGGGCGTGCGCTGCCCGATGGAGCTCTCGACCTACTTCCGCATCAACGCCGCCAACACCGGCCAGTTCGAGCGCACGCTGGTCATCGCCGACGAGGGCTCATACGTGAGCTACCTCGAAGGCTGCACGGCGCCGATGCGCGACGAGAACCAGCTTCATGCGGCCGTCGTCGAGCTGATCGCGCTCGACGATGCCGAGATCAAGTACTCCACGGTGCAAAACTGGTATCCGGGCGACGCCGAGGGCAGGGGCGGGATCTACAACTTCGTCACCAAGCGCGGCGCCTGCCGCGGCGCCAATGCCAAGATCTCGTGGACGCAGGTCGAGACCGGCTCCGCCATCACCTGGAAGTATCCGAGCTGCATCCTGCAGGGCGACAACTCGGTGGGCGAGTTCTACTCCATCGCCATCACCAACAACCGCCAGCAGGCCGATACCGGCACCAAGATGATCCACATGGGCCGCAACACGAAGAGCCGGATCGTCTCCAAGGGCATCGCCGCCGGGCGTTCGGACAGCACCTATCGCGGCCTCGTCCGCATCCAGCCCAGGGCCGAGGGCGCGCGCAACCATACCCAGTGCGATTCGCTGCTGATCGGTGCGACGTGCGGCGCCCACACCGTGCCCTACATCGAATCCCGCAACCCCACGGCGCGGGTCGAGCACGAGGCGACCACCTCGAAGATCAGCGAGGACCAGCTCTTCTACTGCCGCCAGCGCGGTATCGACGAAGAAGACGCAGTGGCGCTCATCGTCAACGGCTTCTGCCGCGAAGTGCTGCAGGAGCTGCCGATGGAGTTTGCCGTGGAGGCCCAAAAGCTGGTGGCGATCAGCCTCGAGGGCAGCGTCGGCTAGGACGGTTCCGGACACCCGTTTCAACTCAAATATCAACGAGTAAGTCGAAAATCATGCTGACGATTGAGAACCTGCACGCGACCGCCGACGGCAAGCCGATCCTGAACGGGCTCGACCTCCAGGTGAACGCGGGCGAGGTGCACGCGGTCATGGGGCCGAACGGCTCCGGCAAGAGCACGCTCTCCTACGTTATCGCCGGACGCGAGGGCTACGAGGTAACCCAGGGCTCGATCGCTTACCAGGGCCAGGATCTGCTCGCCATGAGCGTGGAGGAACGCGCGCTTTCCGGCGTCTTCCTCGCCTTCCAGTACCCGGTCGAGATCCCGGGCGTGGGCAGCGCCACCTTCTTCAAGACGGCGGTCAACGCAGCCCGCAAGCATCGTGGCGAGAAGGAATACGACGCGATGGAGTTCCTGAAGCTGATCAGGGAAAAAAGGGCGGCACTCGGGATCGACGACGGCATGATGCGGCGCGCCCTCAACGTCGGCTTCTCTGGCGGCGAGAAGAAGCGCAACGAGATGCTCCAGATGGCGCTGCTGGAACCGACGCTTGCCATCCTCGACGAGACCGATTCCGGGCTCGATATCGACGCGCTGAAGGTCGTTGCAAGCGGAATCAACGGGATGCGCGCGCCCGAGCGCGCCATGGTGGTCATCACCCACTATCAGCGGCTCCTCGACCATGTCGTGCCGGACAAGGTGCATGTGCTCTCGAGCGGCCGCATCGTCCGCTCCGGCGGCAGTGAGCTCGCGCTCGAGCTTGAGCGGAGCGGCTACGCCGGCCTCGGGCTCGAGTCGAGCGCGGCGGCCTGAGCGGCGGTTCCGGGCCATGGCCAGTCGGCGGACCATTCCTTTCGACTATCCCGCATCCGGCGCCATCGCTGCGGCGCTGCCGGGCGCGGGATTGCCGTGGCTCGATGCGCTTCGGGCCGAAGGGCGCCGGCTGAGCGCGGACGGGCTGCCGAGCACCCGCCTGGAGGCGTGGAAGTACACCAGTCTCGCGCCGCTCGCGGCGCTCGAATTTGCGGCTCCGGCGGCGGACTCGGTTGCGGAGGCCGATCTCGGCCCGGACGCCTTCGATGCTGTGGACGGGCCGTCGCTGGTATTCGTCAACGGCCGGCTCTCGGCCAGCCATTCGCGGTTCGATGCCCTGCCGCAGGGCCTGCGCATCGTCGCGCTGGCAGAGGGATTGGCGGACGATCCGGCGCAGGTCGAGGCGCTGGTCGGCGGGACCGCACCCCTGAACGGCGATCCCATGGCCGCCTTCAACGCGGCATTCGCGGCGGACGGCTGCATCGTCGAGACCGAACCTGGCGCGGAGGTGCAGGAGCCGGTCAGGCTCCGCTTCGTGGCCGCCCCCGGCGGCGAGCCGCTCGCGTACCATCCGCGCGTGATCGTGCGTGCGGGCGCGGGCAGCCGGCTTGCGTTGGTCGAGTGCCACGAGGGACCGGGGGGCGCGCCGTCGTGGTCCAACCCGCTCGTCGATGTCCGGGTCGGCGAGGGGGCAGTGCTTAGCCACGTCAAGCTCCAGATCGAAGGCGAGGGCGCCTATCACACGGCGCTGACCAAGGCGGCGTTGGCCGGTGGGGCGCACTACGAAAGCCACCTGCTGGCGCTCGGCGCAGGCCTTGCGCGCCACGAGATACACGTCCGCTTCGACGGCGAGGATGCGGATTGCCAGCTTCGCGGCGGCTACATGGCGCGCGGCAGCCAGCACGTGGACAACACGACCGTGATCGACCACGCCGTGCCCCACTGCGAGAGCCGCGAGGTCTACAAGGGCGTGCTCGACGATACGGCGCGCGGGGTCTTCCAGGGCAGGATCGTCGTGCGCAAGGACGCCCAGAAGACCGACGGCCACCAGCTCAACCGCACGCTGCTGCTCTCGCCCAAGGCCGAGATCGACACCAAGCCCGAGCTCGAAATCTACGCCGACGACGTGAAGTGCAGCCACGGCGCGACCGCCGGCGAGCCGGAGGCCGACCAGCTCTTCTACCTGCGTTCGCGCGGCCTCGACCACAGGACCGCGCTGGCGCTCATCGTCGAGGGCTTCATGGGCGAGCTGCTGGGCGAGATCGGCCATGAGCCGGTGCGGGCGGCATTGGCCGTGCGTGTCGCCGACTGGATCGGAGACGCGGTATGAACACCGCTCCGGCCCGGACCCTGAATCGCCCCGCCACCGCTGCGGCGCCCTTTGACGCGGAGCGTGCGCGTGCGGACTTCCCGATTCTCTCGCGGACCGTTCACGGCAAGCCTCTGGCGTTCCTCGACAGCGGCGCGAGCGCCCAGAAGCCGCGCGCCGTCATCGACGCCATTTCGCAGTGCTACGAGGCCGAGTACGCCAACATCCATCGCGGCGTCTACGAGTTGAGCGCGAAGTCCACCGAGGCCTACGAGGGTGCGCGCGCCAGGGTGCAGCGCTTCGTAAACGCCGGTTCGGCCAGCGAAATCGTGTTCACCAAGGGCGCGACGGAGGCGATCAACTTGGTCGCCACGAGCTGGGGCGGCGCCTTCCTTGAAGAAGGAGACGAGGTGGTGCTCTCGGTGCTGGAGCACCACGCCAACATCGTGCCGTGGCAGCTCCTGCGCAAGCGGACGGGCATCGTCCTCAAGGTGGTGCCCACGGACGAGCGCGGCACCTTTCCGCTGGAGGCTTACGAGGCGCTGGTGGGCCCGCGCACCAGACTGGTGGCGCTCACCCATGTCTCGAATGCGCTCGGCACCGTGACGCCGGTCGCCGAGATCGTCCGCATCGCGCATGAGTGCGGTGCTCTGGTCCTGCTGGACGGCGCTCAGGGCATCGTACACTGCCCCGCCGACGTGCAGGCGATGGACGTGGATTTCTACTGCTTCTCGGGCCACAAGCTCTACGGGCCGAGCGGCATCGGCGTGCTCTACGGCAAGGAGGCGCTGCTCGCCGCCATGCCGCCCTATCAGGGCGGCGGCGACATGATCGAGCGCGTGACCTTCGAGCGCACGACCTTCGCCCCGCCGCCCGCGCGTTTCGAGGCCGGCACGCCGCCGATCGCGGGCGCGGTAGGCCTCCACGCCGCGATCGAGTATGTCTCCTCGTTCGACCCGGCCGCCGTCGCCGCCCACGAGCACGACCTGCTGACCTACGCGACCGAGCGGCTTACCGAGCACAATGATGTCCGCCTCTACGGGGCGGCGCCGGGCAAGGCCGCCATCATCTCCTTCACGATGGAGGGCGTGCATCCCCATGACGTCGGGACGATTCTCGACCGGGCCGGGGTCGCGGTCCGGGTCGGCCACCATTGCGCCCAGCCGCTGATGGATCACTTCGGCATTGCGGGCACCGTGCGGGCCTCCTTCGGCCTCTACAACACGCGCGCCGATGTCGACCGCCTGATTGGCGGGCTCGACGAGGTGCGGGAGATCTTCGGCTGATGTCCGAACTGCGCGAGCTATACCAGGAAGTGATCCTCGATCACGGCAAGTCGCCGCGCAATTTCGGCAAGCCGCCCGCGGTGACCGGTGAGTCCCACGGCCACAATCCGCTCTGCGGCGATACGGTGACGATCTATGTCGCGGTGGACGACGGCAAGGTCACGGAGATCGGCTTCGAGGGCAGGGGCTGCGCCATCTCGATGGCCTCGGCCTCGATGATGACCGAGATGCTGCGCGGCAAGTCGCTCGAAGAGGTGCAATCGATGTTCGCAGGCTTTCATTCCCTGGTGGCATCGTCCGATCCGGCCTGCGAGCCCGGCTTCGAAACTCCGGATCTGGACAAGCTGATCGTGCTTGCCGGCGTCCGCGAGTTCCCGATGCGGGTCAAGTGTGCGACGCTTCCCTGGCACACGATGAAGG
>JAPPHR010000134.1 GCA_028820995.1 Rhodospirillales bacterium
TGACCACGGAGGCGAGTGTCAAGGGCAAATGGTCACTTTCGTATATAATCCCCTATTCAAGCCATAATAACAAACGGCTTTATGACGATACGCTGGAATATCCGAAATGATTGGCCGCCATATTCACACTCATGTGATCTTGTTTGACATTTTGATCGCATCCTACCTAGGCTCCGACCTGCGTACTTTCGTGTGGTGACCCGCTCAGTCGGGCTACCTGCTGAATACGAGAGCCGCATTCCGGCTCAGGGTAGTTCCCTGGGCATGGCGAATAGGTGGGACTTCACTACACGGTGAAAGTGCACAACGGCGGAGCCGGGCGGCTCGGAGCGTCTGTGGACGATGCCGGACGCGTCGAACCTCGCGGCGAACGAGAACGCGCCGCTTGCGAGCCGGCTCGACGGGGAGGTGGGTTCCGGTCTGGCGCTGTTCGGGGGCGCCTTCACGGGCACGCCCAATGCCGGGTTCGGGCTGTCGGACACGGCGCGCGAGCTGCGCCTGGGCTGGCGGCTCGCCCCGGCGGGGTCGGGCTACGACGGTTTCGAGCTCAGGCTCGACGCCGCGCGCCGTCCCGCGACGGTCAGAAGGATGACGGAGGAGGATACGCCGGCCTGGAGTATGCTGCGCGGTCTCCGGGCATACCGGGCGGCATACGAGTCGCAGGCGGAGCCCTCGTTACTCGAGGAGGGAACCGCCTTTCCGGTGCGTATCCAGTCCGAAGCGGACCTCGCGGCGCGCGACCCCTGGCGGATCGAGGCCTCGTAGAACCCGTTCGCGCGGGACGGACCGGCTTCGCCGTTCCTGGCCGGCGAAGCGATGCTGGAAGCGAAGGGCCGGCCAACTACCGACCCGCCACAGTCTGCGCCAAGTACCGCCGCCGCCAGCATCGCCGCAGCCCGGCACGCACGACGACGCCATCCGTGAGATCTTGGAGACGGTACAAACGCTCGCGGCCCGGCTCGATGCACTCCACGACGCGCCAAGTCCGGTGGAACACACCTACAATAAGGAGACATGACGATGAAACGTCTTCTGGTACCCGCGCTGTTGAGTGCGACGATGGAGTTGACGGGCTGAATTGGAGGCTGTCGCCAGAACGGCATGCATACCCCCAACGTGTTTGGAGTTCGGGCAAGGTCGTCGAATGCTTCCGTCACAGCCTCCTTCACGCTCTTCCCGGCGTGCCGGGGATGCGGAACGGACGTACTCGGCAATCGACTGGCATGCGATGCACAGAAGGCTGAGCGCGAGCAGACACATGATTGGCATCGCACCATGCTGTTTCATGTGCCCGATCGACGGAACATGCCAGTGCTCTGGTAGTTGCGAAGCTGCGGGCTACCGGACTTGCCGTGAATCCGGCAACGTCAGAGAAACTCGTCGCAACCGTCGACGGATGGCGAACCCGGGCGGTACTGCCGTGGCGAGCCCAGTTTGAGGAGCAGGAGAAGGCGCATGTTTCAGGTCAATCTTGGGGAAAATCGTCTCGTCCGCCTCGAGGAACGCCGTTTCGCCGATCTGAACCTTCGCGAGCGCGACCACCTCCAGGAATGGCTGGTGCGAATGCCGGACGCGCTGGGCGAAGAGCTTCTGATCGTGCAGAAGGAGTTCGACGGTTTCGCTGACACGCGCGAGCGTCTCGACCTCTTGGCGCTCGACAAGGAGGGCCGGCTGGTGGTCGTCGAGAACAAGCTCGACGACTCGGGCCGGGACGTCGTGTGGCAGGCGCTCAAGTACGTCGCATACTGCTCCGGCCTGAAGAAGGCGGAGATCGTCGAAATCTATCAGACCTATCTCGACCGCTGGTTCTCGGGCGCGAACGCGGTAGCGAACCTGTGCGAGTTTCTCGATGTCGAGGACCTGGACGATCAGGCGCTGAACGAGGGCAACGAGCAGCGGCTTGTGCTGATCGCGGCGAACTTTCGTAAGGAGGTTACTGCGACCGTGCTCTGGCTACTCGGGCATGGGGTGCGGGCGCAGTGTTTCCGGGTCGTGCCATACAGCTATGGGGAAGAGCTCTTCATCGACCTGCAGCAGATCATCCCGACGCCGGAGGCAGCGGACTTCATGATCGGTATGGCGGCCAAGGATTCCGAGGAGAAGTCTGTCCAGGGTGCTCGCAAGCGACGCCAACGGCTGCGGCATGCGTTCTGGACGAAGGCCTTGGAGGAACTTCGTGCCCGCAGCGTGTCGCGCTTCGAGAATATCAGTCCGTCCAACGATCACTGGCTGGGCTGCGCCACCGGCGTGTCGGGCTGCGCGTACAACCTGATTTTCTCGAAGACCGAGGCACGCGTGGAACTTTACCTACAGCGTTCCAGCGCTGCAGAGAACAAATGGATCTTCGACGAGCTGGAGCGTGAGAAGCAAGAAATCGAAGGCCGGTTCTGTGAAGAACTCCGCTGGCAACGCCTGGACGAACGCAAGGCAAGCAGAATCAGCTATTCGCATCCCTTCGAGGGGTTTAACGAGGAAAGCTGGCCCGGGGTGATCGAGTGGCTGTGCCGGCATATCGTCAGGCTGGATGAGGCGTTCTCGGAACCGCTTGCGCGTCTGAATCGGCAGCTGAAGTCCGGCGCTAACCTGTCGGTCGGAGAGGGTGACGATCTTGGGCAGGTCTCGGACGGCTGACGAAGTCGAGATCATGGGGACTACGCCACCCTGGAGAGGGAACGCTGTGACGTTGGCTGCAAGCGTCGGCGGAGTGCTGGTGTTTGATGATCTTCGACAGCGGCGACGCTGCCGGCGTCAACCGGGTCGCAGGCCATATGGTGCGCGTGCACACCATGCGCACGGTGCGCACGATCAAACGTCCACTCTGATGAGAGGTCCCGCCTGCAGCTGGGGGCGGGGCTTTCAGGCCGGAGGAGGGGGCGATGGAGGCGGCACGAGGCTGCTGAAGGTATGCGTGAATCCAAGCAACTCGCGCGCGCGGACGCTCGGCTCCCCGGTAGGGAACATCCAGGGGCGCGAGCTGCGTCCGATAGCGAGCTGGATACCCGGCGCTGGCGCCTACGTGGTGACGCGCGGCGCAGCCAAGATGATCGTGCGGAACTGCCGAGGCATGATCGAGCCCATCGACCACGTTCTGTTGGATCTGCGGCTTTCCGGGCTGGCACGGCGGCTCAGCCCCATCCTCGTGCAACCCGCGCTCGCCCAGCATAAAGACGTGTTCGCGTCGGACATCACCACGCATCGGCTGGTGGCGCGTCGGGCCGGGGCCCTGAGACGGATCGCAGGTAGCTTGCGCAAGGTGCCGCGCCGGACGGTGGTGGGCTGGCAGTTGGCGACCGGGGCGACGCAGAAGACGCCGCTGCGCTTCGCAGATCAGGTGTGAGGCGGCGCAGACCGACGGCTGGATGTCGCAGTCATGGCGGAATGGGTTCACCTATGGGCCGGTGGCGTCGGCGCGGCCGTCGTGATCGTGTTCCTCGTGCGCTGCCTCTGGAACCATCTCGACCCGCCTGGCAGGCGCTAATCCCACCAACGGAGGACGACATGCTAGACTCGCCAAGACCCGTGGGCTGTAGAGTTGTGGGTGACTCACCACTCGAAGAGAAGTCGATACCGGAGATCGGATATGTCTGTGACAGCGAAAGAGCTCTTCAATGAGCTTCTGCCTCCTCCCCCGATCCATGTTCTTTTTGGAACACCAGTCGTCACATCAGGTGACCAAGAAGACCATGGTCTCCACGACTTCCTCAGAGACCCGATCGCAAAGACGCAGGAATTCCTCGACGAGACGCGGGAGTTTCGGGAGAAACTCGCAGCCCTTCGCAGCGAGGCAAAGCGTGAACGCGAGGCCTCACGAGAGACGGCTGAGATGTGCTGGGGATTGGCCTGCCAATTCTACGAGAACCATGCGGTGGCATCCAAACTCGACGATCAGGTATCGAAAACGATGGCCGACCTCATCGAGGATATCGCCATCGAGCTTGAAGACATTGCCGAATCGGAGGCTCTCGCAGCAAGCAAGCCGTTCGCGAACTCGGTCAAACGGGAGCTTGAGAGACTCGGATCGGTAACGCAAAAGGATGTCCAAACGTGAAATCCTGCGCGCCCCATCATTCGAGCGCGATCTCACGCGCCTCTCACGCAGGCACCCTGGTCTGACCCAGATCATCACCGAGGCTCTTGATCGATATGCCACCGAAGAGCCATCGGCTCGTTACCGCCAGCAGGGCGTGGGTGGCCTCCCGGTCTTCAAGGAAAGACTGCCGCTGCCTGGGGTAGGCAAGCGCCGTGGCGTCCGCCTAATCTTCTATCGTGACGACGAGCGTGTGATTGCTCTGTTCGCTTATGCCAAGTCGGCAACGGCATTGATCCCGGAGAAGGCAATCAGAAAGGCACTGGCCTCGGCCGGCATCACCGAGACTCCAGAGCCATGGCACTAACCGCCGGAAGAACAGGGCCAGCGGGCAGAGACCGGCCGCCTCACCAATGGAGGGACACCATGCCAGACGATGCTAACAGTGTGAACCAAAGTGACAGCCAAGACGAGAAGCCAGAAGAAGAAACATCAATTATGGAACTTTCCGCCGTCAATAGCTGGGATGCCATCATAAAACCAGTAAACGAATTAGGTTTCGGGTGGGTAGATGTTGCTATGTATATGACGGACACAAAAACTCGGGCGAACCCAAGTGTTCACATCTCCATGCCTATTAGATACGGACGTGACTGGACAATACAGCAGATTGAAGATCACGCTCTCAGTGCGGCCAGAGAGGTGATCGACTCAATCGGATTGCATTGGCCGCAAGAAGAGAACTGACCGCTTCGGCCAGTGCGTCACATGCTCGGGGATCCTTGAGCAGCGCGGCGAACTCACCAATCTTTTGCTGCCGAACCTCGTCGCTGAGATCAAGCGCTCCTGCTTCGGGTTCGATTTGGGCCATGGCTCAGCTATGATACCTCATAGGCACCAACCGCCATATTTCCCCCATTTTCCGCACGATTCCGGTCGTTCGCGGGCCAGGCTTCCACGCTGTATGCGAGCCCGTTGCTTCCAGGCGGGAATCGCTTGGGAATCGCCGCGTTCGTATCCCGGACGGCGCGAGGCGGCGGAAGGCGAGTCTGTGGGTCCGGCGGCGCCGGGAGCGGCGGCCCGGCCACGGCCCGGCCACGGCCCGTGTCAAGCGCCGATGCCGTACACCCGCTCTGCGTTGTCGTTGAGGAACAGCGCCAGGGTCACCACGGCCCGCAGCGGTCGAACATCCCATGATAGGTCTTCGCGTGGGGCACCGCGTATCCGCCTCTCTTCGAGGTCGTGATTCCGAGGCGGGCGAGCCCCTCCACCGTCTTGACCGCGGCGGTGACGCCTTCGATCATCGGTACAGAGAATTCGTCGGCGAGCGCCCGGGCCATGTCAACCATGCCGGCGCAGCCGAGCACGATGGCTTCGGAGCCGTCCTCGTCGAGCGCCCGGGCGACTTCGCGTCGAAGCCGGTCGCGGGCGTCCGACCACGGGTCGTCGAGCGCCAGCACAGGGATCTCCGACGCGCGGACCCGGCGGCACATCTCCGCATGGCCGTAACGGCGCACCAGATGCTCGATCGGCGGCACCGAGCGCCCAAGCGTGGTGACGATGCTGAAGTTCCCCGCCACGATCGAGGCGGCGTGCAGCGCCGCCTGGCAGAGCCCGATCACCGGCGCTTCAGTCACGCATCTTGCCGCATCCACGCCGGTATCGTCGAAGCACCCGACGACCACGGCCGAGGCGTCCGGGTGTTTCCGGATTGCGTGCAGGAGCGCCGGCACGGCGAACGCCTTGTCGTAATAGCCCTCGATGCTCTCCGGCCCGTCTGCCGCGGTGACGGCGACGATCTCGGTGCCCTCTGCGGCGACCGCATCGGCCGCGAGCCGCATCGCCATCGTCATCGTGTCTGTCGTGTTGGGATTGACCAGCAGCAGCTTCATCAGACATTGCCTCCGAGAGATGCCGCAATGATCCGCTCGCCCTCGAAAAGCACGGCCGACAGCCCGGTGATCGCCACCTGGCCGTTAGTGAGCGCGTAAGCGTAATTCGAGTTGCAGAGCGCCATACGCGAGTTCTGCCCGACCAGCGGCACCGAGACGTTGTCGTCGCGGTTGATGGCGACGATCGAGCGCGCGATTTCCTGCGCCGGGCAGGGGTCACGCGCAGCAAGGCGATCGGGCGGGGGCGCGAACCCGATACAACCCGCCGGAAACAAGAACATGCTCACCATTCGGCTGGTCCCCTCCGCGTCGCCACTACCTGCGGCGCTTCACGTCGAGCCCGATCCTGTGCTCTGGCCCGTCGGCGCTCGCGTCCTCGCTCCGCGCCGCCTCGAGCTTGTGCGTGGCGTCCGGGGCAGGGCGAGCCAATAGGCGAACTTGCCCTCGAGCCTTCTTCAAACGGTCCATGGTCGCACCGTCCTGGACTCGCGCGCAGGCACGGGCGCGAGTGGCCAAGGTCAATGCAACCGCTCACACGCGCCGACACTCGTCGCGACGCTCGCAGCGGGGCCGCCCCGACCGGGCGCTGGTTCTGCCCCCCTGCCGGTGCGGACCGCCTGAATTCCGACAGGCGAGCCGAACGGCTTGCGGATTGCGCCGTCGCTTCCCGCCGTCGCCCTGGCCCATGGTCCCGTCCTCCCCGGAGCGCGCGGGCCGGGGGTGGTTTGTTGAGTGAGTATGACGAAAGAGACATGTCGAACGCGCCAAATAACATGTTCACGACACGTATTTATGGTCTGTAACCCGAAATACGGACGTCAACAGGACCGAAAGGCGGAATATCCTTGTCATTTGAGACGATATCAGCATAACGTGCCGCGGTCCAGAGACCGCCGCGCCTCCGGCGGCTCCGGGTGGGATTCACGGCGGAGGTCCTGTCCGGGTCATGACACGTCGACGCTTTGCAGGACTTGGCGAAGTCGACGAAAGCGGCGGAGCCGGACCGGGAAGCAGTGCTGGCAGTCTTGCGGCGTTGGCCGCCGTAGGCGGAAGCGAACGCGACGGACGACTGTCTGCCTCGGGAGATCCTGCATTTCCGTGTGGTCCACGGCATCGCCTGCGGTGCGGACCAAGGGCGAAAGTGCTGCGCTGCATGTCGATGCAGAGTTGGACGGCCGCCGGGCGGAGGAGGCGATTGCGGGCGAGATCAGGAACGACGATGGCGGGAGGCTTCGAGGGCTCGGAAGCAAGCGATGGCATGGCCCGCGTTGTGGGTGGCCAGTTCGGGCTCTCGGACGCCCTGAGCCTGCGCCTCGACGCCGCGCAGAACCGTAGCGATGGGGATGGCGCGTGTCCGGCCGATGCCGTTGGCTCGGCATCTGAGGCGCGAGTTCATGCTGATTGAATTTCCCACTGGCGCGAACGAAGCGGAGCCCCCGCTGTCTCCGTTCCCGGAAGGTTGGTATTGCGTCGCCAGTCGTCGCGCGATTGAGCAGGAAAATCTACTTGAGCGGCAGTGGTTGGGGCAGTTCGTCATCGCCTGGTGCAACGATAAGGGGGCTATCTGCGTGGCGCTGTCGGTCTGCCCGCACCTGGGATCCTCGCTGGGCCCGGCAGCCGGCGGCCGGGTGCGCGATGGCCTCCTCATCTGTCCCTTCCACGGTTTCTCCTACGATGCCGCAGGCAACTGCGTCGAAACCCCCTACGCTCCGCCTCCCAGGAACGCGAGGCTGAGCGTCCTCGAAACGCGGGAGCATCTCGGCCTCGTCTTTGCGTGGTGGGGTATCGACGGGCGCGCAGCGCAATGGGACCTCCCTGCGGAACCGCCGCTCGATGGGTGGAGCGGGCTGGAAACTCGAACCCTCCAGTTCCCCGGCCATCCGCAGGAGATGGCGGAGAACGCTGTCGACATGGGCCATCTGCGTTACGTGCACCTCTATGACGACGTGAACGCGGTGGATGCCCCGGTCGTGGACGGGACGGAGCTCGTGAGCCGCTACGAGTTCAGGCGGCGGCGCCACCTCTTCGTGGGGATCGGCCTCGTCTATGAGATCTCACTCACCATCCACGTCCATGGGCTGGGCTATTCATTCGTCGAAATCCGGGAGCACACGATCGGCATGAACAGTCGCTTGTGGACATTCGCGACGCCGATCGACGGCACACTCGTCGACTTCGTGCTTGTCTCGCAGTTGGAATGTCTGCGAAAGCCCAAACGACTGATCGTGGGCCTTGGCTTTCTGCCGGTTAACTTGCGCACCATGATCATGAACAAGCTCATGATCGCAATGCAGGAGCGGGATGTTCGCCAGGACATCGTGATCTGGAACCGGAAGCAGTATCTTCCACATCCAACCTTGTGCCGCTCCGACGGCCCCATCGGCCGGTTCCGGCGCTACTGCAGGCAGTTCTACCCGGATCCCAAGGCTATTGCTCATTGATGCGCGTCCAGGATGCGCTCCGTTGTTACACGTGAGCCGTGTTGTCGACTTCGGGGCGCAGGCGAGGGACGGGTTTTGTCAGGACTGTCCCGTCCCTCGCCTTATCGAACCTGTCGCCTGATCGAATTGCCGGCCTCCCGAGTTTCCGGAATCGCCTCGGCCCGCGCCGCTTGCTCGAGCGCCGCGCGACAGTCGCACGCCACCCCGATCGCCTTGCGCGAGTCCCGATCCGTGGACAGCGCGATCGGCGTCTTGATCATCGCTCCCGTCCTCAACCCAGTGGCCGAAACCGAATGGAGGATGTTCGCGGCGTGCTGATCGCGGGCAGGTTCGTGTTCGGTCTGCGGCTTGGCGGTCAGTTCCAGGATGAGCGAAGGGGCGAATCGCGCCAGCGTAACGAAGGAGAGCGGCGTCCCGGCGTTATGCGCTTTGTCGACGAGCGCCATCTGGGGATGCGGGCGAAGGAGGCAGGGAAGCGAGAAGACCGAGCGGTGGGCTCGTTCGAGCGGTTCGACTTCATCGGCCTGCGATGCGGCGAGGTCGCTGAAACGGTCCGTCGGCAGCCCCGCATCCGGGTTGACTGTCAGTCTCTCGGTGTAGGGCTCGCCGTTCGGTTTTCCCGCCGGAACGATTGAATCGTGGAAACGACAATACACGCTCTGCCCTCGGCGTCCGCTCGGGAGATCGCCAGGGCGTCGGACTTTGTCGGGATCGAGACCTGCTGCCCGAAATCTCCGGCCATCGCCACGGCGCGGACGAGGGGACTTTGTCCACGAAGCACCGCACGCCGCCGCGAAGCGCGAACGTGATCGTCGGGTGCCGGAGGCGATGGCGCCTTGCTCACGATCCGTGGGGCTCGGGCATGCGGTAGCCGAGGCCGCGCACGCCGATGACGTAGCGCGGCTTCCTGGCGTCGTCTCCGAGCTTGCGCCGGAGCTTCGCGACCGCGCTCCTCAGCGCCTCCACGTTGCCGCCGTCCCTGTCGCCCCAGACCCGGCGGATCAGGGTCTCGTAGGTCGCCACCCCGCCCGCGTCGAGCGACAGCGCGTCCAGGAGCCGGTACTCGGTGGCGGTGACCCTGCAGCGTTTCCTGGCGCGCAATGCCGGCGTCGCGGAAGGAAGGCTCACCGAACGAGGCAGGCGCGACATGCGGGACGCCTTCTCGAAGACGGTGCTGGTGGTTGACGAAGGCTCGCTCGCGTCGACCGTGCAGGCACGGGACCTGCTCAGGATCGCCAGGACGCTGGCCGTTCCCCGTGTCGTCCTGGTCGGGGACGAGAAGCAATTGGATGCGGTGGATGCCGGCAAGCCGTTCGCGCAATTGCAGGGCGCGGGCATGCAGACCGCGGTCATGGACGAGATCATGCGTCAGCGCGATCCGGCACTGAAGGAGGCGGTGGAAGCGAGTCTCGCGGGCGACATACGAGGCGCCTTCGAGAAACTGGGTTCCAACGTGGCGGAGGTGCAGCCCGACAACATCGCCGGCGCCGTCGCTGCGCGCTGGCTCAGGCTCCCGCCGGATCAGCGCGAGAACACAGGGGTGATGGCGCCGAGCCACGAGCTGCGACAAGCCATCAACGGACATATCAGGGAGCGGCTCGCGCGCGAGGGTGACATTCACGGACCTGCCTACCGGGGCGAACGGCTCGTGTCGCGCGGCTACACGGGAGCTGAGAAGGCGCTCGCTGCAAATTACGCGCCGGGCGACGTGGTGGCGTTCCACCGCCCGTACAAGCGGATCGGCGTCGAGAAGGGTGACGAGCGCCGGGTGGTCGAGATCGATCACCGGAACCGCACAGTGATGCTGGAGGGCCGGAACGGCGGGACCGTCGTGTGGCGGCCCAACGAAATTGCCGGGCGGACGGGCGGTGCGGAAGTCTTTCGGGCCGAAGAGATCGAGCTCCGAGCGGGGGATCGCGTGAGGTGGACCCGCAACGACAGGGACTTGAAGCTGGTCAACAGCCGTGCGGCCGAAGTGGTTGCGGTGAAGGAGGCCCGGGTCTCGTTCCGGCTCGAAGACGGACGAGTGCTGGATCTGGACGGGAAGCAGTCGCAGCTGCGTCATGTGGATCACGCCTGGGCATCGACAGTGCACGCGTTCCAGGGCCGCACGGTGGACAGCGTCATCGCCGCGATGGAAGCGAACCATCCGCACCTCACGACTCAGAAGAGCCTCTACGTGGAGATCAGCCGGGCGCGTGATCGCGCTGAACTGGTGACCGACGACGTGACGCAACTGCGGGACCGACTGGAGATGGCGACGGGCGAGCGAATATCCGCCTTGGAGGCGATCGCTTCACTCGAAGGGGACATACAGGCCGAAGGCTTTGATGCCGAATCGGAGCGGGAGCATACTCAGGAGCAGGAGCGGCAAAAGGAACTGGAGAGAGACGCGCCGGCGCTAACGGAAGATCAGCGCCCCGAAGAAGGCGGTATTTCGAAGGATCGCGAGGAGAGCTGGCCAGCGAGCGAGAAATCATTCGAGCTGGAGTTGGAACTCTAGCCCACATTCCTCACCTCACCTCACCACTGACACGGTCAGCCGTGTGAACGAAAAAACGTGTTGTACGTGAATGGGTCGAAAGAACCCGCGAATGCGAGTGAGGTGCGCGATCAAGGAAAGTACTCACCAAATAAGCACCGCAAAGAAAACTCCTGACCATTCCTGACCCCCAACCGTGCGAAAGACCCCCGGAAAGCCAGTAACATCAACAACGGGCGCGGCGGCGCTACATCGCAATGGCAGCGCCCCACGAGGCCCCGGCCGGCTGGTCTACGATTGCGCCGGCTCAGCGATAATGCGGCCGCGGCCGATGTGGTAGCCACCGCGCGGGACTGCAAGCGTCCTCTGCTCCACCAACGGCCATAGGGTGTCCAAGATCAACGCCGCGTTTCCGTCCGCCATTTATTTGGCTGCTTCCTGTGATGCGAGCCACTCGCCAAAGGCTTTCTCGCCCACTTAGTCGCCTACCGATTTGCGGGGCGCAATAAGCTTGCGCAGCTGCCCCTTTGTGAGCGCGCTTGCGTCGAACGAATTCTTCGCCGTCCTGTCCATGATCGTGTCCCCACCTGGCCGATTCCTCTCCGCACCCTGATCGTACTGTCACCCTCCCGGCTCACCTATGCGTCGTCTCCGGCGCTGGCTGAGGCGTAAGCCATGATGCCACCTGCCGGGGCCTTCCGAAGTCGGTTCGCTGGTTGTCGCCCCTGACAATGAGCTCGACGGCGAGCTTCCGGCTGCGCACCGTTCCCCTCGAAACCTAGAGTGGGCACCGTGAGCATCGCACGGTCCTTCGCCACACCTGCATCGCTGCCGAACTAATAAAAACTTGCACGGCTATCGTTTTCGCTCGCATCGCCAAGGCCAAAGACGAGCCGCTTCGCCAGGGCAGCACACTGCCTCTCTTGCTGAACGCTGGGCGACGCGCTTGATCCTCGCCCATCGAAATGGTCCACCCCTAGGATATAGAGAGAGGAGGTGGCGAAGAGGTCTCGCGCGAAGCGCTCGACGGCGAACCGCTCATGCTCCTCGAGGAAGGACACTGCCTGCGCGGCCTCGCGCTGGACGTCTGTGGCGCCGGGAACACGCAGGCGCGGGCGCGATTCGAGGCCAGCAGCCTGCATACGCGGCGCAGATGGTGGCGACGGGCATCGGCGTCACCCTCATCCCGCGCATCGCGGTCGAAACTCTGGTCACACGGGGGACGGAGATCTCGCTGGCGCGGTTCGCGACCCCTGCCTCCCGCCGGATCGGACTGGCGTGGCGGCGGACGTCCATGAGAGCGGAAGAATTCCGATTGCTTGCCGGGGCTTTGCGCGAGCTGGCCGAGGTGGCGCAATCCACGGGCACGCAATCCCTCATGGGTTCGCGGTCCACATGCAGCGTCGTTCCCGCGATCGACGCTCTCATCGTCGGTTGTGGGAGGCGGAAACGTCCTTCGACCAACCCGATACGGTATTGGACCGCGGTCTCCGGACCGGTGTCGATCCGGAACCCGATTCGCCGTCCAGGGCTGTGCGCGTGCGGGTTGGGGCGCCCGAATTCCAGGGCGGCAACATGGTCGCCTCCGTCCGGTGCCATGCGTCGGATTCCCAGGGCGACGCCCCGGCCGGTCGTCCTGGCCGCGACATACGCCGTGGATTGCGAGCCATGCCTTTTCCTCTCGGATACCTCTCAGCCATGTGCCGGCGACACCGGCGCGAGGCCCGCTGCGATGGCGACGAGCAGCACCGCGAGACCTGCGCCCCGGCGATCGATGGTCCTCGGCCACCGCGAACGGCCGAACGCAAGTCGAGATACCGTGCCGGACTTGTCCCGCCGCCCGGCCTAATCGCCTTCCGAAACCAGAAGGTAGCCGCGGTTCTCGACGGTATCGAAGGTGCGCATCGCCGCGATCAGGTCTTCGGACCCGACCCACACCCAGGGCGCCCGGTTGGGGTTCACGTCCATGATCAGGAAGGAATCGCTGCCTTCGTCATACGCCCCGAGCGGGGAGATGTGACCGCCGCCCTCCTGCCCAAGGGCCTTGCGGGCGTAGTTGATCAGCACGTAGTCGTCCCCGGAGGCCAGGTTCGCGGCGATCTCGCGCCTGATCGCTTCTGCGTCCGCGCCGTCGTCCACGACCCGGGTCACGACCTTGAGGCCGTGGCTTCTCAGGACCTGCGCGAGCTGGCGCAGCTGCAGGCCGTAGTCGCGCTTCGCCTCGCCCTCGATGAGGATGGGCTTGCCCAGGACCTCGAGGCGGGTCTTGGTCCGCTCGCTGAGCACGTTGTTGGGCGTGTACTTGCCGTAGAACGGGTCGGCCCCCTTCCAGAGCCAGGCCATCTCGTCTTCGGCGATCGAGCTGCGGTCCCGCGGCAGCCCCTCGCGTTTGCCCAGCCGCAATGCGTTCAGCACGATGGCCGAAGAGACCGGACCGCAGAAGATGCTGTTGTCCTGGCTGATGAAGTGATTGCTGAGCGGGAAGAAGTCCGTCCTGTGGGACGAGGTGGAGAATCTCTCGACGCCCTCCCCGGACTGCCATTCGACGAGAGCCGCCGGGCGCGCGTCGGTGGTGCTCGCTGCACGGCCGTCGGTCGAAACGACCATGAAAGCGCACAGCAGCGCCAGTATCGAGATCAGGGCCTTGGTCTTCATCATCGGGTTCCTCGGTCAAGGTGGCGTGCCGGCCTCGCCAATGCCGCCAGGAATCCTGAGATACTACGCGCACGAGATCGCCGCGGACCAACCGGCTCGCTGCGGCTCATGGCGATGCGCTCGATCGGCACCATCCATCGACACCGTCCCGGGTGCATGAAAGCAGCCGCCGGCCGGGCCGGGGACATCGTCCTCGGGAAAGGCCCCGGGACCGGTTCGGTGCCCCGCCGGTCTGCGGCGCTTTCCAATCGACTCGCGGGACATCGCACGTCGTGAAGCACCCTGCAAGCGGTCCGGCCGTGCGGGTCGCCAGACTCCTCTTCAGCGACCCGCTTCGGCGCTGTCGCACCCGCACGCCCGCCTGCCTGTGACCGATCATGGCCCGCAGGAGGGCGATCGCCCACGTGCAACCGGTGAAAAAGGCTTCAACTGGCCGACGCATGACCCTGCGATCAGCCGGTGTTGATCGGCCCACAAATTGGCCGCCGATCGGCGTGGCAAGGCCGTGATTTTCATTGATTCGGAGGGATCGATCTGGGACGCCGAACAACATTAGAGGCCGGCAGCTTGCACACGTCGGCGCAGATAGTGGCGGCCGGCATCGGCGTCACCCTCGCACCGCGGCTCTCGGTCGAGGCACATATCACCCAGGGAACTGATATCTCGCTCGCGCCGCTTGCAGCGCCCGCGTCACGAGAAATCGGGCTGGAGCGGTGCCGCACGTCGGCGAGGGCGGAGGAGTTCAGATTGCCGGCGAGCATTCCGAGCGAATTGGCCGAGCCGTCGTGGCCCTCGGCCGGGCCATGCTCGACGTTCGCGCGATGCCGCGCGGCCAGCCCGATATTGAAGCGGAATGCGAATGAGAAGTTGCCGGCAAACCTTTGCTCTGCGCCCTTCCCGATGCGGTCGCCCCAGGTGTTCGCGACTGGCGGCTTCGTCAAGGAGCTGAGGATTCACGGAACCGAGAACGAAGCCCTCAACTCCGTGGCCGGCTGACAGGCGAATTCCCGCTTCGGCCTTACCTCAGAGGAAGTCTTGCATCCCGGCGACGGAGGCCCTGGCGACCTTCTCCGGCGGACGTGCGTTCGTCCTCGGCGAACATCTCTTCGAGCTCCCGGGTCCAGTGCTTCGCCTCCTCGGCCATGCGGTCGGTGTCGTGTGCGATCCCGCGCTGCCGGATCAGGCGTTCGGTATCGTGGTCGCGGAATGTCTCGACGGTATGCCGGCTCTCGAATTCGCTCAAGCCCAGCTCCGTCATGATCCCTTGGGCGAGCTCGAGGCTCGAATGGAAGGTGTCGCGCACGATGTGCGTGACGCCGAGATCCATCAGCGCATAGACGTGCTGGCGGTTGCGCGCGCGGGCGAAGACCGTGAGGTGCGGGAAGTGCGTGCGCACTGCCCGCGCCGTCGCGAGCGAGCGCTCCACGTCCTCGATCGGCAGCACGAAGAGGACGGCCTTGTCGGCATTCGCCGCGCGTAGCAGCTCGACCCGGCTCGCGTCGCCATAGTAGATTTTGTTGCCGAAGCGGCGCACGAAATCCACCTGTTCGGCGCTGGTCTCGAGCGCGGTGAAACCGATGCGGCGCACGCGCAGGATGCGGCCGACGATCTGGCCGACCCGGCCGAACCCGGCGATGATGACCCGGTTCTCCTCCTCGATGTGCCGCTCGTACTCCGGTTCCGGCTCTTTCTCGAGGCGGGCGTTCAGCCAGTCGCCGGCCCGGAAGGCGACGGGCGTCGCCGCCATCGAGAGCGTCACCGCGACGATCAGAAGATCGGCGGTGCGCCCGTCCATCAGCGCCGAGGACACGCCGAGCGCGACAATGACGAAGGCGAACTCGCCGCCCTGCGAGAGCGCCA
>JAPPHR010000122.1 GCA_028820995.1 Rhodospirillales bacterium
GGTGCTGCGCGAGCCGTCGGTGTTCTGCTGGTCCTTGCCGGCCGGGTCGAACTTGCTCTCGTCGCCCGGCGCCTGCCAGATCTTGACCCGCTGCCAATCGGCTTCGAGCTCGTCGGCCAGGATCATCGGGATGCCCGTGCGCACGCCCTGCCCCATCTCGGAACGGCTGCACGTGAGGGTCACCGTGCCGTCGTCGGAAATTTCGACGAAGAGATTGGGCTTGACCGAGCTGCCGTTGCTCTGGCCCCGCGCCGTCCCGATCATGGAACCGGCGGTGACGTTAGCCCCGAGCACAACGGCGCCGGTGACGCCGGCGGACTTCAGGAAGGTGCGCCGGCTGATGTTCTGCACGCCCAGCATGATCAGACCTCCTGCGCCGCTGTGCGGACCGCAGCGACGATCCGCTGGTAGGTGCCGCAGCGACAGATGTTGCCGGCCATGCCGTCGACGATGTCTTCGTCGCTGGGGTCGGGGTTCTCCTTGAGCAGCGCCGCCGCCGACATGATCTGCCCGGACTGGCAGTAGCCGCACTGCGGCACGTTGTGCGCGCGCCAAGCCCGCTGCACGGGGTGGTTGCCGTCGGCGTCGAGACCCTCGATGGTGGTCACGTCCTTGCCGTCGGCCTCCGATACCGGGGTGACGCAGGAGCGGACAGCCTCGCCATCCACGTGAATCGTGCAGGCGCCGCAGAGCGCGGCGCCGCAGCCGAACTTGGTCCCCGTCAGCCCAAGCTCGTCCCGGACATACCAGAGGAGCGGCATGTCCGGCGAGCCATGGAACTGGCGGCTGACGCCGTTGATCTTCATCGAAATCATCGAGAGTCCTCCCTTGGTCGTCGACTCGTCCTTACCGAAAAGTCTGGTTGGAATCCTAGTCTATGGCGGGTGCCGCCTCCAGAGAGATCACGGTGGCGCATGCCGGTACTTGTCATGCGGAATGGGATTTTGAGCGGCGCTGAGCCGCACGCGGAGGGGGGACGCGGTAAAGAGCGTTCGGAGGGGCTCAGAGCCCGTAGCGGGACCACCAGAGCCGGGCCTCGATCGCGCCCAGCAGGTCTCCCGCGAGGGAGCTGGCCTCCTCGCCTCCGCCGCCGAGGAACATGCCGGGGCCGAGGCGGCGCGCGAGCCACCCGCGCCGGCGGCCGATCTTGCGCATGATCACCTTCCGCCCATAGCGCTCGCGCAGCACGCTGCGGATATCGCCAACGCCATCGGCGAGCCCCAGCCGGATCGCATGGCTGCCCAGCCAGAACTCGCCGCTGAAAAGGTCAAGGTCATCGGCGAGCCGCGCGCCGCGCCGCTCCCGGATCAGGTCCTTGAAGTTGTCGTGGATCCCCTCCTGCACCCGGCGCAGGCGGTCGCGGTCGTCGGGGTTTACGGCGAGGAAGGGGTCGAGCAGCGACTTCTTCTCGCCGGCGGTGTAGAGCCTGCGCTCGACGCCGAGCTTTCCGATCGCCTCCTGGAAGCCGAAGCCGGAATAGATGACGCCGATGCTGCCCACGATCGAATTGTCGTCGACGAAGATCTCGTCCGCCGCCGCCGCGAGCCAATAGCCGCCCGACGCCGCGACATCTTCCACGAATGCCATCACCGGCACGTCGCGCTCGGCCGCAAGGGCGCGAATGCGGTTGTGGATGAGCGCCGACTGCGCCGCGGAGCCTCCCGGCGAGTTAATCTCCAGCGCCACGGCCTTGAGCCCCGGCTGGCGGAAGGCGCGTTGCAGGATCGGGCCGACTGTCTCGAGGTTCATGCGTCCGCCGAACATGCCGGCCCGTCCGATCACGCCGGAAAGGCGCACGACCGAAACCACCGGCGGCGGCCGCCGGAACGTCATGCGCATCAGCACACGGCTCAACATTCCGGCTCCTCCAGAAGTGCAAGCGCACCGCCGCCGCGCAAGACGCGGTCCGCCGCGTGGGCGTAGGAGCCGTCGTCGTCGTGCAGGATCATGCCGCTCGCGAGCTGCAAGGATCCGCCGTGCTCGGCGGTCGCCTGCACGATGATGCGGTTCGCGGTCTTCTTGCTGCGCGCGCCGCTGAACGGATTATGAGACCACAGCGGGTACACGACGATGTTGCCGGCGCGCGCCTGGGTCAGGCCGCCGAGCAGCGGAGCCAGGCGCTCCGGCCGATGAATGACGGTGATCGAACCGCCGGGGCGGACCATCCGTGCGCAGAATTCGAGCCAGGCGTCGAGACCGGCTGCGCCCTCCACGGTCGCCTGCGCGCGGGCGCGGGCGGCCGGCGGCTGATGCGAGCCCTCCTCGAAAAAAGGCGGATTGGCGAAGATGTGATCGAAGCTCTTTGGCGAGAGTTTGGGCGGCGGCCGCTGGAAATCGCCCACCAGGACGTCGAGTCGCTCTTCGAGGCCGTTGAGCGCAGCGTTGTCCTTGGCGAGCTGCGCGAAGGCCCGGTCCACTTCGATGCCGGTGACGTGAAGCCCGGTGACGCGGCTCGCGAGGCAGAGAGCGCCCGCGCCGACCCCGCAGCCCACGTCGAGCGCGCGCTCGCCATCCGAGGCCGGCACTGCGGCCGCGAGCAGGACCGGATCGATGGCGACGCGATAGCCCGCCGCCGGCTGCTGCAGCGCGACCCGGCCGCCGAGCAGCGTGTCGCTCGTCACCCGCGCGGACTCGGTCTCAGTCATCGAGTTCGCCCACCTCGCGCAGGATCCGCCGCGCCGCCTCCGCGTCCTCGTCGCTGACCATGAGCCGGCGCGGGATTGCCGCGGCACTCCCCTCCAGCACGCTCATGTGCTGGTCGAGCACGATGGTCTCGATTCCGCCGTCCCTCAGCACGGCGTCGAGGAACGAGAGCTTGACCAGGTCGTTCGTCCGCAGGAGCTCGATCATTCTTTGCTGATTCCGTAATCCTTCCACTCGAATCGTGTCGAGCCGAACGCCAAATGTTACTGTAGGGGCAGCGTAGAAGCGCATGGATGCCCTTGCGCGGGCGCGCCGTCAAGCGAGAGGGTCGATGGCAGACACGGTTGTTCCGCTGGAAGGGCGGACTGCCGCGCGGCGCAAGGCGGCGGCCGGCGCCTCGCTGGATCATCTTCACGGTCTGGTCGCGGATGATTTGCGCGCCGTCAACGGCGTCATTCTGGGCAACATGCAAAGCTCGGTGATGCTCATTTCGGAGCTCGCCGCGCACATCGTCGCCGCCGGCGGAAAGCGCCTCAGGCCGATGCTGACGCTGGGCTCCGCCCGGCTCTGCGGCTACACCGGCAAGCGCCACATCGACCTCGCCGCCTGCGTCGAGTTCATCCACACCGCGACGCTGCTCCACGATGACGTCGTCGACGACAGCGCGCTCAGGCGCGGCACGGCGACGGCGAACGCGGTCTGGGGCAACAAGCCGAGCGTGCTGGTGGGCGACTTCCTGTTCAGCCGCGCGTTTCAGATCTCGGTGGCCGACGGCTCGCTCCGCGTGCTCGGCATCCTGGCCGACACCGCCGCCACCCTCGCCGAGGGCGAGGTGATGCAGCTCACCACCTCCAACGACACCGAGACCAGCGAAGCCGCCTATCTGAAAGTGATTACCGCGAAGACGGCAGCGCTCTTCGCCGCTGCCTGCCGGCTCGGCGCGGTGGTGGCCGAGCGCTCGGCGGCCGAGGAGGAAGCGCTCAGGAGCTTCGGGCTCAACCTCGGTATCGCCTATCAGCTGGTGGACGATGCGCTCGACTACGACGCCCGCGAGTCTGTCCTGGGCAAGTCGGTCGGCGACGACTTCCGCGACGGCAAGATCACCCTGCCTGTGGTGCTCGCGTTTCGCCGGGGCGACGAGGAGGAGCGCGCCTTCTGGCGGCGCACCATGGAAGAAGAGCAGCAGGAAGACGGCGACTTCGCGCAGGCGATGGCACTGCTGACGCGTCACCGGGCGATCGACGACACGGTCGAGCGCGCCCGTCACTACAGCGCCATGGCGCGGGATTCGCTGGGACTCTTCCCGGCGTCGGAGGCGAAGGACGCCTTCCTCGGCGTCGTCGACTTCTGCACCCACCGGGCGCACTGACCCTCGGGCTAGCGCATCTCCTTCGCCATCTTGACGTCGATGAGGCGGGCGCTTTCGGCCCGGAACGCCGCCCAGTCGTCGATCCCGGTCTCGAAGACGGCAAGCGCCGCCGTCGGGAAGCGCGTGGAGAGCTGCGCGTAGGCCGGCCCCGGTCCGCGCCGGCCGAGCGCGAGGGCCAGTGCGTGGAGCCCCGGATTGTGGCCGATGACGAGGACCCCGGCTTCGCTGCTTCCTGACTCGGCGATGGTGTAAAGCAGGCTCCCGGGGCTCCCCATGTAGATTCCGTCCGCCACCTTCTGCGGCAGGGTCTCCCCAAAACCTTCGCAGAAGGACTCGCCGGTCTCCATGGTGCGCCGCGCTGGCGAGACCAGGATCAGCGTCGGCGGCTGGCTCTGGTCGCGGCAGTAGGCGCCCATCCACCGGCTCTCGCGCCGTCCACGCTCGACGAGGGCGCGCTCGCGGTCGCCGCCGCCGGGCGGCATCCCGGCTTGCGCCTTGCCGTGCCGCATCAGGTAGAGCCGCCGCACCGTGTCCCCTCGGTCAGGCCAGTATTCGCCGTTTGCAATCGGCGGGAGGCGCGCCCAGAATCGCGCGCCTTTCAACGCTTGGGAGATCATGATGGGCGGGACGCGCAGCGACAAGAGCGCCGGGGAGTCCGGGCTGGAACGCAACGATGCGAACTACGTTCCTCTGACCCCGCTCTCGTTCCTGCGCCGCGCCGCGGCGGTGTTTCCCGAGCGGACGGCCTGGATTCACGGCGCCCGCCGCGCGAGTTACGCCGAGTTCTACGCGCGCAGCCGGCGCCTGGCCTCTGCCCTGGCCCAGCGCGGCATCGGCAAGGGCGACACCGTGGCGGTCATGTCCCCCAACACGCCTGCGATGCTGGAGGCGCACTACGGCGTGCCCATGTGTGGCGCCATCATCAACGCCCTCAACTACCGGCTCGACGCCGCCTCGCTCGCCTTCATCCTCGACCACGCCGATGCCAAGGTGCTGCTCACCGACCGCTCGTTCTCGCCGGTGATTGCCGATGCGCTCTCGCAGGCGAAGGTATCCCCGCTCGTCATCGACATCGACGATGCGCCGGAGGAAGGCGGCGATCTGCTCGGCAACATCGAGTACGAGGCGCTGCTCGCCGGCGGCGACCCCGGCTTCGACTGGCGCTGGCCCACAGATGAGTGGGATTCGATCTCGCTCAACTACACCTCCGGCACCACGGGCAAACCCAAGGGCGTGGTCTATCACCACCGGGGCGCCTATCTGAACTCGCTGGGCGACGGCGTCACCTGGGCGATGCCGCATGGGCCCGTCTATCTCTGGACGCTGCCCATGTTCCACTGCAACGGCTGGTGCTTCACCTGGGCAATCAGCGCCTATGCGGGGACGCACGTGTGCCTGCGCAGGGTCGAGGCCGCGGCCATCTTCCAGGCGATTGCCGAGCACAGGGTCACGCATTTCTGCGGCGCCCCCATCGTGCTCAGCCTCCTCAGCAACGCGAGCGAGGACGAGCGCGTCGCCTTCGACCACACGGTCGAAGTGATGACCGCTGCCGCCCCACCTCCCGCGGCCGTCATCGCGCGGGTGGAGGAGGCCGGCTTCCACGTCACTCACGTCTACGGGCTCACCGAGGTCTATGGCCCGGCCACCGTGTGCGACTGGCACGACGGGTGGAACGCGCTGCCGCTCGACGAGCGGGCGGCGCTCAAGGCTCGCCAGGGCGTGCCCTACGCCACCCTCGACGGGCTCATGGTGGCGGACTCGAAGACCCTGGAGCCGGTGCCGGCGGACGGCGAGACCATGGGCGAGGTCTTCATGCGCGGCAACACGGTGATGAAGGGCTATCTCCACAACCCGCAGGCGACGGAGGAGGCCTTCGCCGGCGGCTGGTTTCACACCGGCGACCTCGGCGTGGTTCACGCCGACGGCTACATCCAGCTCAAGGATCGGGCCAAGGACATCATCATCTCCGGCGGCGAGAACATCTCCACCATCGAGGTCGAGGGCGCGCTCTACCGCCACCCGGCGGTGCTGGAGGCCGCCGTGGTCGCGCGCCCCGACGAGACCTGGGGCGAGACCCCCTGCGCTTTCGTCACGCTGAAGGACGGCGCCGAGGCGGACGAGGCCGGGCTGATCGCGTTTTGCCGGGGCGAGCTTGCCCACTTCAAGTGCCCGAAGACCGTCGTGTTCGGCGCGCTGCCCAAGACCTCGACCGGCAAGGTCCGCAAGTATGTGCTCAGGGAGCGCGCCGCCGCGCTCTGACGCGGCGCTGGAGGGCGGGGCGAGCGATGCGACGGACCACAGCACGCTTCGCCACACTCGTCATCGCGGTTCAGCTGTTTGCTGCCTTTCCTGCAGCCACCGCCGCCGCTGACGACGATCCGTTCGCCGAGGCGCGGGCCGACATGGTGCGTGCCGTCGCCGAGACTACGGAAGAGACCGCCGAGTGGCTCGGCAAGACGGCGTTGGCGCCGAAGGTGATGGAGGCGATGGGCCGCGTGCCGCGCCATCTCTTCGTGCCGCCCGATCTGGAGGATATGGGCTACCTGAACCGGCCGCTGCCCATCGGCTACGGCCAGACCATCTCGCAGCCCTACATCGTAGCCCTGATGACCGACCTGCTGGAGCCCGAGCCCGGCGATGTGGCGTTCGAGCTCGGCACCGGGTCGAGCTACCAGGCCGCGGTGCTCGCCGAGCTGGTGGCCGAGGTCTACACGGTCGAGATCGTCCCGCCTCTCGCAGAGAGCGCCGCCGAGCGCCTCGAGACACTCGGCTACGACAACGTGACCGTGCGGGCGGGCGACGGCTACTTCGGCTGGCCGGAGCATGCGCCCTTCGACATCATCGTGGTGACCGCCGCCGCGAGTCATGTGCCGCCGCCGCTCATCGCCCAGCTCAAGCCGGGCGGGCGCATGGTGATCCCGGTGGGCAGCCCCTTCCTCACCCAGCACCTGCTGCTGGTCGAGAAGCGGGAGGACGGCAGCGTCACCAGCCGCCAGATCCTGCCGGTGATCTTCGTTCCGCTGACCGGCGGGCACTGACCCAAGGTGGCGGGGGAGGGGGCGCAGGCTCCGTCCCGGCCCGGCGTCTTCATCGCCGTGGCGCTGCTCTCGGCCGGGGTACTGGGCTACGAGATCCTGCTGGCGCGTCTGCTGGCCATCGTGCACTGGCACCACTTCGCCTACATGATCATTGCGGTGGCGCTGCTGGGCTTCGGCGCGGCGGGCAGTCTGGTCGCGGTGCTGCAAGGGCCGCTCCTCAGGCATTTCCGCTGGACGTTCGGCGGCGCCGCGCTGGGTTTTGGGGCGGGCGCGCCTCTGGCCTTCGCGCTGGCGCAGTCGCTGCCCTTCAACGCGCTGGAGATCGCGTGGGACCGCGCGCAGCCCGCCTGGCTCTTCGCCCTCTATCTGGTGCTGTCGCTGCCGTTCCTCTCGGCGGCGCTGGCCCTGGCGCTGGCCTTTCGAGCGAACGCTGCGCGGGCCGGCGCGCTCTACCGCATGGACCTGATGGGCGCGGGGCTCGGCGCGCTCGGCATGGTCTTTCTGCTCGACGCCCTGCCGCTCGCCGACGCGCTCAGGGTCGTGGGCGTGGTGGGTGCGGCCTCGGGTGGGATCGTGCTGTTGTGGGGGAGGGCGCGCCGGCTGGCGCAAGGCGGTGCGGTGCTGGCCATCGCCGCCGGGCTCGCGTTGCCCGCAGCGCTCCCCGAACACTGGCTGCGCCCGCACCCCTCGCCCTACAAGGGGCTCAGCCTCGCGCTCACCGCACCCGATGCGAGGATCGTCGCGGAGCGGCACGGCCCGCTCGGCTGGCTCGCCGCGGTGGAGAGCCCGGCCGTGCCGTTCCGCCATGCGCCCGGCCTCAGCCTGCTCGCGCCGGCCGGCCCACCGGAACAGATCGGCCTCTTCACCGACGGCGGCGCGCCCAGCGCGATCACCCCGGCCGACGCCGACCTGCGCTACCTGGAGGCCGAGACCGCCGCGCTTCCCTACCATCTGGTGGAGCGCCCGCGGGTGCTGGTGCTGGGCGCGGGCGGCGGGGCCGAGGTGCTGCGCGCGCTGCACCACCATGCCCGCGCGGTCGATGCCGTGGAGCTGAACCCCGACGTGCTCGCCCTCGTGCGCGAAGTCGTTGCGGGCACGGCGGGCGCCGGGTGGGAGGAGGAGGACGTAGAAACCCACGTGGCCGACGCGCGCAGCTTCGCCGCGCGCTCGACCGAGCGATGGGACCTCATTCAGATCGCCCTGGTCGATTCCTTCAGCGCGGCGGCGGCGGGCGTGCACGCGCTCGACGAATCGCTGCTCTACACGGTCGAGGCGCTCGGAGAGTTTATCGACCGTCTTGCGCCCGGCGGCGTGCTCGCGGTCACCCGCTGGCTCAAGCTGCCGCCGCGCGATTCGCTCAAGCTGCTCTGGACCGCGCGGCGGGCGCTGGAGGCGCGGGGCGTCGCCGATCCCGCATCGCGGCTCGCCATGATCCGGGGCTGGAAGACCACCACGCTTGTCGTCGGGGCGCGTCCCTTCGGCGATGTCGCGATCGCCCGGCTGCGCGCCTTCGCCGCGGCTTACGCCTTCGACCTGGTCTGGCATGCGGGGCTTGGCGAGAGCGACGCCAATCGCCACAACCGCCTCGCCGAGCCGGAATTCTATCGGGGCGCCGCTGCGATTCTGGGTCTCGACCCGGAAGGCTTCGCCGCCCGCTACAAGTTCGCGCTCAGGTCCGCGACCGACGACCGCCCGTTCTTCTTTCACAGCCTGAAGTGGGCGACGCTGCCGGAACTCCTCGCGCTGCGCGCGCAGGGCGGGCTGCCGCTGGTGGAGTGGGGCTTCGTCATCCTGGTCGCGACCCTGGTGCAGGGCGCCATTGCTGCGGCGATCCTGATCCTGTTGCCGCTGCTCGCGCTGCGAACGCAGCGCTCGACGGATACACCCGCGCCTGCGCGTTGGCGAGTCGTCCTGTTCTTCGCGAGCCTCGGCTTGGCCTTCCTCTTCATCGAGATCGCCTTCATGCAGCGCTTCGCGGTCTTTCTCGGGCACCCGCTCTACGCCATCGCGGTGGTGCTGGCGGGCCTGCTGGTCTTCGCCGGCCTCGGCGCCGGCGCGATTGACCGGCTGGCTCGTCTGGCCGGTCGCTGGCCGCCGATCACGCTTGCTGCGGCCGGGATCGTCGTCGGCGGCGGGGCCTACATCGGGCTGCTGCCCTGGGTGTTCGAGGCCGCGCAGGGGTGGCCGGTCTCAGCCCGCATCGCCGTGGCGCTTGCGCTGCTCGGGCCGATCGGATTCCTCCTGGGCATGCCGTTCCCGCTCGGGCTCAAGGCGCTCGGGGCGCGGGCGCCTGCGCTCGTACCCTGGGCGTGGGGTATCAATGCCTGCGCCTCGGTGGTGAGCGCGTCGCTCGCGACCTTCATCGCGCTGCACGTCGGCTTCACGCCCGTGCTCGGCTGTGCTTTGGTGCTCTACGCCCTCGCCGCGGCCGTCACACCCTGGAGAGTCCGCCGATGAAGTTCCTCGTGCTTCAGCATATCGACATCGAGCATCCCGGCGTCTTCCGCGAGTTCATGCGCGCCGACGGTGTGACCTGGGACACGGTGGAACTCGACGAGGGCGAGGCGATCCCGCCGCTCGATGGCTATGACGCGCTCATCTCCATGGGCGGCCCGATGGACGTGTTCGAGGAAGACGAGCACCCCTGGCTCGCGGACGAGAAGGTCGCCATTCGCGAGGCGGTGGCCGCGCGCGGCATGCCCTTCCTCGGCGTCTGCCTCGGCCATCAGCTCCTCGCCGACGCGCTGGGCGGCCGGGTGGAGACGATGCCGGAGCCCGAGGTCGGCATCATGACCGTCGACCTCACCGAGGCCGGGCGCGCCGACCCGCTGCTCGCCGGGCTCGACCCCACCGTGACCTGCCTGCAATGGCACGGCTGTGCGGTGACCGCGCTTCCCGAGGGCGGCGTCAGCCTCGCCTCGTCGCCGCTCTGCGCGGTTCAGGCGTTGCGGGTCGGGCGGCACGCCTACGGGTTGCAGTACCACGTCGAGCTGACGCCGACGACGGTCTCGGATTGGGGCGCGGTGCCGGCCTACCAGGATGCGCTGGACCGCGCGCTGGGCCCGGACGGCCTCGCGCCCTTCGAGGCCGAGGCCGCGCGCAACATGCCGTCCTTCAACCGCGACGCCCGCATCCTCTACGACAACTTCGTGGCCCTGGTCCGAAGCCGTTAGCTGATCGACCCTGACGGCGGCCAGTCGGGCAGCGGCGGCGGCGCGTCCAGAGGCCCGAGCCAGGTGACGTGGCCCATCTTGCGGCCGGTGCGGGTCTCGGCCTTGCCGTAGAGGTGGAGGTGCGCGGCCGGGTCGGCGGCAAGCGCGCGCCAGTGCTCCACGTCGGCGCCGATCAGGTTCTTCATGGCGGCATTGGCCCGCCTGGCGGTGGAGCCAAGCGGCAGGCCGCAGACGGCGCGGATGTGCTGAGCGAACTGGCTGGTTTCGCAGCCTTCGATGGTCCAGTGGCCCGAGTTGTGGACGCGGGGGGCGATCTCGTTGACCAGCAGCCGGCCCTCATCGGTGACGAACAGCTCGACGCAGAGGACCCCCACGTGATCGAGCGCGTGCACGATGCGCTCGGCGCCGTCCCGCGCGGCTGCCGCGAGAGCAGATGAGAGGTCCGCCGGGGCCAGCGTCACGTCGAGGATGCCGTTCTCGTGGCGGTTCTCGACCGCATCGAAGCTCGCCACGCTGCCGTCCGGCGCGCGGGCCACGACAACCGAGACCTCGCGCTCGATAGTCACCTGCGCCTCCAGGATTGCAGGCAAGTTGCCAAGCGTGCCGTACCAGGCGTCACGCACGTCGTCGCCCGGCGCGAGCACCGTCTGGCCCTTGCCGTCGTAGCCAAGGGTCTGGGTCTTGAGGATTGCGGGCCGGCCGATCCGACGGTCGGCATCGTCGGCATCGCTGTCCTCTTCGACCGGCGCATAGGGCGTCGTTTCCAGGCCCAGATCGCAAACGAAGTCCTTCTCGGTAATCCGGTTCTGGGCGACGCGAAGCGAGTGTGCGCCCGGCCGGACCGGCACCTGCTCCGCGAGCCGTTCCAGCGCCTCCGCCGGCACGTTCTCGAATTCGACCGTGACGACGTCCACCGCCTCGCTGAAGGCATCCAGTGCCGCACGGTCGTCGTAAGGGGCTACGGTCTCGGCGGCCGAGACCTGCGCGGCAGGGCCTGCAGACTCCGGCGAGAAGATGTGGCAGCGGTAGCCGAGGGGGGCTGCCGCGAGCGCCAGCATCCGGCCGAGCTGGCCGCCGCCGAGAATGCCGATGGTCCCGCCCGGCGCGATCACGGTGTAGGGATTTCGGCGACCGCGGCGGTCTGGTTAGCCCGCCAGTCGTCGAGCGCGGCGGCCACCTGCTCATCCCCGAGCGCCACGATGGCGGCGGCCAGCAACGCCGCGTTGACCGCGCCCGCGCGCCCGATGGCCACCGTGCCGACCGGCACGCCCGCAGGCATCTGGACGATGGAGAGCAGGCTGTCCATCCCCTTCAGGCTCTTGCTCTCGACCGGCACGCCGATCACCGGAAGGGGAGTCATCGAGGCGGTCATGCCGGGCAGGTGCGCGGCGCCCCCCGCGCCCGCGACGATCACCTTGAGACCGCGCCCACGCGCTTCCTCGGCGTAGGCATAGAGCCGCCGGGGCGTGCGATGGGCGGAGACGATGCGAGTCTCGAACGGGACGCCCAGCGCTTCCAGCGTCTCGGCGGCGTGGCGCATGGTCTCCCAGTCTGACTGGCTCCCCATGATGATCCCGACCAGGGCGGTGGTCTCGGTCATGGTGCTCTTCCTTTCCGGCTCGCAAAGGGCGCGCGCCGTGCTACTCTACCGCTCGCGAGGGGCCGCGGGCAGTGCGCTCGCCGCCTTCACAGCGTGGGCGCCGCGTGCTATAGAGCCGCGCGCTCGGCAACGAAACCCTAAAACTTGCGAAGGGAAGCAGAGATTTGGTTCATGTAGTCGTACGCGAAAATAATGTCGATCAGGCGCTGAAAGCACTCAAAAAGAAGATGCAGCGCGAAGGAATCTTCCGGGAAATGAAGATGCGCCGCCACTACGAGAAACCCTCGGAGCGGCGGGCGCGGGAGAAGGCAGAGGCGGTCCGGCGCGCCCGGAAACTCGCCCGCAAACGCGCGCAGCGCGAGGAATAGAGACCGCCCCGGCGTGGGCGGCGCCATTTCCTGACAGTTTCCCGCTTCGTCCGTCGCATTCGGTGCGGCGGCGAACATCTGCGTAATTCTTCAAGTGAAATCCAGGGTCAGAGGGACTTGACGATTTCCTCGACCATCTTCTTCGCGTCGCCGAAGAGCATCATCGTGTTGTCCCGGTAGAACACCGGATTGTCGATCCCCGCATAGCCCGGCGCCAGCGAGCGCTTGACGAACAGCACGGTCTTGCAGAGCTCCACGTCCAGGATCGGCATGCCAGCGATCGGGCTCTGCGGATCGGTCTTCGCCACCGGATTGACCACGTCGTTCGCGCCGATCACCAGGGCGACATCGGTATTGGGCATGTCGCTGTTGATGTCTTCCAGCTCGAAGACCTCGTCGTAGGGCACGTTGGCTTCGGCCAGCAGCACGTTCATGTGGCCCGGCATGCGGCCGGCCACGGGGTGGATGGCGTAGCGGACGTCGACCCCTTCCTTCTGCAGCATCCCGGCCATTTCGCGAATGGCGTGCTGAGCCTGGGCGACGGCGAGGCCGTAGCCCGGCACGATTACCACGGTGCCCGCGTTGCGCATGATGAAGGCGGCGTCGTCGGCGCTGCCCGCCTTGTGGGTGCGATCCGTCGCCGTCACGGCGCGCGAGGAATCGGTGCCGAAGCCGCCCAGGATCACGCTGATGAAGGAGCGGTTCATCGCGCGGCACATGATGTAGCTCAGGATCGCGCCGGCCGAGCCCACCAGGGCGCCGACGATGATGAGCACGGTGTTCTCGAGGGTGAAGCCGATGCCCGCCGCAGCCCATCCCGAGTAGGAGTTCAGCATCGAGATCACCACCGGCATGTCGGCCCCGCCGATGGGCACGATCAGCAGCACGCCGAAGATGAGCGCGAGGCCCGTCATCGCCCAGAACACGCTCTCCTGCTGCTCGACGGAGAAGACCGCGCCGAGTGCCACGATCGCGATGATGAGCGCGAGGTTGAGCATATGCTGGCCGCGGAAGACCAGCGGCGCGCCGGTCACCAGCTCCTGCAGCTTGGCGAAGGCCACGACCGAGCCGGTGAAGGTCAGCGCGCCGATCACCACGCCGAAGCACATCTCGATGCGGCTCACCAGCCGGATGTCGCCCGGCGTGCCGATGTGGAAGGTCTCCGGCGCATAGAGCGCGGCGCCGGCCACGAGCACCGCGGCCAGCCCGACCAGGCTGTGGAACCCGGCCACGAGCTGCGGCATCGCGGTCATGCGGATGCGGAGCGCGATCACCGTGCCGATCAGTCCGCCGACGACGATGCCGACGCCGATCCACAAGTAGTCTTCGACCCCCGGCTGGCCCAGGGTCGTGCCGACGGCGATCACCATGCCGGCGATGCCGAAGATATTGCCGCTGCGCGCGGTCGTGGGCGACGACAGGCCCCGCAGCGCCATGATGAAACACACGCCGGCGATCAGATAGAGAATCGCCGCCAAATTGGAGGTCATCGGAAACGCCGCCTATTTCTTCTTCTTGAACATCACGAGCATGCGTTGGGTGACGGTGAATCCTCCGAATATGTTGACCGCCGCAAGGCCGACGGCGATTCCGCCAAGTATCTTGGCCACTACGCTGCCCTCGGCCGGCGTTGCCGCCAGCAGCGCGCCCACGATGATCACGCTCGAAATCGCGTTCGTCACCGACATGAGCGGCGTGTGCAGCGCAGGCGTGACGCTCCACACGACGTAGTAGCCGACGAACACCGCGAGCACGAAAATCGTGACCGCGATGACCAGCGGATTCAGCTCGAGCACGTGCTCCACGGCTACATCTCCCCGCCCTGAAGCGCCGGGTTCACCACGTCGCCGCCCTTCGTCAGCAGGGCCCCCCGGATCACCTCGTCGTCCCAATCGATGGCGAGCGCGCCGTTCTCCCGATCGATCATCGGCTCGATGAAGTTGTATAGGTTGCGCGCGTAGAGCGTGCTGGTATCGACCGGGACCCGCGCCGGATAGTTGGCGTGGCCTATGATCGTGACGCCGTGGCGCATGACCACCTGGTCGTAGACGCTCAGAGCGCAGTTTCCGCCGGTCTCGACGGCGAGGTCGACGATCACCGAGCCCTGCTTCATGTCTTTCACCATCGCCTCGGTGATGAGCTCAGGCGCGGGCTTGCCCGGGATCTGCGCCGTCGTGATGCAGATGTCCTGCTTCGCGAGCGTCTCGTGGATGACGGCGGCCTGGCGCTTCTTGTAAGTGTCGCCCATCTCCTTGGCATAGCCGCCTGCGGTCTCGGCGTCGCTGGCATCGGCATCGACGGAGACGAACTTTGCGCCGAGGCTTTCCACCTGTTCCTTGACCGCGGGACGCACGTCGAAGGCCGAGACCAGCGCGCCGAGGCGCTTCGCCGTCGCGATCGCCTGGAGCCCGGCGACGCCTGCGCCGAGCACGACGACGCGCGCCGGCGCCACGGTGCCGGCTGCGGTCATCATCATGGGCAGAATGCGGCCGAAATGCTCGGCAGCGTCGATCACCGCCTTGTAGCCGGCAATGTTGCTCTGCGAAGACAGCGCATCCATCGACTGCGCCCGGCTGATGCGCGGGATCAGCTCCATCGCGAAGGAGGTGACGCCACGCTCGGCATAGCGTGTGACCATCTCGCGCTGTTGCAGGGGTGCCAGCAGCCCGACAAGCACCGCGTCGGGCCTCACCAGGGCGAGCTCGTCCAGCGCGTTCCCGTCGGTAAGCGGTGCGCGGACCTTGGTGACGAGATCGGCCTCGTCGTAAATCGTCTTCGCGTCGGGAACGATTCGGGCGCCGGCCTCGGTCAGAGCCTCGTCCGACATTTGTGCGCCGGCGCCGGCGCCGCTTTCCACCATCACCTCGACGCCGAGGGCCGAAAATTTCTTGATGGAATCCGGGGACGCGGCAATGCGGGTCTCGCCCGGGACGATCTCCTTCGGAACCCCGATCCTCATACCCGCATCGACTCCGCCTGCCCGGGAGCGGCAGCACAATGCCCCGCCCGATGCAATTTGCCAAGGCTCGGTTCGCGCGTTGTCGGCAACACGGGATATGTCCGGTGCATGTACCAGATGATCTGTCCGGTTTT
>JAPPHR010000001.1 GCA_028820995.1 Rhodospirillales bacterium
GCGAGATGGGCGCGGTCGAGGGTCGCCAGCGGCTGGCGCTCGGTGGTGACGAACTCGTGCTGCATGTCGGTGGCCAGCAGCCCGGTGGCCGACAGGATGCCGGGGTGCGGCGGCACCAGCACCCGCGGGATTTCGAGCTCTACCGCGATGTCGCAGGCGAAGAGCGGGCCGGCGCCGCCGGCGGCGACGAGCGTGAAGTCGCGCGGGTCGTAGCCGCGCCGCACGCTGTTGAGCTCGATGGCCTGCACCATGCTGAACTTCTGGATCTGGAGCGCGCCGAGCGCGGTCTCCTCCAGCGACATGTCGAGGGTGCCGGCGAGTCCTTGCAGCGCCTCCCGGGCGCGATCCGCATGTAGAGTCATCTGCCCGCCGACCAGGCCGCGGTCGGTCCGCAGCCTCCCCAGCACCACCTGGGCGTCGGTCGACGTGGGATCGCTGCCGCCGCGGCCGTAGCAGGCGGGTCCGGGGTCGGCGCCGGCCGATTGCGGGCCGACTCGGTAGATGCCGCCCTCGTCGACATAGGCGATGGAGCCGCCGCCCGCGCCGATGGTGTCGATATCCACCATCGGGATCATGGCCTGGTAGTCGCCGACCTTGGTGTCGAGCAGGTGGCGCATCCTGAGCGCGCCGCCGGCGGCCACGCCGATGTCGGCCGACGTGCCGCCGATATCGAGCGTGAACACGTTGTCGTAGCCGGCCATCCTGCCGGCCCAGATGCCGCCGATCAGGCCTGCGACCGGCCCAGACATCATCAGGTTGACCGGGCCGCCGGTCGCGCTGTCGGCGGTCGTCATGCCGCCGGAGGACTGCATCAGCCGCACGCCGCGCGCGAGCCCCGCATCCTTCAGGCCGGACTCCAGCCGGCCGACGTAACTTCCGACCCGCGGGCCCACGTAGGCGTTCAGGCACGTCGTCGAGAAGCGCTCGAACTCACGGTAGAGCGGCAGCACCTCGCTCGAGACCGAGAGGTAGGCGTCGGGGCACTCCTCCTGCAGGATTTCCTTGATGCGCTGCTCGTGCGCCGGGTTGAGGTAGGCGTGCAGCAGGCAGACGGCGATCGCATCCACGCCTGCCTTGCGCAGCGCTCGCGCGCGCTCCCGCACCTCCGCCTCGTCCAGCGGCTCGATGATCTCGCCCTTGGGCGCGGTGACCCGTTCGCGCACCGTGAGCCGGTGGCGCCGCCGCACCAGCGGGCGCGACTGCCACGGCAGCTCCTGCTGGAGCGAGAAGTTGTGCGGCTTCTTGTGGCGCGCGATGTGCAGGATGTCCCGAAAACCCTCGGTCGTGATGAGGCCGACCTCCGCGCCCTTGTGCTCGATCGCGATGTTCGTCGCCACGGTGGTGCCGTGCAGCAGCAGGTCCACCGACTCCAGGCTCACGCCCGCCTTGCCGCAGAGCGCGTCCACGCCCGTCATCACCGCGCGCGCCGGATCGTCCGGCGTGGACGGCACCTTGTCGACCGTGATCGCGCCCGCCGCCTCGTCGACCAGAATCAGGTCCGTGAACGTACCGCCGACATCCACCCCGATGCGCCGCATGGCTCCTCTCCTTCGCACGCCGGAATGCCTCATCTTCGCCGAGGCTTGGCTGCGCGACAATCGCCTTGCGGCGTCATGACCTATGCGGAAACGAGGGGCCGCGCATGTGCGACCGTCACGAAACGGCGCCTTGCAAGCTGCCTGCATCGTCGCTACCTGACGGGTGAGGGTCGCCTTCAAGCCAGCGGGGCCTGGCCAATCGCGGAGCATCGATGCGATGTTCCTGAGCGTCTTCGATATCTTCAAGGTCGGCATCGGCCCGTCCTCGTCCCACACCATGGGGCCGATGGCGGCGGCCGGCGCGTTCCTTGCGCTGCTGGAGAAGAAGGCCGCGCAGGACCCACCGCCCGATTCATGGCTGCGCATACACGTCTCGCTCCATGGCTCCCTGGCCTTCACCGGCAGGGGCCATGCGACGGACCGGGCGATCGTGTTCGGACTACTAGGCCATCGCGCCGGCGACATCGACATCGACAAGGCCGAGGCCGACGTGGCGGTCCTCAGGCAGAGCAGGCACCTGCCTCCGCTCGGCGGCATCACGATCGTGTTCGATCCGCACCACCACATCTTCTTCGACTATGGCCCGCCGCTGCCGGGCCATCCCAACGGCATGGAGTTCCATGCCATCGACGCCGAGGGGGTGGGCTACCTGAGCCAGATTTACTATTCGATCGGCGGCGGCTTCATCGTGACGGCCGAGGAGCTGGGCGGCGAGGCGAGCGGCGGCGGCGATGCGGACGCGAAGGTCCCGTTCCCGTTCGAGAACGCCGCCTCCATGCTGCAAATGGCGGAGGAGAGCGGCAACTCCATCGCCCAGATGATGCTGGCAAACGAGCGCGCCCTCCGCTCAGACGCCGAAGTCGATGCCGGGCTCGCGGCACTCTGGGCTGCCATGGACGCCTGCATCGATCGTGGGCTCGCCCGTCATGGCGAGCTTCCCGGCGGGCTTCGCGTGAAGCGGCGGGCGGGCGCGCTGTTCGAGCAGTTGTGCGACGAGCAGGGCTCCAACAGCGCCCAGCCGCACGTCTATGCCGACTGGCTCACCGTCTACGCCATGGCGGTCAACGAGGAGAATGCCGGCGGGGGCAAGGTGGTCACGGCGCCGACCAACGGCGCGGCCGGCGTGATTCCGGCCGTGGTGCGCTACTACCTCGACCATTGCATAGACGCCGAGAGAGCGCGGATCGGGGAATTCCTGCTGACCGCTGCGGCCATCGGCGGCCTCATCAAGTCGAACGCGTCAATTTCCGGCGCCGATGCCGGCTGTCAGGCGGAGGTGGGCTCCGCCGCCGCCATGGCGGCCGCCGGTCTCTGCGCGGTGCTCGGCGGCACGCCGGCGCAGGTGGAGAACGCGGCCGAGATCGCGCTGGAGCACCACCTCGGCATGACCTGCGACCCCGTGGCCGGCCTCGTGCAGGTGCCGTGCATCGAGCGCAACGGCATCGGCGCGACCAAGGCCGTCACCGCCGCCTCGCTCGCGCTGCGCGGCGACGGCACCCATTTCATGCCTCTCGACAACTGCATCCAGGCGATGCGCGAGACCGGCAAGGAGATGAGTTCCAAGTTCAAGGAGACCAGCCTCGGCGGCCTCGCGGTAAACATGCCGGAGTGCTGAGGTTATTCACCTCTGATAGCGGTCACTCCGCCGCTTCCTCGGTCCGGCGCTCGATCAGCTCCTCGGCCTGGAGCTCGCGGACGTCGTGCTCCACCGGCTCAAGCGTCGGAATCGAGGACCCGGCAGAGAGCACGTTCAGCGATTCGAATTTGCGCGCCGCCGGCAGCACCCGGCTCTCCAGAGAGCCGACGCCCTTGTTGTAGCGCTCGACCGCCCGCCTCAGCGCGCGCCCGACTTCGCCCATGTGCTCGCCGAACGTCCCGATGCGGCCGTAAAGCTCGCGGGCGTTCGCCGCCACCGCCTGCGCGTCCTCGGCCAACCTCTCCTGCTGCCAGCCGTAGGCAATGGCCTTCGCCAGGGCGATTAGGGTGGTGGGGGTGCTGATGAGGACCCGCTGGTTGACCGCGCTTTCGAACAGCGCCGAATCGCTCTCGATTGCCGCCGCCAGGATGGCCTCGCCGGGGACGAACATCACCACGAAATCGGGCGTTCCAGGCAGGGCCTTCCAGTAGTCCTTGGAGGCCAGTGCACCGACGTGGGTGCGCACCTGCCGCGCGTGATCAGCGATCAGTTGCTTGCGCGTCTCCTCGTCGTCGGCCTCCACGGCGTTGAGATAAGCGTCCAGCGGGGTCTTGGCGTCGACGATGATGGACTTCTCGCCGGGCAGGCGGATGATCACGTCGGGGCGGAGCCGGCCGTCGTCGCCTTCGATTGTCGGCTGCATCTCGAAGTCGACACCGGCGGTCATGCCAGCCATTTCCAGCACGTTCTGCAACTGATACTCGCCCCAACGGCCCCGCGCCTCGGGCCGCCGGAGCGCCTGCACGAGGCGGCTGGTCTCCGAGCGGAGATTGGTCTGCCCTTCCGCCAGGCTCTTCACCTGCTCCTTGATCGCCTCGTAGGCGCCGGTGCGCGCCTTCTCGATCTCGCCCACCTTGCTCTCGAACTTGGTGAGGCTCTCGCTGAGCGGCTTCACCAGCGTCTCGATCGCCGTGCGGCGTTTCTCCAGGTCTTCCTTGGCGCTCTCGCTGTGCTTCTCGAAGCGTTCGCTCACCAGCTTGAGGAAGCTCTCGCTGTTCTTCCCCAGCGCCTCCGACGCGAGGCCGACGAATTTCCGCTCCAGTTCGGCGCCCATGCGCGTCAGCTCCTGGACTCGGGCCTCGTGGCTCTTGCGTTCCGCCTCTCGCGCCGCTTCCGATGCTGCTGTCTTCGTCTCCGCTGCCTGGAGCCGCTCGCGCAGGCCGGCGTTCTCCTCTTCGAGCCCGGGCACGCGCCCGGCGTCTGCGGCGAGGCGCGCGGTCTCGGTAGCCCTCCGCGCAGCACGGAGCGCAAGAGCGCCGTAGCCGACCGCCGCGCCGGCCAATGCCGCCAGTACGATGACGATGATCGTCAGCCCGAGGCCCATGTCGTCGGTCCGGCGTCAGAAGTTGAGGCGCTTGACGTCGATGACAGCGGCGTGCGCGCGCAGCTTGTCGAGCACCTCGCCGGGCACCACGGAATCCACGCCGATGAGGCCGATGGCGTCGCCGCCCGGCTCCCTGCGCCCCAGGTTGAAGGTGGCGATGTTGATCCCGGCCTTGCCGAGGATCGTGGCCACCGCACCGATGATTCCCGGCTTGTCCTCGTTGGTGAAGTAGAGCATGTGCGGGCCGAGCTCGGCCTCGACCTCGATGCCCTCGACTTCGACGATCCGCCGCCCGCCGCGGCCGATGAGCGTGCCGGCCACGGCCTGCGCGTTCTCCTGCGTCAGCACTTCGACGCGCATGAGTGTCCGATAGTCCGCCGTCGTCGCGCTCTTGACCTCGCGCACGTCGATGCCGCGCTCGCGGGCGATGAAGGGGGCGTTCACGATATTGATATCGTCGAGGCGGGGTCCGAGCAGCCCCTGCAGGGCGGCGGCCGTGAGCAGCCGGGAATCGAGCTCGCTGGCCTGCCCTTCGTAGGCGACCGTCACGCCGCGGATGCGGCCTTCTGCAATCTGGCCGGCGAAGCTCCCGATCTGCTGGGCGAGGGTGAGGTAAGGGCCGAGCTTCGCCATCTCCTCCGGCGAGACCGAAGGCGTGTTGACCGCGTTCAGAACCGTGCCGGTCAGCAGGTACTCCGCCATCTGCTGCGCGATCTGGTGCGCCACGTTCTCCTGCGCCTCGACCGTCGATGCCCCGAGGTGGGGCGTGGCGATCACCTCGTCCAGCGCGAAGAGCGGGTTGTCCCGCGCCGGTTCCTCTTCGAACACGTCGAGCGCGGCACCGGCCACGTGGCCGCTCTCGATGGCGGCCTTGAGGTCGGGCTCCACGATCAAGCCGCCACGCGCGCAGTTCACGATGCGCACGCCGGGCTTGGTCTTGGCGAGCGCCTCGGCGTCGATGGTCCCGCGCGTCTCGTCCGTGAGCGGCACGTGCAACGTGATGACGTCGGCGTCGGCCAGCAGCTCGGCCATCGTCACCAGCGTCACGCCGAGGGAGGATGCGCGCTCCGGGGCCAGGTACGGATCGTAAGTGACGACCCGCATCCTGAGCCCCTGGGCGAGGGTGGCGACGATGGCGCCGATGGTGCCGCAGCCGACGATGCCGAGCGTCTTGTCGCGCAGCTCCACGCCCATGAAGCGGCCGCGCTCCCATCCGCCCTTGCGGGTGGAGCGGTCGGCCTGCGGGATGCGCCGTGCGAGCGCGCACATCATGGCCACGGTGTGCTCGGCTGCCGTCACCGAGTTGCCGTGGGGCGTGTTCATGACCACGATGCCGCGCTTCGTGGCCGCGTCCATGTCGACGTTGTCGACGCCGGTGCCGGCGCGGCCCACGACCTTGAGCCGGGTCGCACGCTCCAGCAGCTCCAGGGTTACTCTCGTCGCGGATCGGACGACGAGGCCCTCGTAGTCGCCGATGATCCCGGCCAGGGCTTCGGGCGCGAGCCCCGGATGAACGCCGACCTCGATGCCGCGTTCGGCGAACGCCTGCGCGGCCACCTCGCTGACCTCGTCTGCGATCAGGACACTCGGCATCGTTCCCGGCACTCTTGGTCAGCTGTCTAGTCCGCCCCCTGTCGGCGTACTGCGTCCCAGGCCCAATCGAGCCACGGGGTCAGCGCTTCGAGGTCGTGGCGTTCTACCGTGCCGCCGCACCAGATGCGAAGCCCCGGCGGGGCGGACCGGTGCGTCTTGATATCATAGGCGGCGCCCTCCGCCTCCAGCATGGCGCACATCCGCTTTATGACGGCCCATTGACGGTCCGTTTCGAGCCCGCCGAACCAGGGATCGACGATACTCAGGCAGACCGATGTGTGGGAGCGCGTCTCCGGCACCTCGGCGAGGAAATCGACCCACTCGCTCGCAGCGACCCACGACTCGATAACGCCGAAGTTGGCGCTGGCGCGGGCGATCATTCCGGTCCGGCCGCCGATCGACTCGATCCAGCGGAGCGCGTCGAGCGTGTCTTCGACCGCCATCATGGAGACCGTGTTGATGGTCTCGCCGCGAAAGATGCCCTCGTTGAGCCTGCCGTTGCCGGCGGTGAGGCGGAAGACCCGGGGGAGCGGCCAGGGCGGCGCTTCGCTCTCCAGCCGCTCGACCGCGCGCGGGCCCAGGATCAGCATGCCGAAGCCCGCCTCGCCGCCGAGCACCTTCTGCCAGGAATAGGTGATCGTATCGAGCCTGCTCCAGTCCATCGGGTAGGCGAGCACGGCGGAGGTCGCGTCACAGAGCGTGAGGCCCGCGCGGTCGGCGGCGATCCACGCCGCATCGGGCACCCGCACGCCCGAGGTGGTGCCGTTCCAGACGAACACCGTATCGCGGTCGGGATCGACCTGTGCGAGATCGGGCAGGCGGCCGAACGGCGCTTCGAGCACCCGCGCATCCAGGGGGCGCAGCTCGCGCTTGCCGTCGTGCGCCCAGAGAGCACCGAAATTGTCCCAACTCAGAAAGTCGACCCCGCGCGGGCCGAGCAGCGACCACATGGCCATCTCGATGGCGCCCGTGTCGGAGCCCGGAACGATTCCGATGCGCCACTCGTCCGGCAATCCGAGAAGCGTGCGCGAGCGCTCCAGCAGCTCCTGGATCCGCGCCAGGGGCTCTCTCGCGCGATGCGACCTTCCGAGCAGCGCGCCCGAGAGGACGTCCACCGACCAGCCGGGGCGCTTGGGGCACGGCCCGGATGAGAAAAGAGGAGTATCGGGGCGGACGGTGGGTTTCATGAGTTGCACTGCCGGTCCGGGCGACTCGGGCTCAGATCGTGATCGTCCCTTCGAGGTATTGCACGGCCCGGCCGGAGAGCCGCACGCGGTCGCCGGCGACCGTGCAGTGCACCACGCCGCCGCGCGCCGAGGCCTGGTAGGCGCGCAGCGTGGTCTTGCCGAGGCGGGAGGCCCAGAAGGGCGCGAGCATGCAGTGAGCGGACCCGGTCACCGGGTCTTCGGGAACGCCCATTCGAGGGCTGAAGAACCGTGAGACGAAGTCGGCGGTCTCGCCCGGCGCGGTCGCGATGACTCCGCGCCGCTCGTCGAGTCGCGCGAGCGCCGTCAGGTTGGGCTCGATCGCCCTGACCTGGGCTTCGCTCTCGAAGAGCGCGAGGTAGTCCATGTCCGCGAACACGGCGGCAGGCTCCGCCCCCAGTCCTGCGGAGAGATCGGCCGGCGGCGCATCCACCGGGTGTGCGGCGAGTGCCGGGAAATCCATGGTGAGTCCGTCCTCGCCCCGGGTTACGTGGAGGCGCCCGCTCCTGGTATCGAATGCCACCGCGTCGGCATCCGGACGCACGTGCTGAAACACCACGTGTGCGCTGGCGAGAGTCGCATGGCCGCAGAGATCGACCTCGGCCAGCGGCGTGAACCAACGCAGCGTATAGGCACCGTCGGCGGGGACGAAGAACGCAGTCTCCGACAGGTTGTTCTCGTACGCGATGGCCTGCATCGTGGAATCGTCGAGCCATGACTCCAACGGGCAGACCGCCGCGGGGTTGCCGCCGAACACCCTGTCTGCAAAAGCGTCGACCTGGAATATTTGTAGCTGCATGCAACAGTTTATTGACGATCACGTGCAGGCATGCAAGGTGAGGCAGGGGCTGCGGCGCCGCGCGCCGCGCCGCAACGATCGGATTCCGCCAACGGCATGGACCGCGGCTTCTTGCGAAGATTCCGGGTGAAGGCGTTCGCTGCATCGGTGGCTGCGGCGGCGCTGTGCGCGGCGGTGCTCGCCGCGCCGCAGGCAAGGGGCGCTGACTTCTTCGAGGCTTACGAGGCGTTTCAGCGTGGCGACTATGAGGAGGCGCGCGCCGTCTGGTCCACGCTCGCTCACGACGGCGACGTCGACGCGCAATTCAATCTCGGCGCGCTCTACGAGAACGGACTGGGCGTAGCGGAAGACGCGGAGCAGGCGGCACGATGGTACCGGGCCGCAGCGTCCCGCCGTCTGGATCTCGCCCGGCTGGCGTTGGCGCGGCTGCAGCGAGTCGGCGCGCTCGACCCCGACCCGGACGAAGACCAGATCAAGCTGCTCGAGACCGCGGCCCGCCGCGGCCTGGCCGAGGCGCAGTTCGAGCTCGGCGTGGCCTACGATCAGGGGCTCGGCGTGACCCAAAACCATGCGACGGCAGCGGGTTGGTATCAGCGTGCTGCCGAGCAGGGCCTGACCGATGCCCAGTACAACCTGGCGACGCTCTATGACGAGGGGCTGGGGACCCAGCGCGACTTCGAGAGAGCGAGGCATTGGTACATTCGTGCTGCGGATGCCGGCGAAGCCCGTGCCATGAATAATCTGGGATATATCTTTGAGAAGGGCCTGACCGGGGTCAGGGACTACGGCAATGCGGTCGTCTGGTACCGCCGCGCGGCACACAAGGGTCTGGCCATCGCGCAGAGCAATCTGGCGGCGCTTCATTATCTGGGGCGCGGCGTGCCGCGCGACTACGAGCAGTCCCATCGCTGGTACATGGCAGCTGCCGAGCAGGGCGACGCGGTAGGGCAGAGCGGCCTCGGCTTGCTGTATGCGAACGGGCTTGGCGTGGAGCGCGATCTCGTCCGGGCGATGGCCTGGTTCAGCCTCGCTGCCCACGCAAAGGGCTCGGCGGGTGCCGATGCGATCGCCTACCGCGATCAAGTCTCGCGCCTCCTCTCGCCGGCGGAGCGGTCGGTGGCGCGAACGCTGAGCATCGAGTTCGCGGCTCCGGTCAGTACCCAGGACACGTCCGCGAAACCCATGCGTGGCGTGGCTTTGCCGAGGCCAGCGAACGACTTCCGCGATTCCGCTATCTACGCGCAGCGGCTTCTCAAGTCGCTGGGATACTATGACGCGGCGGTGGATGGTGTCGCCGGCGAGTTCACCATCGAGGCCGCGCAGAGGTTCCTGCGTGAGAACGGCCTGCGTTTGGCCCCGCAGATCACGCGGAATCTGGTAGAAGCGCTGGAGGACGAGCGAGCAGAGCGTGTCGCAGCGGCGGCGGCCGCTGCCGCCGCTGCCGAGGAGGCCGCGGAGCAGCAGCGCGCGCTGGAGTTCTACGACCAGACGGTTGAGCGCAACGAGCAGGACCAGTCATGACGCGTACGCTTGCGACAATTCCCACGGCGCCGGCGGTTCTGGCCGCGACCGTTGGGCTGGTATTGGCATTGCTCGTCGGATGCGCGCCAAGTGAGGAGCCCTACGTCGAGCGCCCGGTTGAGGAGCTTTACAACGAGGCGATGGACAGCCTCCTGGACGAGGACTTCGACGCCGCCGTGGCGGGCTTCGCCGAGGTGGAGCGGCAGCATCCTTACTCCGTGTGGGCGACGCGGGCGCAGATCATGTCCGCGTTCGTCTACTACCAGGGCAACCGTTACGACGAGGCCATCGCCGCAGCGGGCCGGTTCGTCGAGCTGCATCCCGGAAATCGAGACGCCGCGTACGCCTATTACCTGATCGCCATGTCCCATTACGAACAGATTTCCGACGTGGACCGCGATCAGCGGACGACCGAGCTCGCGCTGCAAGCGTTGCAGGAGGTGGTGCGTCGATTCCCCGGCAGTACTTACGCACGCGATGCCCGCCTCAAGATCGACTTGACGCGGGATCATCTCGCCGGAAAGGAGATGACCGTCGGACGATACTACCTGCGGCGCGGAAACCCGATTGCGGCGATCGGACGCTTCCGCAAGGTCATCGAGCTCTACCAGACCACGAGTCACGCGCCGGAGGCGCTGCATCGCCTCACCGAAGCGTACCTGGCGTTGGGTGTTCCCGGCGAGGCGCAGACCGCAGCGGCGGTTCTCGGTCACAATTATCCGGGCAGTCAGTGGTACCAGTTCAGCTATGCCCTGCTCACCGACGCGGACTTGCAGCCCGAGGCGGACGAAGGGTCCTGGATCAGCCGCATCTTCGGCGACCTGCTCTGACGCGGGGCAGATGCTTCGACGCCTTTCGATCCGCAACTACGTTCTGATCAGCAGCCTGGACATCGACCTCGGCGCGGGCATGGCGGTCTTCACCGGCGAGACCGGCGCCGGCAAGTCCATCCTGCTGGATGCCCTGGGGCTCGCGCTTGGCGAACGCGCCACCTCCGGCGTCGTGGCGCGCGGCGGCGAGCGTGCCAGCGTCGCCGCTGTCTTCGATATCGGACGCGCCGATTCGGTTCGGACGTTGCTGGCCGAGCACGATCTCGATCATGACGGCGAGCTCCTGATGCGCCGCGTCATCGGCGCCGACGGCCGCAGCCGCGCCTTCATCAACGACACGCCGGCGGGCATCGCGCTGCTCGCGCGGATCGGCAGCATGCTGGTCGAGATCGAGGGGCAGACGGAGCGGGGTGGCCTGCTGGACCAGGGTGGGCACCTGGACATGCTGGACAGTTTTGCCGGGCACGGGCCGGAGCGAGAGACTCTGGCTGCGGCCCATGCGGCCTGGCGCGCTGCCCAGTCCGCTCTCGAGGAGGCGGAGGCCGCGCACGAAGCCGCACGCAGGGAGGAAGAGTACTTGCGGCACGCCGTCTCCGAGCTGGAAGCGCTCGCCCCGGAATGCGGAGAAGAAGCACGCCGCGCCGCCGAACGCGCGACATTGCAGCATGGTGAGAAGCTCGGCGAGGCACTGAACGCAGCGTCGAGCGAAATCGCCGCCGACGGCGGCGTAGGCGGGCGCCTCAGATCGGCCCGGCGCACGATCGAGCGCGTTGCCCCGCTCGCCGGCGGCGCACTCGACTCGCTGATGGAGGCCCTCGATCGGGCGGCGATCGAGGCGGAGGAGGCGGAGGGCGCATTGAGCGCGGCGCAGGGCTCCCTCAAGACGGAGCCCGGACGGCTGGAAGCAGTCGAGGAGCGCCTCTTCTCGCTTCGCGCTGCCGCGCGCAAGCACCGCACCGACCCCGATTCCCTGGTCCCGCTACTGGCGAAGCTGCGGGAAGAGCTCGACCTGATCGAGAGCGGCGCCGAGCGCCTTACCAAGCTCGGCACGGCGACCGAGGCATCGAGACGGGCGTTTCATGAGGGGGCTCTCGCCGTGAGCCGCGCCCGCCAGCGTGCGGCGCGGACGCTGGATGAGGCGGTGGCCGCAGAGCTCGGCCCGCTCAAGCTCGACCGGGCTCGTTTCAGCACGGCGTTGGACCGGGCAGCAGAGGGGGCGGAGAGCAGCACGGGGATCGACCGCTGCCGCTTCATGCTCGCCACGGACCCCGCTGCGGACATGCGGCCGCTTGCCAAGGTGGCTTCCGGCGGCGAGCGGGCCCGGCTGTTGCTGGCGCTCAGGGTTTGCCTGGCGCGCGCCTCCGGCCTCTCGACCCTCGTCTTCGACGAGATCGACCGCGGCATCGGGGGCGCCGTCGCCGATGCCGTCGGCGAGCGCCTGGAGCGGCTCGCGCGGGACGTTCAGGTCCTCGTGGTGACGCATTCGCCCCAGGTTGCCGCGCGCGGCGATCGTCACTATCGCGTCAGCAAGAGCGAGGGAGAGCAGGGCGCTGCCGCGAGCGTGGCGCTGCTCACCGACGACGAGCGGCGCGAGGAGATCGCCCGCATGCTCTCCGGCGCGCAGGTCACGGATGAGGCGCGGGCCGCGGCCGGCAGCCTGCTTGCCCGGGACGAGCGATGAGCACCGACACCACGCCGCCGGAGGACCTCACGCCCGATGCGGCGGAGCGCGAGCTGGAGCGTCTGGCGCAGGAGATCAGGCGCCACGACGAGCTCTACTACACCCATTCCGCGCCCGAGCTGAGCGATGCCGAGTACGACGCGCTGCGGCGGCGCAACGAGGCCATCGAGGCGCGCTTCCCCAAGCTGAAACGCGCCGACAGCCCGAGCGAGCGCGTGGGCGCGCCGCCGGCATCGAGCTTCGCCAAGGTCCGCCACAGCCGGCCCATGCTGTCGCTCGGCAATGCGCTCAATGACGACGACCTGGCCGAGTTCGAGGGCCGGGTCCGGCGCTTCCTCAATCTCGGCGAGGACGAGCCGGTGGTACTCTACGGCGAGCCCAAGATCGACGGCCTCTCGGCGACAGTGCACTACCACGGAGGCGCGTTCGTTCTGGGCGCCACACGGGGCGACGGCGAGACCGGCGAGGATGTGACCGAGAACCTGCGCACGCTGCGCGACCTGCCGCACACGCTGTCGGGCCCCGACGTGCCGGAGCGGCTGGAGGTCCGGGGCGAAGTCTACATCGGGCGCGCCGACTTCGCGGCGCTCAATAGGGAGCGGGAGGCGGACGGCGAAGAGGCCTTCGTCAATCCGCGCAACACCGCCTCGGGCGGCCTGCGCCAGATCGACCCGACGCTCACGGCGAAGCGCCGGCTGCGCTTCTTCGCCCACGGCTGGGGCGAGGCGAGCGAGCCGGTGGGGGAGCGGCAGGGCGACGTGCTCGCGCGGCTCGCCGCGTGGGGGTTCAAGCTCGCGCCGCTCGCCCGGCACTGCACCGGCCTCGACGCGGCGCGGGCGCTGCATCGGGAAATCGAGGACGCGCGGCCCGGCCTGGATTTCGAGATCGACGGTGTCGTCTTCAAGGTCGACCGCCTCGACTGGCAGCAGCGCCTCGGCGCCGCCGGCCGTGCGCCGCGCTGGGCCATTGCGTACAAATTCCCGGCCGAGCAGGCGGAAACCGTGCTCCACCGCATATCGATCTCGGTCGGTCGCACCGGCGCGCTTACCCCGGTGGCCGAGCTGGAGCCCGTGTATGTCGGCGGCGTGACCGTGTCCCGCGCGACGCTCCACAACGAGGACGAGATCGCCCGCAAGGACATCCGCGCCGGCGACACGGTGGTGGTGCAGCGGGCCGGCGACGTGATCCCGCAGGTCGTCCGGGTGATTGAGGAAAGGCGGCCGGCGGAGAGTGAGCCGTTCGTTCCGCCCGCCGCGTGCCCCGAGTGCGGCAGCCACGCGGTGCGGGAGGAGGGGGAGGCGGTGCGCCGCTGCACCGGCGGTCTGATCTGCCCGGCCCAGGCGCTGGAGCGGCTGCGCCACTTCGTCGCCCGGGATGCCTTCGACATCGAAGGCCTCGGCGCCAAGCAGATCGAGGCGTTCTATGCCGAGGGCCGCGTGAAGAGCCCGGCCGACATCTTCGACCTGGAGGAGAAGGACGGCACGGAAGAGTTTTCGAAGCTCGCCGAGCTGGAGGGCTGGGGCGAGACCTCGGCCGCCAACCTCTTCCGCGCCATCGAGGCCCGCCGGCGCATTTCCCTCGACCGCTTCATCCATGCGCTGGGCATCCGCCACGTGGGGCAGACGACGGCCCGCCTGCTCGCCCGCCGCTACGGCACCGTCGAAGAGTGGCGGGCGGCGATGGAGGCGGCCGCCGCGCCCGAGGGCGAGAGCCCGGAGGCATTGACCGACATCGACGGGATCGGCCCGGTCGTCGCCAGGGCAATCGTCGAGTTCGTCGCCGAAGCCCGTAACGACGCGATCCTCGATGCGCTCTGCCAGCGCCTGGACATCGAGCCCTTCGAGGCGCCCAGCACTGCCCAATCGCCCGTCGCCGGCAAGAGGGTCGTCTTCACCGGCAAGCTCGTGCGGATGACGCGGCAGGAGGCAAAGGCGCGCGCCGAGGCGCTCGGCGCCCAGGTGGCGGGGTCGGTCTCTCGTTCGACCGACTACGTGGTGGCGGGCGAAGACGCCGGCTCCAAGCTGAAGCGCGCGGGGGAGCTGGGAGTCACGGTGCTGAGCGAGGAGCAGTGGCTCGCCGTCGCGGCGGGCGAAGCACCGCCGCCTGCGGCGGAGCCCGGCGGCGAACAGGCAAGCGATGACGGCGGTTAGGGTCGAACACGGGGCCATCGCCGGTGCCGAGCGCACGGTCGAATGGTCGGTCGCGCCGGAGCCGGTGCCCTATCCCGATGCCGTCACCGCCATGGAAGAGCGTGTCGCCGCGATTCTCGCGCACCACGCGCCGGAGCAGGTGTGGCTGCTTGAACACCCGCCGCTCTACACCGCCGGCACCAGCGCGCGAGCCGACGACCTGCTCGATCCCCAGGGCCTCCCGGTCCACCGCTCAGGCCGCGGAGGCCAGTACACCTATCACGGCCCCGGCCAGCGGGTGGCCTACGTGATGCTCGACCTGGCGGCGCGCAGGCGCATGGACCTGCGCTGCTTCGTCCGGGACCTAGAGCAGTGGCTGATCGACACGCTGGCCGCGTTCGGCGTGGCCGGCCAACGGCGCGAAGGCCGCGTCGGCATCTGGGTCGAGACGGGCGGCGGCGAGGCCAAGATCGCTGCCATCGGGGTGCGGGTTCGCCGCTGGGTCACCTTCCACGGCGTCTCGCTCAACGTGGACCCGGACCTCGCCCACTACCGGGGCATCGTCGCCTGCGGCATTCGCGAGCATGGCGTCACCTCGCTCGCGGCCCTCGGCGTCGATACCACGATGGACGAGGTCGATCGCGCCCTGCGGCGCAGCTTCGAGGCCGTGTTCGACGTCTGAGCCCGAGACTGCTGACGCTGCACGTTACCCCCGCTTTGTCGTCGCGGTCCGGAGTCGCCCGCTCCGACTCGCCGGACCATGGTGCGGTGTCGGAACAGGTGCGACGAGGGTACGCTTGACTACATTTTATGACGTTATATCAGTCGATTGACGTATTGCCAGTGTAATGCGCATGGTCTAGAGTACGCGCCTGTTCTCTTCCTCCAGGTACCTATGGGGTACCCCGTACAGGCTCGAGGAAAACGTGCCATG
>JAPPHR010000049.1 GCA_028820995.1 Rhodospirillales bacterium
AGACCTCAGCCCCCGAGCACCGCGTCAAAATATCCAGCACCGCTCGGACTTGACCGTATCCGCCGGCAGCATGAGTTAGTTGTAGTCCTCAAAGAAGAGAGCCACGAGCTTCTCTATACCCTCTCGGGCCAATCGGTCAGCAAAGACTTCGAGTGACCCTTGCGCCAGTCTCCTGATTTTCTTCTGCACTGCATTGCGGAACGCCTCTTCGGAGATGTCCTCATCGGTCCATGCGAGAACCTTATCCCAATCGCGCTCGATTATCCGATCAACGTCCGCTGCGATGGTCTGCCTCATCCACACCATGTGAAGGATGAAAGCTGCCGGTGAATCGGGCGATAGACGCCGCGCTTCTTCGAGGGAGACGTATTCGTCTGCTCTGCAATAGGCGCCGGCGGCCCCGGTGACGATCCCGCCGTGATCCTTCAACCACAGCACGTAGCCCGGAGACTCCTCGGCGATTCGTATCTCCCCGAGCACCGCGTGATGCCCCTCCACCTCCTGATAGATCGTGTTCCCTTCAAGCCGGATAGAACTCATCTTGTCCTCCTGGCGGTCACAGAACCCCCTGCTTCTCCTCGCCCATCGGCCGCTCTTGGACGACGAGGCCGGCCCATCCTCCGTCCATCTCGTCCCGCGGACGGTCGGGCCGGTAACAGACGGACTGCACAACCTCGATCGCCGGACACTGATTCATGAACGGGTTCACCCAAACTTGGAGGCCGCCGCTCTGGAGCGGGACGATGCAATCGCGCACCCTCGTGACGATCCCGCCGAAGTCCTCGACCGAATGGTTCTCCTTCGAATCGTAGAGGATTCCGTCGCTGTCCCTCTTGGACAGGCGGACGATCTGGCGGGGGACCTTCTCTGTGTCATCCTCCATGGAAGAGGGGACGGCCTGAAGAGGCTGTCGAAGATCAGCCGTAGAATTCGGGATCGCATAGGTCTCGATACTGTCGTTCGAGGTCCATCAGGACGAAGAGCGCCCGCGCGCTCTCCTCGGGGCTCCCGTGGCCGGCGTCACCCTTCGCCCACTCGGCGATGACGATCCTGCGCTTGATCTCGTGGCACACCTGAACTTCGGGCCTGGTGTTCCAGATGTAGAGCCCGAGCACCGCCCAGATACCCGCGATGCCGGCGAGGATTATCCACCTCATGACCGATGTCGGGATCATTCCTTGGGCTCCCTCCTGTCCTCAGAGAGATGAAGCCCGTTGGTGTCGCCTCCGGCGAGCCCGTACCAGCCTTCGGCCTGGATCCCTTCCGCCAGCACATCCTGGCTCCGGTTCGCAAGTGCGCTGTTCTCCATTCTCGATCCGAGCGAAGAGAAATCTGAGCCTCTGTGTTCTGTCGTCACCGACATCGCGGTTATTTCGCAATTGCCGATCGCGCTTGTGGGGCCACGCACCATCTCGAAGTCAGGTATCCGCATGGCCTGGGAACGGCCTGATAGTGGAGTCGAATTCAGTGCATTGGGTGCCTGCGCACTGCGATCGGAGAGCCAATATTGGGAGCTCGGACTTGTCCGTTTCCCCGTGAACTGTGGCGACAATCGGAGAATCCGCCCGCGATAGGATGCCCGGCGCGCGAGCTCTCTGTGCTCCAACCATCTCCGCCGGCGCCGGCAACCACGTCGGCACCGCGACAGCCTGCAAGCTAGATCCCGAGCCGCCGCCGCCTCCACTACCAGCCATCAACAACATGAGGACGGCCAGAATCACACTCCGGCTCATGGCTTTCCCGTCGATGTCGATGCGCCGGCGCGGGAAGCGAGACATCGTTCCCCCCCCCCCCCGCAGGCGCGACGGCCATGTGAGGACGGGAGATTGTATCCCCATGGCCGTATCTGCCATTCCTCTTCCAGGCTTCCCGCGCTCGTCATCGCCGCGGGTAGGCCTGCCTCTCCCTTCTACTCTCCACGCCAATCGTCGCCGTTGCTGAACGGCCAACCGAAAACGAGGCTCCGGTCGTAGGCCAAATAGACGGGCGGGTGCGCGCGGCGCCTGCCTTCGCCTGGCTCGCGTCGACGCGCGATCCAGCAACGGCATGTCCTGCACGCCTCGGTCATGCCGCCTCTCCCCGCACGGCTGAGTCGGCGTAGAACTGCTGGCAATAGCGCCGGTACATGCCGATGGGGCCGTCGGACCGGCACAGGCGCGGATGCACCCGGTATTCCTTCTGGCCCCAGATCACCACGTCCTGGAGAGCATCGCGCTGCTGATTCTCGACCACGTACCTGTTCATCAGCGCGGTGCGCAGGCCCACCGGCAGATATGCCAGCCCCGCGAACAGACGCTTGGGCCGCAGCAGAGCCCGAACCTGTGAGACCAGAACGAAGTTGATGAGCCTGCCGTCGACCGGCGTCGGCAAGGCCCACAGGCGGGAGCGTATTCCGATGGTGCGCTCGTGGATGTCGACGAACGAGTAGCCGAGCCCGTGGACGTTGATAGCGATGGACACCTCGTGAAGCGTGCTGGCAAACTTGAGGAGTCGCCGCCGGCGCTTGAATTCGTAGCGGCTCGCCAGATATGGGCCGTCCACCGTCATCGCGCCGATTTGTTTCACGTCCCTGTAGCCGTGCACGTAGCGCAGGTGGGCCAGGTCCACCGCGTTCTCCGTCGTCTCCTGGGGATGACCCGGGAACCGGAGGGTCCGCAATTCCATGCGGCTCCACCCTTCGTTCTCCGGCTCCTCGGGAAGGTGCCATTGCGGCGCCCGGCCGCCCAGGCCGTGCCAGGCGAAGATGAGGCCAAGGATTTCCCGCGAGTGGAGGACGCTCAGCCTCACGGCCTCTGGCGGCTTGGCGTAAGGGGTCGCGACGCAACGGCCGGTGGAGTCGTAGGCGAAGCCGTGGAAGGGACAGATGAGCCGGCCATCGCGTGTGGTGCCGCCGGCGGAAGGGTTCAACGAGGCTCCAAGGTGCGGGCAGAGCGATCGAGCGATGCAGATGGTGCCCGCACCGTCCGACCACGCGACGATGTTCTCTCCGCACCACTGCATCTCGACCAGATCGTTTTCCAGAATCGACTTGCGGGTGGCGACGAAGTACCAGCCTTCAGGAAAGGGCGAGAGCATGTTGGACTTCTTCACCAGACGAACCTCTCCACGTACATGATGATCTGGAGCATCAGGATGATCCCGAGGACGATCTCGATGCGCGTCAGACGGCTCATTGCTCTTTCTTGGCTCATCTCATGTGCGGTTGACGCACGGGTTCATGTATTGCTCGACGTCACGACAGCCATCGCATTTGCGGCGTCGATCCGCGAAAGATCGCTTTTTCCACGGCCCGGATAGACGACGATCGTTCGGTAGCCGGTCATGGTCGCTTGGCTCCGCGGCTCAGCGCGCCTCGTCGGTATCGGCCACGCTGGCACACTCGATGCAATGCGTGGCGTAGGGCAGCGCGTCCAGTCTTCGTCTTCCGATCGGCCCACCGCAGACCTGGCAGATACCGTAGTTGCCGCGCTCGATTCTCCCCAGTGCGGCGTCGATCTGCTCGATTTCCCGAAGCGCTGAAACCTCGAGCTTCTCGAGGACTTCATCGCCTTCCTTCTCTTGGGCCATCTCTGCCAAATCGGCGCTGGGGGCTGCGCGCAGGTCGCGCTGGTAGTTCGCCAATGAGCGGCGCAGATCGTCTCTTCGCCGCTCGAGTCGGCTGCGATCCGTCGTTCCGGGCATTGTGCAGTCCTTTAGGCTCCTTCTCCGTACGACACCGTTCTCTCTCCGCGTCAGAACGAGCCCGGTGCCGCCTGCCCGCCGTCTTCACGATTGGCGGTTGCGATTCCGTTCAGGTCCGGCACTGCGGACCCTGCGGCGAGCGCGCAAAGCTGTGCCGCGATGGCTGCGGGGCCGGCGAGCGAGCTGATACGGCGCCACGACATCTCGCCGATGGAATAGCGCTCCTGTCGTTCCACTACGCCGATCGTCGCATCCGACACGTCCCGGCCGCGCCGGGCGACGCGCCTCCTGAGAACGCGCCCCGGCGCGTCAAGCCAGAACCCGGCGAAGAGCGCGCCGGAATCCACCGCCACCTTCTCGATCGCCCGGCGCTCCTCGGGGCGTACGTGCACAGCATCGACGATGACGCTGGCCCCCGCTGCCAGCGCGGTGCAGGCATGGTCCCGCAGCAGCGCATAGGTTCGTTCACTCGCCGCCAGGTAATACGCAGAAACGGGCAGGCGAGCCTCCGGATCCACGTCGAATAGCCGCTTGCGCACCACGTCGCTCTGCAGCACGAGCGCACCCGGGATACCGCCGAATTCCGGCGCCATAAGCCTCGCGATTGTCGACTTGCCGCTTCCGGAAAGGCCGCCGATTGCGATCAAGCGAGGTGGCGGCGGCGCAAGGCAGGTGCCCGCGAGCGCGAAATAGGCGCGGGCGTCTTCGCCTGACGTGTCGTCGGTGCCGGTGGATTGAGACCTGCTGGCACGCGTGGCGGCTGCGACATGGGCGCGAATGGCCGCACGGCACGACAAGAACAGCGGCAACGCCCCGAGGCCATCGATATCGTCACGCCGCCACAGGTATCTGTTGATCAACCGGTTGGCCTCGGCCTTCAATCCACGGCGCCAGAGATCCATCAGCATGAACGCCAGGTCGTAGAAGACGTCGATGCACGCGAAGCTCTCGCAGAACTCGATCGCATCGAAGAGGGTCGGTTTGCCGTCGACGAGGCAGACGTTGCGCAGGTGCAGGTCGCCGTGGCAGCGGCGCACGAGACCGTTGCGGCGCCGAAGCTCAAGTCGCGAAGCCCGCACTGCCAGGCTCGCGTCGGCTGCGGCCGCGAAGTCCGCTACCTCCGCCTGGTCGAAGAGGTCGGGATAGCGCGCCAGCTCACCGGCGTTCTCCGCGAGCACCCTCGAAATACCGGCGCGGCCGCCGTACGCCGGCATGGGTTCGGCATGTTCGTGAAAGCGCGCCACGGCATCGGCCAGCCCGTCCACCAGCTCGGCGGTGAGCTCATGGCGCTGCGCAAGTTCGTCCAGGACCAGATTCTCGTCGAACCTGACCATGCAGACGACCCAATCCAGAACCTCGCCCGGCCCGTCCCAGGCCACCTGCCCGTCGGGGCGACGCACGATCGCTCTCGCGCACCGGTAGATCGACGGCGCAGTGCGGCGGTTGACGCGAACTTCCGCTTCGCACGCGGCGCGGCGCCGCGCCACCGTGGAATAGTCCATGTAGTCGGAACGGACGGCGCGCTTGAGCTTGACCGCGCTCTCTCCCGACAGAAACACCATGGCCCCGTGGGTCTCGATCCGGCGCACGGCGGCGGCGCTGCCGTGGGCAGCGGACGTGAACAGGAAGTCGATGACCTCGCTCTGGTCGTCCACGATCATGGCAATCGTTCGACCCGTTCGCTTGCGATCCCGGCGGCGACCCGGACGATCTCGCGTTCGTCCACCGCGTTCGAACGCTATCCCTGGCGCGACGCCCCGATGCCACCCGGTGCGAAGACGACAGGCACGGTTCAGCCCCCCATCGTCGCCACGAGGAGTGCCTTGACGGCATGCATCCGGTTCTCCGCCTGTTCGAACTGAATCCCTGCGGCCGACTCGAACACCTCCTCGGTCACCTCCAACTCGGAAACGCCGAACTTTCTGTAGATCTCCTCGCTCACCCTGCTCCCGCGGTCATGAAAGGCCGGCAGGCAGTGCATGAACTTGGGGCAGCGGACGCCGGTCGCCTCCATCAGCTCGCGGTTGACCTGATAGGGCTTGAGGAGCCTGATCCGCTGCTCCCAGTGCTCGCGCGGCTCGCCCATCGAGACCCATACGTCGGTGTGCACGAAGTCGCATCCTCTCACCGCCTCGAGCGGGTCCTCGGTGACGGTCAGCCGCGCGCCGTTGGCTGACGCGAGGGCACTCGCCGGCTCCTCGAACTCCCGGCTCGGCCAGCAGGCGCGGGGGGCGGCGATGCGAACATCCATCCCCATCTGGCACCCCACGATCATCAGCGCGTTGCCCATGTCGCTGCGCGCGTCGCCCACGAAGGCGTAAGCAATCTCCGACAGCGGCTTGTCCGCGTGCTCCAACATGGTGAACAGGTCAGCGAGCACCTGCGCCGGATGAAACTCGTCCGTCAGACCGTTGAAAACCGGGACGCCGGCGAATGCGGCGAGCTCCTCGACCTCCTCTTCGGCGAAGCCGCGGAACTCGATGGCGTTGCACATTCGACCCAGCACCCTGGCGGTATCCTTCATCGATTCCTTGAGGCCGCTTTGCGAGCCTGAGGGGCCGAGAGTGGTGACCCCGGCCCCCTGATCCATGGCGGCGATCTCGAACGCGCATCTCGTGCGCGTCGATGGCTTCCGGAAAACCAGACAGATGTTCTTGCCCTTGAGCCGCCTCCGCTCCCTTCCGCCGTACTTCTCTCGCTTCAGGGCGTGCGACAGGTCGAGCAGGAAGCGAATGTCGTCCCGATCGAAATCGAGAAGTTTCAGGAAACTACGCCCTCTGAGATCGACGGCCACTCTGCGAGCCTCCTCCATTTCCACGGCGGGCCGATCCGAATTGTCGCCACAGCCGATCCTCGCGCGGCAGTTCTCGAGCAGGACGGGGACGTGCACGGCACCGCCGCCGCTCGGTCCGGCCAGGATCGTGGCTGGCGGGACGGTGACTGCTCGGCAGGCGCCGGACTCGACCACGCGGCCTCCGGGAACCGTCGCGTCCTCCTGCGCGCGCCGAGGACGGCAGTTCCCGGAGCCTCCCCCTGCGGCGTGCGTCCGTTCGGACCGCGAGGGGAGGTGGTGGAGAGCCCGCAACCGGTACGCGCGGGCACCCTACGCCGCCTTTTTCACCTCGATCTTTCTGGTGGCGGTTCGGGCCGCCTCGGTCTTGGCAACGCTGATCTTCAGGACGCCCTTGTCGAAGCTGGCCGCCACCTTGTCGGCGTCGACCCCCGGCGGCAATTTGAACGAGCGCCGGAAGGAGCCGTAGCTGCGCTCGAGGCGATAGTGGCTGCGGTCCTTGTCTTCTTCCTTCGTCTCCGACTTCTTCTCGCCCTTGATCGTGAGCACGCCCTCGGAGACGCTGACTTCCACGTCCTTCTCGTCCAGGCCGGGCAGCTCTGCCGTCACTTCCAGCTGCCCGTCCGTTTCGCACACGTCCATGCTGGGCGAGAATCCACCGTCCCACTGAAAGCGGGCCAGACGCGGGAAGTCGGTACCGAAGAAGTCGGAGAACAGGCGATCGATCCCCTGATGCAGGGGCATCAGCAGATCGTCCGACGACTTGGGCGCAGCGTGCCTCCCTTGCGCGCGCCACGGAAACAATTCTTGCATCGACATGTTCGCTTCTCCTCTCGTCTTGGCTTCGCGGCCGGATCCGGCGTTCCCGAACCCCAGGCATCAGGAAGACAATCGACAACGCGATCGTCGCGAATGCGATCCGACTTCTATCGATCGGTCTCGGGTGCGGACAATCCGGGATTCGTACCTAAGTGGAATTCCCTAACGTCCGGCGGCCGCGCCGGGCGATGGGGACAATCTCACCGAATCTCGTGGCAAGTCCCTGAATCGGGCCGACGTGGCAGTGTCGCGAGGGTTGGCTTACTTGGCGAGCGGATCGATACCCGAGACGATTGCCATGCGAACCAGGTGCGAGAGGCTGCTGGCGTCCATCTTCGTCATGACGTTCTTCCGGTAAATCTCGACCGTGCGCGGGCTGATGCCCAGCTCGTAAGCGGCGATCTTGTTGGGTCGACCCATGACCAACTGCTCGAACACTTCGCGCTCGCGGGGGGTCAAGGTATCGATGCGCCGATCGATCTCCAACCTCTCGTCCAAATGGCGCCGCAGGTCGGTTCCCGCCTCGATGGCGCGTTCCACGCTCTCGATCAGGCGGTCTCGCGCCACCGGCTTCTCGATAAAGTCGATCGCGCCGGCGCGCATCGCGCGCACCGCCACCGTAACGTCGCCGTATGCGGTCACGACAATGACCGGAATCGTCAGCTCTCGTTGGGCCAGCTGCCGTTGAACTTCGAGCCCGTCGATCCCCGGCATCTTGATGTCCAGCACCACGCAGGCCGCGTCGCTATCCGTCACCGAGTCCAGGAAGGCAGCACCGGACTTGAAGGTGGTCGTTCGAAAGCCGGCAGATTTGAGCAGCGCTGCCAGCGCTTCGCAGACGGCCTCGTCGTCATCCACGACAATTACCTGCGCAGGTGTCATGTCAGCCGCTTCCTTCGGAATAGACAGGGACCGAGAAACGGAAGGTCATGCCGCCGCCTGTGCGGGCCTCGGCAGCGATTTCACCGCCATGGCCCTCGACGATGGTACGGCATATGGACAGCCCGATGCCGATGCCGTCGGGTTTCGAGGATACGAAGGGCTCGAACAATCGCGGCTCGACCTCGGGCGTCAGCCCCGGCCCTGTGTCGCGCACCTCCACTTCGACAACACCACCGCGCTGTGCGGTGGCAACGACGATCGTGCGCGTCTCGCTGGCGCTCAGCGCATCCATGCTGTTGCGCACCAGATTGAGCACGACCTGTTGAATCTGAATGCTGTCGATCAGGACCGGCGGCAGATCCTGAGAGAGCTCGAGACTCACTTCAATGCCCGCCGCCGCAGAGCCCAGCGCTGCCAGGGCACAGGTGTCGCGGACCAGCGTGTTGATGTCCTCAATCGTCCGGTCGGTATCGCCGCGGTGGGTCAAGTCGCACAAGCGTCGAATGACGTCGGCAGCCCTGTGAGATTGAGCGACCGCCTTGTTCACGTATTCTCGAGCCTGTTCCGGAACACTGCTGTCGCTATCGTCGATGAGAGCCGCACTGGCCTCGACGAACCCGACGATGGCAGAAAGTGGCTGATTCAGTTCGTGAGCAAGCGCCGATCCCATCTCTCCCAGGGCGCTTGCGCGCGAAACCCGCATCAACTCGGTCTGCAGCTCCTCGATTCTCTCCCGAGCACGCTGTCTTTCCGAGAGATCGTGGATCGTGCCAACGAACAACAACTCCCCACTTGCCCCACGAAGCTCGCCGACCGATAGCCGCATCGGAAATGTCGATCCATCGCGCTTCTGTCCCAAGACATCGCGACCGACTCCGATGATTTTTGCGTGTCCCGTCCGAACATAGTTCTGCACATACGCATCGTGTCTGTCGCGGTGAGGCTGCGGCATAAGCAGCTTTACGTTCTTCCCAAGCACGTCCTTTGCCGGATACTTGAAAAGCCGTTCGCACGCTGCGTTGTAAAGTAGAACGGTTCCCAGTTGATCGATTACGATCATGCCGTCGATCGCCTGGTCGATCACCTGGCGGAGTTCCCGCTCCGTTAGCCTTGCAACCAACTGGGGTTCTCCCCTGCCTCGCGTGGACCCTGGCGTTTCAATCCCATCCTTGATCCTGTCACCGAGTCAGTCTTCAATTGAGTCGGATGGTTTCAGTCCGATGCGGAGAATTGATGCCCGTGTGAGAGCGATCTCGGGCGATACAATGCGTGGGCCGATACCACGCGGCCGGCTGCCAGGCTGAACGCGTGTACTCGAGCGGATCCCCGGCTCGTCGGCCATTCGCCGCTTCGCCTGACGGATCTCCTCCTCGGCCTGGCGGGGCCAGTGAGCGCGCCGGCATCTCGAAAATGCACTCCTGCAGCAATTTGGACGCGGCTCGCATTGCCGCCTGCACCATACCACGGGACTTGCGATCATGATGGACGCTGGAGCCCGCTCGAAGCGGTCCCGAAACCGGGCGGTCTCGTGTGCCAGGTTCAATCCCTTCGAGGCGGGACGCCCCTTCTCGTTCGGGCAAGGGACGGCACTTGAGCAGCCACGTGTGCAGCGAACCCTGAGCCGGCTTCCGCGTAGGTGTTGAACACGGTCGATGCGCCGGCCTGTTCGAGCAGCTCGATCTCGTCTTCGAACCTGGCCGTGGCGGCGACCCGACCGCTGAACGAGGCGGCCTTGAGCTGATCGAGGACCGCGAGACTGGCCGCCAGCTTTGGCAGCGCCAGCATCACCAGCTCGAGCGAGTGCGCGGCCCCGACGCGATCCCAAAAATCGGCGTCGCTGGGATCGCCAAGCAGAACGTTGCGGCCCGTCGACTGCTGGCGTTCCACCGTGATCGGATCGATGTCGATGCCGACGACGGTCGCGCCATGCGATTTATGCATGCTGTCGTAGGTCCCGGTGCCGATGCGGCCCATGCCGATGATGGCGATCGTCGCCCCTCCGATGTCGACCGGCCCGTCGTCGGCGAGACGCTCCGATCGTTGCAGGCGTCTCCACGACGTCCGATATCGGGTGTAGATCCGATGGGCAACGACGTTGAGTCCCGCGGAGACGGCACAGGACAGGGACAACGCGATCGCGATGACGATCAGCCAGCCGCCGTCAATCCAGCCGTTGGCCACGCCGATGGCCGCGACGATGAGCCCGAATTCGCTGTAGTTGGTCAGGTGCAACGAGGCGAGCAACGAGGTGCGGGCCCGCAGCTTGAATCCTGTCAGCAGACCGAAGAAGAGGGCCGACTTGAGAAACACGAACGGCGTGACGGCCGCGCCGATGAGAACCGCCTCCATCGTCAGCTGTCCGGACAGTCCGATGGACAGGAAGAAGCCGAGCAGGAGCAGATCCTTGAAGCCCAGCATGGTCTTTGCCAATTCGTCGGCCTTGATGTGGCTCGCGATCATAACGCCCAGGACGAGGGCGCCGAGGTCGCCTTTCAGCCCGACCAGCTCGAATGCTTCCGCGCCGCCCAGGGCAAGAAGGAAGCCGTAAAGGACCAAAAGCTCGCCGTGACCGACCCGCTGCAGGACCAGGGTCAGCAACGGCCGCAGCGGAACGACAAGCAGCACCAGAAGAGCCCAGAACGTCGGCCACTTGCCTACCGAGATCGCGAGAAAGACGACGGCGGCGAGGTCCTGCACGATGAGAATCCCGATCGCAATGCGGCCATGCAGCGACGTCGTCTCCCCTTTCTCCTCGAGCACCTTCACCACAAAGACTGTGCTGGAAAAACTCAATGCAAATGCGATCAGCGCAGAGCGCGAGAAATCGAGACCGGAGACAAAGGACGTTCCCAGCAGGGCCAGGACATAGATGGCCGTTCCGAAGACCAGCACCACGATTGACATGTGCAACCCGGTGACCGCCCAAACCTGTGGCCGTGCGAAGGTGCGAAGATTGAGCTTGAGGCCGACGATGAATAGCAGCAGGGTGATGCCGAGGTCCGACAGTTTCTGGAGAATTTCCCCGCTGCCAATTCCGTAGAGGTTCAGAACGAAGCCGGTGGCGAGGAAGCCGACCAGGGGCGGCAGCCCGACGGTCTTGGACAGCAAGCCCATCACGAACGCCATGGCGATCCATGCGACGTCATCCAGGGCGATGGCGATCAACTCGAAATCCATGGTGCTACTGCCCGTTTCGGCGCAAGTCGGAATGCCGTTCGTTACGCTTCGCTGCCCTCACCCGATGATGAAGCGGGCTTCATCATCGGCAATCCGAACATATGAGATGCGGGTTCATCGCGTTGGCACGTGATCTGGGTGACCACCGACGGCACTGAATTCGAGCAGGGGGAAGCGTCGTTTGTGGAGGAGCAGGCTTGACGATTCGGAACCGCACGCGCGAGCTCGGACCGCGGCAACATGAAGTCGCATCGGGCAACTGCAACCCGTACGTCGTGGGCAACTTGCGCCAAACAACAGGCCTCAATCTTTCGCCTCCCGGCTGCGCGTTGTTGGTACCCTGTGCATACAAGAATAGCCGCACAGCGGGCCCTGGTGACCCTGCCAGGCGTTCTTGAGCGGCGCGTTCATGACGACAGTCTGGACGGCACGACCCAGACATTGGCAGCCCCTCGTGTCGCCGCAGGTTCCGTCCGAGACAAATGCCAACCGCGTCGGGTCTGTCCGATTGCCTGTGCAGGCTGCGCCATGGGGTTTGCGCTTTCCGGGCTCAGCGCGCTGAGGCCGGAAAGCGATCTTCGAACAGGATCGCAAACTGCTCCATCGCGGCGGTCCACTCAACGGGTCTTCGCCAGTGGACGCCGGCGAGTGCTCACACCACCATCCCGGTTGCAGTTCAACCGGGTCGAGCGCGTCTTCACCATCTCAGGCGAGCAGCACTGCGAACGCGGCGCCCATCGATCGATCGCCGAGCTCGAAGTCCATATCAAGCGCGAATTCGAGACCTGAATCCACGATCCCTGGCCATGCGGAGCGCCCAAGCCTTCCGACGACGTCCTGGCGTCCGTCGAAGGATACTCGGCGATCACGCTCAAGCCGGCTGGAAACTTCTCAATCGGAACACTGGCACGAATCTCCCCGAATGAGAGGCGTGTCGAGACTAGTGGGACATCAGGACCGGCACTGTCATCTCGCGCAGAACAAGAAGGGTCACGCCGCCCAGCAGGAGTTCCTGCAGCCGGTGATGACCGTACGCACCCATGACGAGCAGTTCCGCACCCTGATCGCTTAGTGCGGACAGCAGGATATTGGCGATGTCGATGTCCGAAGACCCGACCGTGTTCTGCACTCCTACGCTGACACCATGCCGGGTCAGATGAGTGCTCACGTCGGCACCCGGAATACGCTTGCTGTCGCCTGTGTCGATCCCGAAAACGATCACCTTGCTCGCCTGCTGCAACAGCGGCAGCGCATCGGTCAGAGCGCGCTTCGCCTCCCGGCTGCCGTTCCAGGCAACCGTGACCGTCTCCGGACTGATGCCGAAAGAACCGGTGTACGGCCAAACCAGTACGGGACCTCCGGCGGCGAGGACGACGCCGTCCGCCAGGGCCCCGACGTTGTCATCGTCCTCATCATGGGTTTGACCGACAATGGTGATGTCGGCGAAGCGCGCGATCGTCGTGACGGCATCGACCGGATCGCCCGTCATGAGACGCCATTCGCCCTGCACCGACGTCTGAGCTATCCGCTCGCTGAACGCACGCTCGACCTCTGCGGCAGAATTGCGCTGGCGCACGTCCAGCTCTCTCAGAATGTTCGGTGGAATTCGAAAGCTCGCATACTCCTGATAGAGCAGATCAGGTAGCACGTACACGCCGGTAACTCTGCCCTGGTGGCGTTCCGCCAACGCGATGGCGGCATCCAGGCGGGTGGGTGAGCGCTTGTCCCGACCCAGATGAACGACAATGTCCTTATATGCCATGAACCCCTCCCATGTTCGGTCACTCTCACGTGTCGTCTCGTATCGTGAGTGCGACCAATTGGACGGCCAGGGAGCCGGCTCGCGATGCGCCGTGTTTCCCTTCAGGGCCTGTCGACGATGGTGATTCCGGAGAACCCGAGCCAGTCCACGCGTCTGCCGATATCGGCCTCGATCCTCTGGATGAAAGCGCAGAGATTGCCCTGGGAATCTGCCAGTTCCTGCTCATCCCCAACGAAATCGAGGTGGTTCAGAACCACCCGGGTCGGCCGGTTGGCCGCAAGCGCCCGTTTCACCAACTCGGCGTCGAAGCGGGCCGGCCTGCGCGACCGGCCCGTGGACACCGTCATCTCGCACGCTATGTCCCCGCGTCCGGTCTCTTCGGCGATGGCTTCCCACGACATTTCCCCGACGAGCGGCCCCGTGTCCCCGGCCTCCCTGATCGGGAAAGATCGGATGGCCATGGTGATGTCATCGACATCTATGGGGCTCAGTCCGGTCTCGGCCAGCGCGCCGGCCGCCGTCGTGCACCGTGCGGTTGCGTGCGGCCAGTAGCCGCCGTCCAGAATCGACATTCCGAAGCCGTGTGTGCCTTCGACAACGACCCGGTTGCCGTCCTCCAGATGATGGCGAAGACGCGTGCAGACATCGTCAATGAAGCGGGACAGTCTCGGCTCATCCGCAGCAAAGGCGGAACGCAGGGAAAAATTTGTGGCCTGACGTGCCGCCGACGCCATGACGGCCGCGCCTACACCGGAACCTGCAGAGCCCAGCGTGCTGATGAGCTTTCCCGCCATTTCCCATTCTCGGTGCCGAGCGGTTATGACGTGCGCGAGCGGGCTGATGGAAACGCTCTCCCCGTCCAGTCCCAGCGCCGCAATTTCCTTCAAGAGAATATCGACATCGATGTACGAACCTGCGGGGAACGCGACATCGACATCCTTGTCGACACAGGAGGCGGGCAATTGGCGGAGCGAGCGCCGCTCTCCGGAGCGGTCGTAGGACGTGTGTTCCGTATCGGGACCGCCTACACGAACCGCGATGACTTCTTCCTGAGACCGTCTCACGATCTCAAGGGCTGTCTTTCCTTTGCCCTCGGAGCCGAACTGACCTCCAATCACGATCGAAACGGGCATGGTTCACCTCCGGCGATTCGTCCTGAACGCCGTTCGTTGTTCATTCGTTGCGGAACACTCGAATGCGCATGTCCGATCCCATGAGGGCCGCTGTCCCATTGACCATTGGCCGTCATGACAAAGCCTTTGTGAGTTCTGCGTTCGTCACCGAAAGGCGATCCGACCTCGTGGTCTTGGCGTGCGGCTCGGCTCGGCACGCACAAGTTTCTGACGGTGCGGCCCTCTGACCGTCCTTCTGGCTTGGCCCGTCCAGGGCCTGTTCGAGCTGCGCCACCAGCTGCCGGGCCGCGAGAGGAGACAGGACGAAGATGTACTCCCTGAACTCCCTCTCCCGGTCGGCCTCGCACAAATGGACCGCGACCGCGCGCCCCGTGCCGTCCATCTCCGCGGTGAATTCCCCCAGCACGCGAACCGGCAAGCGCGGAAACCCCTTCGGACGCCGGAATCCGTGCTTGATGTCGGCAGGAATGCACTTCGACATCCTCTAGCCCTTTCGTTGATGCCCGTCGGGCCCCATCGAGATCAACGGGATCGCCATGAGGAAGTTGATCCCCAGGACGAAGTTCCTGGAACCGCTGTGCCCTCGATTGTCTGCCGCGAGCGCGCGCAATCTCCCGCCTGGCAGCACCGCGTTCCTGAAACGGCGCGCGCAAGCCGGCTCACCACGCGACCGGTTCCCCATAGCCGTTGAGGAGCCACTTGATCGCGTGGTCGACAGGCTTCTCGATGGGACAGCGCAGCATCGATAGCCTGATGAGGGCGTCCC
>JAPPHR010000117.1 GCA_028820995.1 Rhodospirillales bacterium
GGCCAAGCGCATCGCGCGCGTCGGCGGCGCCCGCCGCGGCCAGCAGCCCGCCGAGCGCGGCGGCGCCGGATTCGCCCAGCACGAGCGGCGGGTCGCCCTCGGCCGGCGAAGCCGCACGGCGCATGGCGCCGACGGCGCCCTCATCGTCGAGCGCCATGAAGGCGAAGGCGCCCCGGTCCAAGACATTCCAAGCCAGCGGCGAGATCTCGGCGTTGGCGAGGCAGGCCATCACCGTGTCGAGATTGCCTGAGGCAGGGCTCGGCCGGCCGGCAACCGCGCTCTGATAGAGGCAGTCGGCCTGCGTCGGCTCGACCACCACACCCTTCGGACTGCTGGCGCCGAGGTCCTGGCGGAGGGCACCGATCACCGCGGCCGCAAGCCCGCCGACGCCCGCCTGCACGAAGACATGCGTCGGTGCCGGCCCCGCCAGCGCCGCCCTGATTTCGTCAACCAGCATGCAGTAGCCGTGCATGACCCGGCTCGGTGCCTCCTCGCCGCCGGCGTGCGACGTATCGGAGACCGGCAGCCAGCCCTGCGCCTCCGCCTCGTCGGCGCAGGCGCGCACCGCATCGTCGAAGCTGCCGTCAACGCGCACGATGTCGGCGCCCTGGGCGGCGATGGCACGCTCGCGCCCCTCGCTCACCGCTCCCGGCAGGAACACCGTGCACCGGGCGCCGGCGTTCCGCGCGCCCCACGCCACGGCGAGCCCGTGGTTGCCGTCGGTCGCGCAGCAGACGGTCATTCCGCCCACGTGCGCCGCGGCGCGGCCTGCAGCGACGTCGGCGATGGAGACGTCGTCTCCCAATTGCTCGCGCAGCAGGTGCACAACTGCGTAGCCGCCGCCCAGCGCCTTGAAGCTGCCGAGGCCGAAGCGCCCACTCTCGTCCTTGAGCCACAGTTCGCCGACGCGCAGCGCCCGCGCGAGGCCTGGCAGCCGATGCAGCGGCGTGGGCCGGTAGCCTTCGAAGCCCGTGATCGCGGCGCGGGCCGCGGCGCGGCGCTCCGGCAGGATCGCCCGCGCTGAATCGTCCTTCGGCGCGGGCATGTAGCGGCGGTTCACGTGGAGGTGGAAGGGGACAGTCATGGCGTGGCCCTGGCTCAACGCAGGTCTGCAAGCAGCGGCATGACGTCGTCCGCGAAGCGTTGCAGGTGCCCCGCCTTCTCGCTCTCCGGCGCCAGCACGTTCAGCACGAGATGGCGCATGCCGGCCGTGTGGAATGCCCGGATCGCCTCCGCTACCTCTTCAGCCGTTCCGAGCGCGCAGTAACGCTCGGCGGCGCGGGAGAAATCCATCGCGTAGCGGGCGCTCAGGAACTCGGCCGCGAACGCCAGCGCGCTCTCGCGGTCCTTGTCGAGCCTCACGAACAACAGGTGCGACGTGCCGAAACGCTCCAGCTTGCGATCGCCGCCGGGGCGCGCGCCCCCCCCGGCGCGGGGGCGGTCCCCCCCCCCCCCCCCCCCCCCCCCCCGCCCCCCCTCCCGCCCCCCCGCCCCCCGCGCCCGCCCCCCCCCCCCCCCCCCCGCGGCGATGGTCTCCAGCGAGCGGCGGTAGCGCTTCGGGTCCACGACATAGGACATCCAGCCGTCGGCGAGCCGGCCCGCGCGGCGCAGCGCGGCATCGGCGCGGCCGCCGCACCAGATCGGCGGGCCGCCCGCCTGCGCAGGCGGCGGCTGGATCGCGACTTCCGGGAAGGGATAGAAGCGGCCGTCGTGGGCGACCGGCTCGCCGGACCAGAGGCTTCGAAGCACGCGAATCCCTTCGCTGAGCCGGGCGCCGCGCTCCTCCACCGGCACGCCGCACAACTCGAACTCGACGGGAAACTCGCCGCCGACGCCGACACCGAAGATCATGCGGCCGTTCGAGATCGTGTCCAGGGTGGCCACCTGCTTCGCCACCGGCGCGGGATGGCGGAGCGGCAGCAGATAGACGGCCGTGCCGATCTTGAGGCGATCGCTCAGCGTTGCGGCCTGCGCGAGTTGCATCAGCGGGTCGAGGATCGGCCCCGCGAAGGCCACGTGATCGCCGGACCAGAAGGAATCGAAACCCAGTGCATCGAGCAGGCGCACGGCCTCGGGCAGGTCGCGGCCGGCCGCTGCCCCCTCCGTATCGTCGTAACCCGTCGGCGCCAGCACATGCTGGTAGCCAATACTCAGTCTCGGCTCGAGGGGCAGGTCCACGGCCGGCTCCCGCGTCGTTGGAAATGGCCGCGCACTCTAGCGGATCGATGCGTTGGGGACAGCCCGTTTACGAGCCTGCGGCTCGGTTCATCTCAGCGCCGGCCGGTGCGTCGGCGTCGAGGCCAGGATAGATGGGGAAGCTGCGGCAGAGAGCCCGCACCTCGGCGCAGACGATTCGCTCCACCGTCTCGTCGCGCGCGCCGGACGCCGCCATGGCGTGCAGCACGTCGGCGATCCAGCCGCCGATATGGCGGAACTCGGTCTCGCGAAAGCCCCGTGTGGTCCCGGCAGCCGAGCCGAAACGGAGGCCGGATGTCACGGCTGGCGGCTGCGTGTCGCCGGGCACCGTATTCTTGTTGCAGGTGAGGCCGGCGGCCTCCAGGCTGTCGGAGGCCTCGGCGCCGGTGAGGCCGAAGGGGCGCAGGTCCGCCACCAGCAGCGGCGTGTCGGTGCCGCCGGAGACGACGGTGATGCCGCGCGCCATCAGCGCGCCGGCGAGCACTCTCGCGTTGGTCAGCACCTGGGCCGCGTAGACCTTGAACGAGGGCTTCAGCGCCTCGCCCAGGCAGACCGCCTTCGCCGCCACGGCATTGAGGATCACGCTGCCCTGCACGCCGGGGAAAACGGCGCTGTCGAGCTTGCGCGCGAGCGCCGGGTCGTCGGTGAGAATGATCCCGCCGCGCGCGCCGCGCAGGTTCTTGTAGGTGGTCGCCGTGGTGACGTGAGCGTGGGGGAGGGGAGTCGGATGCACACCGCCGGCGACGAGCCCGGCGAAGTGGGCCATGTCGGCGAGCAGCACGGCGCCCACGGAATCGGCGATCTGCCGAAAGTGGGCAAAGTCGATCGCGCGCGGGTAGGCCGAGCCGCCGCAGATGATGAGCTTGGGCCGATGCTCGCGCGCCAGGCGTTCCACGGCATCCATGTCGATGAAGCCGTCGCCGTCGATGCCGTAGCGAACCGGATTGAACCACTTGCCGGTGAGGTTCGGTGCCGCCCCGTGGCTCAAGTGCCCGCCGGCATCCAGGGCCATGCTGAGCACCGTGTCGCCCGGCTTGAGCACCGCGAGGAAGACCGCCTGATTGGCCTGGCTGCCGGAATGAGGCTGGACGTTGGCGAAGCCGCAGCCGAACAGCGCCTTGGCCCGCTCGATGGCGAGAGACTCGATCCGGTCGGCGAACTCGGCGCCGCCGTAATAGCGCCCGCCGGGGCGCCCCTCCACGGTCTTGTTGACGATGATGGAGCCCAGCGCCTCCAGGCTCGCCTGGCTGACCATGTTCTCCGACGCGATCAGCTCGATCCCGTCCTGCTGGCGTTCCAGCTCGCCGGCCAGCGCCTCGTAGACCTCGGGATCGGTCGTCCGCAGGTTGTCGAGGAAATAGCCGGGATCCGGCGGCATCGACTCGCTCATCGGCCAATCATCCGTTCGGCGCGAGCAGGCAATCGTCGGCGAGCGCCGCGACCGGCGTGAAGTCCGTGTGGTGCTTGTACTCGGGCCGGGCGAACGCGGTCTGGGCGTTGGCGACCGGGTTGAGGATGAGGGAGAAGATGGCGCGGTCCCAGGGCGACATGTTGCCCGGCGAGCCGTGGACCATCAGGTCGCCGAAGATGAGCACCGTGCCCGGCGGGCCGAGCGCAGGCGTAATACCGCCCTCCGCGATGAGGCCGGTAACCGTTTGCCGATCCACCACCCAGAGCGGATAGCTCGTGCTCGTCACGTCGTGGAAGGTCGGCAGCGGCTCGTGCCGGTGGGAGCCGGGGATGAAGTAGAGCGGCCCGTTGTAGTGGCTCACCTCGTCCAGCAGGATGTGCAGGTTGAGCGCCTGCGGCGCCGGCACGCCGTCGTCCCGATGGTGGGTGGCGAAGTCGTAGTGCCACTGCCAGACATCGCCCTCGAACGCGGCCTTCACGTTGACCTTGACCTGCTGGATGTAGAGGTCGCCGCCCGCGATCTGTTGCGCCGGTTCGACCAGGCGCGGGTGGCGCACCAGGCGGTCGACGAGATCGCTCCGCTGGTGGAGGCCCATGACGGTGCGGGCCGTGGTGCCCGCCTTCTCGCGGATGTTGGCCTCGCAGTCTTCGTCGAAGAGCGGTGCCAGCGCGGCACGAATTGCTGCCACCTCGTCCGCAGAGAAGAGGCCGGGGAGGATCAGCAGGCCGTCCCGGCGAAAGGTCTCAAGCTGCTGGCTGCTCAGCTTCACGGGGCCGGCTCCGCGTTTTCTCGTTCGCCGGCCGCGCGGCGTGGCGCCGCCACGAGGCCGGGGCCTCCCGCCTGCTGCGGGAAGGGACCCCGGCCCTCGATATGGCTCGTCGCGGCCAGCCTACTCTGCGGCCGCAGGCGCTGCGCTGCGCCGGCGCTTGGCCAGCGCGATCTCGTTGGGCGCACGGTGATAGGCGCCGTCCTTCATGATCATCAGCAGGTTGTCGGCGTCCTGCATGATCGAGACGTCCTTGGTCGGGTCGCCGTCGACCAGCAGCAGGTCGGCCAGATACCCCTCCTTGACCTGGCCCACGTTGAGGCCCATCAGCTCGCCGCCCCACTTGGTGGCGCCGATCAGCGCCTCGGCCGGTGAGTAGCCGAACGCGTTGACGAAGTGCTCCAGGTCGCGGGCATTGGTGCCGATGGGGTTCCAGGCGAAGCCGTAATCGCCGCCCGGCATGGCCCGGATCCCGCGCTTGCGCACCTCGTGATAGGTGCGGACCGTGTGCTCCATCTTGTAGAACAGGTTGTAGCTCTCGGCGACCTCGCGGGTGATGCCCCATTCCGAGGCTTCGTAAGCCGTGGTGTAGACCACGCCGTACGCCGGCGCCATGAAGATGTCCTTCTTCTTGGCCTCCAGCATGTCGAGGGTCTTATTGGTCGCGTAGTCCGCGTGGTAGATGATGTTGATGCCGTGCTTGAGCGCGAGCCGCACCGCCTTGTCGGCGCGCGCGTGCGTGAGGATGTTCACGCCGGCTTCGCGCGCGACCTCGGCCGCCGCCGCCACCTCGGCATCGAAGTAGGTGATTTTCTCCGATTGTCCGGGGTGGGCGAACTCGTCGCCCGAGATGTTGATCTTGAGGTTGTCCACGCCTTCGCGCACGCAGAGGCGGCAGGCCTTGCGCACCTCGTCCGCCCCATCGGCGACGTAGCCCACCGATTCCTGGTGCATGTGCCACATGCGCTCGTCGCCGAGCCCGCCTGAGGAGACGATCTCGGGCGAGGCGGCCTTGATGCGCGGCCCCGGATAGCGCCCGGCGTTGATCACGTCGCGCAGCACCGGCTCGATGCGGAGCTTGTTGTAGCCGACGCCGGCGGCCGAGAAGAGGCTCGTGAAGCCCTGGTCGAGCATCTTCGCCGCGTTTTCGAGCGCGAGCACCATGTGCTCCTCCGGCTGGAGCCGCCCGATCTCCGGCAGGCTGGTGCAGTCGGTGTAACAGACGTGAGAGTGGGGCTCGATCAGCCCCGGCATCAGGGTGGCCCCGGCGCCGTCGACCACGGTTGCGCCATTCGGCTTGATCTTGCCCTTGCCCTTGCCGACCTTCCTGATGAGGTTGCCCTGAAGCATCACCTCGCCCGAATACGGGCGCTTGGCGTTGCCGTCGAAAATCCTGACATTCGTGAAGAGTGTCTCTGCCATCGTTCCTGCCTCCCCTTTGGCACACGCCGCTGCGGTCCCGAGGGCCCCAGCCGCTGGGAACTGTTCGTCGCGCCGCGTCGAGCGACACACACGCCTCTGCGTGCAATTTATTCGCCCTTTCGTGCGCTCGCAATCGCTAACCGGCGCGCGGGGTCGGTTTCTCGGCTGCCGCTCTGTACATCGACGCGACGGCGGTCTAAGACCCGCGCGCCAGCAGGGAGGTGCACTCGATGAAACTCTATTCCAGCCCGGCGACGCCGTTCGGCCGGAAGGCTGCGATCGTGGCGCGCGAGCACGGCCTCGCTCTCGAAATCGAGAACGTGAACCCGTTCACGTCCGAGGAGCTGGAGCGGCTCAATCCCATCAAGCTGATCCCCGTGCTGGTGCTGGATGACGGGATGGTGCTCTACGACAGCCACGTGATCTGCTCCCATCTCGACGAGATCGGGGGCGGCGCGACGCTCTACCCGGAGGCCGGCAGGCTGGACTGGCAGCGCCGCATGACGCTCGGCACGGCGCTGACGGAGGCGAGCGTCCAGTGGGTCTTCCAGAAGCGCCAGCCGGCGGACCAGCAGAGCGACAACCTGAAGACCCACTACGAGAAGCGGGTGCGGCGCATCACCGCGGCGCTCGATGCCGAGGTCGATGCTCTCGCCGCCGCGCCGTTCCGCATCGACCACATCGCGGCGATCTGCGGCATCGGCCACCTGGAGTTCCGCCACGATGCCTCGTGGCGGGCCGACTGCCCGGCGCTCACCGCGTGGTACGAGGAGATGCAAGACCGGCCGAGCGTCGCCGCGACGCAGCCCACGGACTAGGCGGGAAGGGAATCCCATGATCGATCTGCACTACTGGCCGACGCCCAACGGCAAAAAGGTGACCATCCTGCTGGAGGAATGCGGGATGCCCTATCGCCTCGTCCCCTGCCACATCGGCAAGGGCGATCAGTTCGAGGATGGGTTCCTCGAGATCAGCCCCAATAATCGCATGCCGGCGCTGGTGGACGACTACCCGCCCGGCGGCGGCGCGCCGGTCAGCGTCTTCGAGTCGGGCGCGATGATGATGTACATCGCCGAGAAGGCCGGCCGCTTCTATCCGCAGGACCTGCGCGGCCGCTACGAGGTCAACCAGTGGGTCATGTGGCAGATGGCGAACCAGGGGCCGAAGTTCGGCGAGCGCGGTCACTTCAACCGGCTGGGCGACGACGAGGGCGACCAGAGCTACGCGCTGACCCGCTTCTCGAACGAGGTCAACCGGCTCTACGGCGTGATGAACAACCGCCTCTACGACCGGCCGTATCTCGCCGGCGACGACTACACCATCGCCGACATGATCTCCTATCCCTGGACCGTCTACTGGGAGGCGCAGGGGCAGGACCTGAACGAGTTCAAGCATTTCAAGCGCTGGTACGAGGAGCTGTCGGCGCGGGATGCGGTGCAGCGGGGCATGGCGGCCGGCGCCGACCTGCCCGAAGACCCCGACACGATCCCGGAAGAAGAGAAGCAGCGCCGCCACCAACTGCTCTACAACCAGCGCGCGCGGCCTGCGCCTGGCTGAGCCGCCGCCCCGCCGGGAGCGGGATCTGTCAGGCGATCACCGTATCCGTACAGTTTCTACGAAGCGGGTTTTCATAGGACGGTTTGTTGACGGGAGGCCGTTGTGGATAACCTGGAAAGACTCGATTCTCTTCTTCGAGAATTCGACGAGTTGAGTCGGCGCACTGTCGGTTATCCCTGCAATCTGGACTTCGACTACGCAGCGCTCTTGCCCTTCATGCGGTACGTTGCCAACAACGTGGGCGATCCTTTCCACGACAGCAACTTCCAAAGCAATACCCACGAGATCGAGCGCGAGGTCATCGGCATCTTCGCCGACTTGATGCACATCTCGCGCGAAGGCGCCTGGGGCTACGTCACGTCGGGCGGCACCGAGGGCAACATGTACGGCCTGTACCTGGGGCGGGAACTCTATCCGGACGGCGTGGTCTATTTTTCGCAAGATACCCACTACAGCGTGGTCAAGATCATGAGCGTGCTGAAGGTGCGCAACATCATGATAAGAAGCCAGGACAACGGGGAGATCGATTACGACGACCTCCACGAGACGATTCGCATCAACCGGGACGTGCCCGCAATCGTGATGGCAAACATCGGCACGACGATGAAGGGCGCGATCGACGACGTCGGCAAGATTCGCGGCATCCTGGACGATCTCGCGGTAACCAAATCGTACCTGCATGCGGACGCTGCCCTGAGCGGCATGATCCTGCCGTTCGTGGACGACCCGCAGCCTTACGGCTTCGACGCAGGCTTCGACAGCGTGTCGATCAGCGGGCACAAGATGGTCGGCTCGCCACTGCCCTGCGGCGTCGCGCTGACCCGGCGCGAGTACGTCGCACGCATCGCGCGCGCCATCGAATACGTGGGCGTGTTGGACACCACGCTCACAGGCTCACGCAACGCCCTCACGCCGCTGATAATGTGGTATGCGTTTGAGCAGAAGGGGCTGGACGGCTTCCGGCGCATCGTGAACGGTTGCCTCGAGACAGCAGAATACGCGGTCACGCGCTTCAACGACGGCGGCATCCCCGCGTGGCGCAACAAGAACTCGGTCACCGTCGTGTTCCCCAGGCCGCCGGCAGATGTCGTGCGCAGGTGGCAGCTCGCGCCCTACGAGGACATCGCGCACCTCATCGCCATGCCGCACGTAACACGCGAGACCATCGACGCCGTGGTGGACGATTGCATGCATGGAGCGGTGGCGCCGAAAGACGAAACGGGGACAACCGCATGACCAGGATCGTCGTCATCGCAAACAACGAGGCGGGCGTCATCGCCGACATCGCCGGAACACTGGCCGAGCGCAACATCAATATCGAAACCATCAGCGCAGAGGCGCTGGGAGAGAAGGGCGCGATAACGCTCACCGCGGACGACCACGACGGCGCCCTGCGGGCGCTGACGGACGCGGGATTCAAGACCGTATCCGACGAATCGCTGATCCTGAGGCTGCGCGACGAACCGGGCGCGCTGGCCAGGCTGGCGGAGAAGTTCAAGCAAGCCGGCGTGAATATCCGGAGCCTGCACTTTCTGGACCGCCGGAACGGCTACGCCACGGTGGCCATATCCGCCGACGACCGCGCCAAGGCGGAATCGCTGGTGGAGCCGGAGACAGCGGTCTAGGCGGGAAGATACCGGGAGCATTGTTTGGCAGGGAAAACGCTCCGATCCGCCCGATCACTACGCTATCGATTCACTGCATAGCTTGAATGCTCGGTGTTCTGTTTCTGAAGTTACTTCGCATTTTGGTGGGCCGGTAAGCGATTCCTCCGACTACGCATCTCTCACATGTCGTCATGCCCTGACTTGTTCCGGGCATCCACGTTCTTTGCCTCTGCTGCCCGAAAAACACGTGGATGGCCGGGACGAGCCCGGCCATGACGAGTGGGGTGCGGTGTGAATGGATAGAAACGACTCGAGCGGGCTGGCGTTTAACGATCAGGTGACGGGCTTCCACTCGCCGGCCGGCTTGAGCTTCTTGGCCTCGGGGATCACCTCGGCGCCGAAACGCTCGATCTGGTCGAGCTGTTCGGCAAGCTCGCCCGAGGGGCATTCCAGCATGCAGACCACCATCGAATAGCCGGCCGCGGCGAAAGCGGCGAGGTCCTCGACGATCTGCTCCGCAGTGCCGGTGCAGGTGCGGCGCGGCGTCGCCTGCGAGGCCGGATCGCCGGCGTCGGTGATGCGCGCGCTCGCGGCGCACTGCATCAGGAAGTCCGACGGGCTGCGGCCCTGCGCCGCCAGCTCGCGCCGCACCTCGTCCTGCAGGTGGGCGAAGCGGTCGGCCTCCGTGTAGGTGTCGAGGAAGAGGGGGTAGAGGCCGTCGCAGAAGCGTGCCGCACGCCGTGCGCCGCGCACCGTGTTGCCGCCGAAGACGATCGGCGGATGCGGGTTCTGCTGCACCGGCTTCGGGTCCTGGGAGACGTTCCTGAAGCTGTAGTAGTTGCCCTCGAAGGTGGCGAGGTCGCCGGTCCACGACGCCCTGTAGGTCTGCACGCACTCCTCGGTGCGCCGGTTGCGCTCCTCGTAGTCGATGCCGACGGCGGCGAACTCCTCCACCATCCAGCCGACGCCGACGCCCAGCATGAGCCGCCCGCCCGAGAGCTGGTCCACGGTCATGAACTGGCGGGCGTCCGAAAGCGGGTGGCGGTAGGGCGCGATGAGCACGCTGGTGCCGAGCTTCAGAGTCGTGGTCCGGACCGCGACGGCGCCCATGACAACGGCGGCATCGAGCATGTTGTGGCGGCGCTGGTAGGCGCGCTTGCCGGACTGGTTGGCGGTGTGAAAGCTCTCGGAATCTGCGGGCATGCACACGTGGTCGGGGTACCAGATCGAGTGGATTCCGGCGCGCTCCGCGGTGGCGGCGACCCTGAGCGGGTCCATCTGCTCCACCGGCGTGTGGTGGAGGTACATGTTCTCCTCGTCCCGGTACGATTGCCCGTGGGTGTTTCCGTAAAGCGCGACTTCCATGATGCTGCCCCTTTCGTTCGCCCGTGTGCCGGCGCGGCGGGATTATGCCGCCGGCGCCGCCTGCCTGGAAGCGTGGGCGCGCGCACTGTAGCTTCGCGGTGCCGGCTGTTCCCGGCGATCTGAGGGAGTACATGAGCATGCGGGTCTTCATCGCCTGTCTCGGGACCGAGACCAACACCTTCTCGTCGCTGCCGACGGGAGAGCAGACCTACCGGGAAACCGCGCTCTTCGATGGCGATGCGACCCGCCATGCGCCCACGCCCTTCAGCAAGCCGCTGCACATCTGGCGGGAGCGCGCAGAGCAACAGGGCCATGAGGTGGTGGAGGGACTCTGCGCCTTCGCGCAACCGGCGGGGCGGACCATCCACCGCGTCTACGAGGACTATCGCGATCGCATCCTTGCGCAGGCGAAGGCCGCGCTGCCGCTCGACCTCGTGCTCGTCAACATGCACGGCGCCATGGTGGCGGAGGGCTACGACGACTGCGAAGGCGACCTGCTGGCCCGCCTGCGCGGAGTCGTCGGTCCGGAGACGGTGCTGGGCGGCGAGCTCGACCTCCACTGCCACATCACGCCCAAGATGCTGGAGGCGGCGACGGCGCTCATCACCTACAAGGAGTATCCCCACATCGACATCGACGAACGGGCGGAGGACCTGTTCCGCCTCTGCCACGATGCCGCGCTCGGGCGCACGCAGCCGGTCATGGCGGCCCACGACTGCCGGATGATCAGCATGTGGCGCACCACGTCCGAGCAGATGCAGGCCTTCGTCTCCGGCATGAAGGCGCGGGAGGGGCGGGACGGCATCCTCGCGGTCTCCTTCGGCCACGGCTTCCCCTGGGGCGACGTGGCCGAGGTGGGCGCCAAGACGCTGGTGGTGGCCGACGGCGATGCGGAAAGGGCGGCTGCGCTCGCCGCCGATCTTGGCGCAAGTCTCTGGGCGATGCGGGAGGAGACGCGGCCGACCGCAATCGGGATCGACGAGGCCCTGGACCGGGCGCTCGCCGTCGACGGCGGGCCGGCGGTGCTGGCGGATGTCTCGGACAACGCCGGCGGCGGCGCGCCGAGCGATTCCACCTTCATCCTGGAGCGCCTGATCGCGCGCGAAATCGACGACGCGGCGAGCGGGCTCTACTGGGATCCCGTGGCAGTGCGCTTCTGCATGGAGGCAGGCGAGGGCGCGCGGCTCAACCTGCGCGTGGGCGGCAAGTGCGGCCCCGACTCGGGCGATCCGGTGGACCTCGCGGTTACCGTCGAGCGCATCGTCACCGATGCCGCACAGACCTTCGGCGCGGCCCGCAACAGGATGGGCGATGCCGTGTGGGTGCGGGCGGCGGGCGGCCTCGACCTCGTGCTCAACACCGTCCGCACGCAAGTGTTTCACCCCGACGCCTTCACCGCCGTGGGGCTCGACCCGGCGACCAAGAAGATCGTGGTGGTGAAGTCGACCCAGCATTTCCACGCGGGCTTCGCCCCCATCGCGAGGGAAATCCTCTACGTCGCGGCACCCGGCGCCATCGCGCCCGACTTCGCGGCGATCCCTTACACCAAGCTCGCGAAACCCTACTGGCCCCGGGTGGAGGACCCCTGGGCAGAGTAGGGGAAGCCCGGCAAGGGCCGCGGTGCTATCGTCGCCGGATTGCGGACTCGAGAAGGGAACGGAGCGATGTTGGGCAGGGTGGAGAGCATCTGGCGCTATCCGGTGAAGAGCATGCGGGGCGAGGAGGTCGACGAGATCTTCGTCGCCTTCACCGGGCTGATGGGCGACCGCGTCTATGCGATCGCGTCCACCGCGGCGCCGACATCCTTCCCCTGGCACACGGCGCGGGAGCAGGAGGATCTGGTGCTCTACCAGGCGCGCTTCAAGGAGCGGGACGGCACGCTCAAGCCCGACAACATGGAGGAGGCGATGGGCCATCCCGCCAACGTCCACGCGCCGTTCCCCGAGGCAGACGCCTTCGCCGTGGAGGTCGAACGGCCCGACGGCTCGGTGGTGGACATCGAGGACCCGGCCTTCCTGGAGGGGATCAAGGACAGGTCCAAGGGCGCGCTCTCGCTCCGCTTCACCCAGCGCAGCCTGGTCGATTGCCGGCCGGTCACGCTCTTCTCGCTGCAGACCGTGGGCCAGCTCGCCGACGAGACCGGCATCGACGTTCACAAGCTGCAGTTCCGCTCCAACTTCTACGTCGACTGGGCCGAGGAGGGCGGCTTTTTCGAGGACGACCTGGTCGGCAAGCGCGTCACGGTCGGCGACAAGGTCGAGCTGATGGTCGTGGAGCGCGACCCGCGCTGCAAGTTCATCACCATCCACCCGGAGACCGCCGAGACCGCGCCCGCGCTCCTCAAGCACGTCAATCGGACGCGCGACGGCTTCGCCGGTGTCTATGCCGCGGTGATCAAGGAAGGTCCGGTGAAGACCGGCGACGAGATCGCGCTGGCGGACTGAGGGCGGACGCCCAGCCACTCATAATCCGAGAGCAGGAGCACTGCGTCATGGCTGAGCCGCAGCCGCGTTGGCAATTCTGGATCGACCGGGGCGGGACCTTCACCGACATCGTGGGGCGCGGGCCCGACGGTGCGCTGGTGACGCGCAAGCTGCTATCCGAGAACCCGGAGCATTACCGTGACGCCGCGATCCAGGGCATTCGCGAGCTGATGGACGTGGCGCCCGGCGCGCCGATCCCCGGCGGGCAGATCGATGTCGTCAAGATGGGGACGACGGTCGCGACCAACGCGCTCCTGGAGCGCCAGGGAGACCGCACGCTGCTGGTCACGACCGCAGGCTTCGCCGACGCGCTCCGTATCGGCTACCAGACGCGGCCCAACCTCTTCGACCGCCAGATCGTGCTGCCCTCGATGCTCTACGAGCGCGTGGTCGAGGTGGACGAACGCGTGATGGCGGACGGCACCGTGCTTCGCGCGTTCGATGCGGCGGCGGCACGGCCCTTGCTCCAGGCGGCCTACGACGACGGCATCCGCTCCGTGGCGATCGTCTTCATGCACGGCTACCGCTTCCCGGCCCACGAGGAGGAGGCGGCGGACCTGGCGCGCGAGATCGGCTTCACCCAGGTTTCGACCAGCTACGAGACGAGCCCGCTGATGAAGCTCGTGAGCCGCGGCGACACGACAGTGGTCGATGCCTACCTCTCGCCGCTGCTGCGCCGCTACGTCGATCAGGTGGCGGCGGAACTCGGCGGCACGCGGCTGATGTTCATGCAGTCGAGCGGGGGTCTCACCGACGCCACGCTCTTCCAGGGCAAGGACGCGATCCTGAGCGGCCCCGCCGGCGGCATCGTCGGCGCGGTGGAGACGGCGGGGCAGGCCGGCTTCGGCAAGATCATCTCCTTCGACATGGGCGGCACGTCGACGGACGTGGCGCACTACGACGGCGCCTACGAGCGCGCCTTCGAGACCCTGGTCGCGGGCGTGCGCATGCGCGCGCCGATGATGCTGATCCACACCGTGGCGGCGGGCGGCGGCTCGATCTGCTTCTTCGATGGCGCGCGCTACCGCGCAGGCCCCGAGTCGGCGGGTGCCGATCCGGGCCCGGCCAGCTACCGGCGGGGCGGGCCGCTCTGCGTCACCGACTGCAACGTCATGCTGGGCACGCTGCAGCCCGAGTTCTTTCCGCACGTCTTCGGCCCCGGCCAGGACGAGCCGCTGGATGCCGACGTAGTGCGCGAAAAGTTCACGGCCCTCGCGGCGGAGATACGGGAGGCCACCGGCGACGAACGCACGCCTACCGAGGTCGCCGCCGGCTTCCTCAAGATCGCGGTGGAGAACATGGCCAACGCGATCAAGAAGATCTCCGTGCAGCGCGGCTACGACGTGACCGGCTACACGCTGAACTGCTTCGGCGGCGCGGGCGGCCAGCACGCCTGCCTGGTGGCGGACGCGCTCGGCATGACGACGGTGCTGATCCATCCCTTCGCCGGCGTGCTCTCGGCCTACGGCATGGGCCTCGCCGACATCCGGGCGCTCCGGGAAAGGGCCGTCGAAGCGGCTCTCGACGACGCACTGATGCCGCAGCTCACGACGGCGCTCGACGACCTTGCCGCTCAGGTAGAAGCCGAGTTGAGGGAGCAGGACATTCCCGACGAGCGCATCGAGGTCGTCCGCCGCGCGCACATCCGCTACGAGGGGAGCGATACCCCGCACGCCATCGACTTCGGCACGCCGCACGAGATGCAGGCCCGCTTCGAGGACGCGCACCACCGGCACTACGGCTTCGTCATGCCGGAGAAGAGGCTGATCGTCGAAGCCGCGGCGGTCGAAGGCATCGGCATCATGGCGGAGGTGCAGGAGCCCGACAGGAGCGTCCGGGCGGCGGCCGAGGACGTTCCGCGCCTCGCCCTGGTGACGGCGCACATGGACGGGCGTGCGCACGACACGCCGGTCCATGACCGGGACGTGCTCCTGCCGGGCAACCGCGTCACCGGCCCCGCGATCATCCGCGAGCAGACGGCGACGACGGTGGTCGAGCCCGGTTGGCAGGCGGAACTCACGGCGAAGGGGCACCTGGTTCTCACCCGCGTCGTCCCGCTGGAGCGCACTTTCGCGGTGGGCACCGAGTGCGACCCGGTGATGCTGGAGGTGTTCAACAACCTCTTCATGTCCATCGCCGAGCAGATGGGCGTGACGCTGGAGAACACCGC